>NZ_JAMPKY010000005.1:0-300000 GCF_039962255.1 Leptolyngbya subtilissima AS-A7 | reverse complement strand
TAAACCCGTCTACTAGGGTGTGCAGCGATTCGGCCAGCAGGGTCAACGACTGGCTGGCCCACCCACCAATGGCTTGCACCGCTAGCAGCAGCAGGGTTGCCCACAGGGTCGTCAGCAACAAGCGGTAGCTAATGCGGCGTTGGTACTCGCCCTCGTTCATGGGCAGACAGAATTCCACTGGGCTCAAGGTCTGGGCTCAATGGTACTGCAAGGGGCGGTTCTACAGTCGGTTAAGACGATGGCTAGAGCAGTCGCAGCTGCTGGGCGGTTTCTTCAAGCACCAGGTTATCCAAGTCATCTAGGTCTATGTCGGCGGGCTCAGGGGGCAGGTCAACCTCGGTTTCGTCGGCTATCAGGGCAGCGGCAGCAGTCATCATGGCCTCGGCTAGGTCGCTGAGGTCGTCGCGGTTGGCCAGGTAGGTACCCAAGGCTGACAACGGGTCAAGGGTGCTGTCTGTGCCTAGTTCGGGCAGGCGGCTGCGGTTGGTTTGAGCCTTCAGCTCGGGTTGCAGGGTGTAGGTGTGGGCGTCGGCCAGAATAGTCTCTAGGGCAGACTGGTCGACTTGGTCAACCTGGTCGGTGCGCAGGGTGTAGAGGCAGCGCACCACGGCATCGGTGATATCGGCTTTGGCGATCGCCCGCTCCAGCCGAGCCTGGGGATGCTCGGCCTCGGTGAGGTTGACCTGAATGGTTTTGAAGGGGCGCACGGGTAGGGGGCAAAACTCGGCCTGGGTGTTTTCCTTACTCACCTGAACCAATAGATAGCCTTTTTCTTCGGCTTCTTCGCTGAAGTCAACCCGCTCAATGCTGCCGGGGTAAATCATTAGCGGCTGTTCGCAAAGCACCTGGTAGCGGTGCACATGGCCCAGGGCAACGTAGTCAAAGCAGGGGCGGGCCAGCATTGCCATGGGAATATTGAAGCCCCGCCCGGTGGCCAAAAATCGCTCGGCCCCGTAGGTGGCGGTATCGACCATGGCGTGGGCCAGCAAAACAGCGGGAATAGCGGGGTCGAGGCGGCGAATTTCGCCCTCTAGGGCTACCCGCAGGCGATCGAGCAGCAGCTCGTTGACCTGGGCCATAGAGAAGCCCTCGGTTTCGGGGCGGGTCAGCAGGGTCGATTTGGTCAGCCAGGGCAGGGTGACCACCTGCACCGGGCCGTTGCGGGTGTCGATGCGGTGGGTTTCGAGGCGATCGCCCACCACCACATCCGGCACGCCTAGGGTTCTGTAGATCGATAGACTGGCTCCGCCCAGGCCCTGGGCATGCTGGTCGTGGTTGCCCACCAGCAGCACGGTGGGAATGCCCGCTGCCGACAGCCGACAAAACTGGCGGGCCAGGGCCTGCTGCACTAGCGGCGGCGGCGTGGCATCGGGGAAGGCATCGCCGCCAAACAGCACCAAATCGACCGGCTCGGCTAAAGCGCGATCGATGCAGCGAGTGAGGGCGGCAATGAAATCTTCTAAGCGGGTGTTGAGGCCGGTTTCGGGGTTAAGGCGACCGTGGGCAAACCCGCTACCCATGTGGATGTCGGAGAGGTGGAGAAGGGTGATCATGGGGCCATGATAGCGCCGACAGGATAGATGCCAATGGCAATTTGAATTCCCTGCTGAATACGCCGCAGCGCCAGGGGGTTGATGCTGCCGTAGGGGCCTTGCTCTAAATAGGCTTTGCGGACGGCAAGCACATGGTCGCAGGTGGCCAGAGAGTCTGTTTCTAACCCTCCTTCACCGGCTGTGAGCAAGATGCGGGTGGGTGTTTCGCCGCTGCGAGTATCGCTAGTGAAGGGTACTACCAACACGGCTTGACTCAGCTCGTTGCGCACATTGATTGAGACCACCACCGCTGGCCGCTTTTTTGTATCGCCTAGGCTACGGATTGCTTTAATCAGATAAATTTGACCTTGCAAGGGGTAGGGCTCAGCCATCGCCTAAAGCCCTTCATGATCTAGAGTTTCATCAAGCTGGTGGTAAGCAAAATCGGCCCACTGCCCTTCGTGGTCTAGGTCAGATTGGCTTTGGGTTTGATAATACTGCTTCAATTTCTCGTTGATTTTTTGAACATGCCAGAATCGCAAGGCTTCTTCGATCACCGCTGAGCGATTGTTAGAAACTTGATCGATCGCTTCCAACAAGCCGGCATCAATGGTGACTGAAACTCGACGCTTGTTTGATGAGGTACCCATGGTCTATGCACAGGTTAAGTGTGAGAAAACATATTACTTATTATGCTCTGAAGACCGAACCCTTGTAGGTGCACCCTCTCAGAGGATGCACCTACAAGGGTTGCCTAACTGCTAAAATCCTGCCGCTACCCGCCGAGAATAAACAAACCCAACATGGTGGCGCTGTTCCAAGCGCTGTGGAGCACCATGGGTGAGATCAGGGTGCGCGATCGCGTATACACAAACCCTAAAATCGCCCCCAGCAGAGTCAGGGGCAGTACCTCCGACAGGCTGAGGTGAGCGGCGGCAAAGATCAGGGCGCTGAGGGCGATCGCCCAGCCCACCGACATATAGCGGGTCAGGGAGGGCAGCAAAAAGCCGCGAAACAGAAATTCTTCAAAGAGGGGCGCGGCGGTCGCCGCCGTCAAAAAGAACACCAGCAGCGCCACGCCATCCTGCTCTTCGAGCACCGTTTGCAGCAGCGGATTGCTGCCCCCCTGCCCCTGCCAGATCTGCTGGTTGAGCAGGGCCACGCCAAACATTAGCGGCACGGCCACAAAGTAGCCCCCAAGACCCCACAGCAGCCCAGAGCGCGACGGCTTCAGGCTAAACATTTCCTTCGGCACCGGCCGGTAGGGGCGAATTGACCACCACAGCACCGCCAAGGACCCCGCCGCCATCAGCAGGTAGTAGACCAGCGAAAAGATTGCCCGCCCTCGGCTGCTGAGGCTACCGCTGCTGAAGCCTAGCCCGCCCAGCACCAGGGGCAAAAAGATTTGCCCCACAAAGAAAAAACCGACGATCAGCACCTGCCAAACGATTTCACCCGTCCAGGGAATCTCCCAGCCACGGTCGGCATTTTGGCGCAGCACTGACTGGCTGCCCCGCAGCACTCGCTGGGCCACCAGCCAAATAATCAGCCCGATGCCCACGATCGCCCCAAAGGTCGGCAATGCGCCTACTAAAGCCAGTTTGACCAATTTGGCCTGAGCGGTCTCTTGCTCCTGGGTTTGGAGCTGAGTGCGATCGCCCTCTCGACCTTCCGCCCCGTAGAGCCGGTCGAGGGCACGGTACTCAAACCAGCCGTTGAGCGCCTGCTCCAGCCAGGCTTCATCCTCGGGGAGCACGTCACCGTCTTGCCAGAGGCGAATCAGGGTATCAGCGGTGCGCACCACTGGGGCAGGGGCGGTGTCGCTGTTGCGCACCTGTTGCCAGCGCTCCAGGGCGGCCTCAGGCTGGCCCTGGTAAGCATCCATCAAGCCCAGCCGCAGGTCGAGGCGATGGATGAGCGCCTGCTGTTGGGTTAGGGCGCTTTGCAGCCGTCGGGCCAGGGGCTTACCCGCGTTAGGGCCATTGGCTAGGGAATCGGCGGGGGCTGTCTGCGATTGCCAGCGATCCATGCCCTCAACGGCCCCCTCCCGCACCTCTTCATACTGCTTTTTAGCGTTGTCCACGGGGTCTTTGCCCAGCAGGCCCTCGCGGATCACCGGCCACTGATCTTCGGGCAACCCCTCTCCCTTCCAGGCGCTACCCTCTAGCAGCAGGTCGGTTTGATACAGCTGGAGCTGGCTCGCCACCTGGGGTTCATTCCAGCTACTCAGCAGCGATTGCACCACTACCAGCCCCACCAGGGCCGTCACAATTATCAGAAAAAGCCGCTTGAGCGAAAGCCAGGGCTGCATTGAGTCGGATTCAGGGGTCATGGGAAGGCGGTTAAAAGGTCTGTAGCGAAAAACGCTACCCTCCCATTATTCCACTGGGTTTGACTTCGGGTTGGGCCTAGGGGAATAGGCGGTTCCATTAGCGATGGCGGCAACTACTCCTGCGATCGCTTCGGCCAGCCCTGTTTTACTGAAGTCAGCCAAAGCACCAGTACCCCCGCCGCGATCAGCGCCATCCAGCGAATGGCGGGAATATCGCTCTGGCGCACGGCGATCGCTACCAACGCCCAGACAAACACTAGAGTAAAGGCAATGTCGCCGCGCTGATAGATCACCACTTCAGCCACAATGGCGGCCAGCACAATCATGGCCACCGTCCAGGTCACCGACGAAATGCCCCAACCGCTCCAGCTTGAAGCGTAGAGGGCCGAGGCCACGTTGACGATGGTGGCCACCGCAATCCAACCTAGGTAGAGACTAAAGGGAATGTGCGCCATCCAGCGGCGGCGGCGAGAAACACGATGGCCCAACGCTGGTCGTTGACCATCTAGACCAATATTCAACGTCAGATAAATGCCAATCAGGGGAATCAAAATGCCCAGCATGGCCAGAATGGACCAGCCAAACTGCTGGAGAGAAAACAGCACAATCCAGATCGTCTGAACCACGCAGGCCACAATTAGCAGCTTATTGACCTGCTGGAGCTGAGGCTCCCGCCGCCGCTCAGGGTGAAACTGATAGATCGCGTAGGCAAACAGGCCCAGGTAAATAATTCCCCAGATGGCAAAAGCGTAGTTGGCGGGAGTAATTAGCACCCCCTCCAAAACCGTGTTGGCGATTTGACCCACGTTTTGCCCCCCAGGCGGGAAGCGGTTGAAGAGGGTGTTAAACACCACCGCAGCTGCGATCGCGATCGCAGTGGCAATAGCCAGGCCCGTGCCCGAGTTAGCGCGATTGGAGGGAGCATCCATAGGGAAAACGTAGTAATCGTAGCCCCATCCTCCCCCGAGCGGTGCTCAAGCGTCACTACCCCCGGTGAGAGCCAGCGGTTGAACAACCACCGCTGGCCACAGCTTTATTCATCCTCAAGTAGGGCTTCAGCAGCGTCATCAGGGGCTTCGGCATCGTCCTCGGGCTCTTCGACCGTGACAGGGGCACCGTTAATGGCCAGCTTTTCGCGCACCTCGGCCTCCACCTTGGCGGCAAAGTCGGCGTCTTCGATCAGGCGCTGCACTGTGTTGTCGCGGCCCTGGCCAACGTTGTCGCCACCGTAGCTATACCAGGCCCCCTTACGGACAATCACGCCGGTTTGCTCAGCCAAATCAACCAGGCAGCCCATGGTCGAAATCCCCTGGCCAAAGAGAATGTCAAACTCGGCAATGCGGAAGGGTGGTGCCACCTTATTCTTAGCCACCTTGACCTTGGCACGAATGCCGTACTCTTCGGTGCCCTTTTTGAGGGTCTGAATGCGGCGAATGTCGAGGCGCACTGAGGCATAAAATTTGAGCGCGTTACCGCCCGTAGTAACCTCTGGGTTGCCGTAGGAGATGCCGATTTTTTGCCGCAGCTGGTTCAAGAAGATCACAGTGCACTGCGACTTGCCAATGCTGCCGGTAATTTTGCGCAGCGCCTGGCTCATCAGGCGGGCCTGCAAGCCCACGTGGGCATCGCCCATTTCACCTTCAATTTCGGCGCGGGGCACCAGGGCGGCTACCGAGTCAACCACCACCACATCGACGGCGGCAGAGCGCACCAGCTGATCGACTATCTCCAAACCCATTTCGCCCGTGTCGGGCTGAGAGATCAAGAGCTCGTCGATGTTGACCCCTAGAGCTCTGGCATAGACGGGGTCGAGGGCATGCTCAGCGTCTACAAAGGCCGCTACGCCGCCGTTTTTTTGCACCTCTGCCAGAGCATGGAGAGCGACGGTGGTTTTACCGGAGCTTTCTGGGCCATAGATTTCAATCACTCGGCCCTTGGGCAGGCCGCCCCCCAGAGCCAAATCCAGCGTTAGCGCTCCCGTCGGGATGGTTTCGACCGTCATGCGGCTGGCTTCTCCCAGGCGCATGATTGCCCCTTTGCCAAAGTTGCGCTCAATCTGGCTGAGCACCATGGTCAGGGCCTTTTGCTTTTCGGAGCCTGCGTTGTTTTTAGATGCCATAGCTGCCTGGGGGTGAATCGGGTGAACGGAATGGAGTGGGCTTGGGGCGAGAGCCGGGAAGATGACCTTAGTAAACCCCACTTCAGCCTAGAAGGGTAGTCGCCCTTGGGGGAAAAACGCTGTAGTGAAGTGGGGTTATGACTTGGCTGTAAGTCCATTGTCTTCGTCTAATTAGTATAGTACACTTGAACCAAATTGAGCCGCCCCTAATAGATAAGTCAGTGGTTGAGCTGACGCGTGGGTTTCGCTTAGCGGAGCGCACAGGCCGGGGTTTCACAGGCGTCGAATGACAGGCTGAAGGGGCCAATACCGATGGATAACAGTCGTTTAATTCATGTTTCGGTATTCCCTGACTGGGTAGCTGGGGTGACTTATCACCAAGGCTTGGGCTACCGCTGCTGGGTGATTAACCCAGAGATGGCCGTGCTCAATGACGGCGAAACTTACCCTAGCAGCGAGGAGGCGATCGCCGCCGGGCGGCTTTTCATTCACCATTCTCTTGGGGCCGAGCCCGACCGGGGCAGTAGGGGATAATCAGCAGAGCTTCTTGCTTGGAGAGAAGCTCCCGCGTTGGAGAACCCCATGGAATATGTTCTAGCCCAGGCGGGGGTGGCGGTGTTTGCCATCTCTGGGGTGCTGTCGGCGGCCCGGCAGCGTCTCGATATCTTCAGCATTGTGGTGGTGGGGCTGCTGACAGCGATCGGCGGCGGCACCCTGCGGGACGTGATTCTCGATGTGCCGGTGTTTTGGCTAGAGGATTTGACGGCTTTTTGGGTGGCTATGGGCGCGTCGTTTGCCACATTTCTAGGCATTCGCTTCATTCTTAAACTACCGCTGCGCCTGCTGTCGTATTTAGATGCCATGGGCGTGGCTTTGTTTGCGGTGCAGGCGATCGACAAAACCCTAGCTTTTGGGCATTCGGCGGCGGTGGCGGTGGTGATGGGCCTGATTACCAGCATTGCCGGGGGCATTATTCGCGATGTGGTGACCCATCGGCCGACGCTGCTGCTGTCGCGGGAGCTGTATGCGACGCCGATTGTGCTGGGCGGTATGCTTTATGTGGCGCTGCTGCACCTGATGCCCTCTCCTTTCTGTCGATTGATCGCGATGGGGGTAATTTTTGGCATCCGTGCGATCGCCATTCGTTGGCAGCTGTTTTTGCCCCTACGGCTCACCCTCAAAATCGACTTAGACCAGGAGCAGGGTTAGGCCTTGTCTGGCGAAGGTCAAAGACCGGCCTTGGAGGGCGTTGGCGCAGCCTCTTCAAAGGAGAATCGCATGCCTTCCAAAAATGCCTTTATGCTCTGCTCGCCGCGCTGGGCGTTGCCGGTAGTCAAAAAGTCGAGGGTGGCCCCTTGAAATAGGTGAAATAGCGATCGCGCCACCGCTTCATCCCCCGTCAGCGCCGTCAGTGACTCAATCCACTGCTGGGTTTCGCGCTCTAGAAACTGTTGAGTTTCGGCATCTCCCTGCATGGCCCGCAGGTTGAGATCCATCGTCAGCTTCAGCCAGCCCTGCATCTCTGGGGTGGTAAATTGCTGCCACATCGCCAGCAGAGACTCGGCAACGGTATCGGCATCTGCGACAGCTGTGCTTTGCAGCGACTGTAGCTGGGCGCGCAGACGCACCTCTAGCCGGGCGATTACCTGGCGCTCTAGCTCTTGCTTCGAGCCAAAGTGGTAGACCAGCATGCGCCCGCTGGTGCCGATGCGTTTGGCGATCGCGTTAATGCTAGCGTCTAGCGCACCCGTCTCAATGGCCACCTCCAGGCACTTTTCGAGCAACTCAGCTTTCTTTTGAGGTTCAGTCGGTCGACTCATGTTGACAGTTAGCGTAATAGCTATTACATTTATCATTAACGTAATGACTATTACGTTAACATCGTTTCATAGGTAACCACAATGAACACAAGAGATCGTTTGAGCCTCGTGTTGGTTGGATTTGGCATTTGGGCAGCGGCCACCATGGCCTATCGGCAGGTGGGCTCGATTTTCTTTGAGCGATCGGTGATGGAATATTGGCTTAACGTTGCTAGCACTGGCGCACTGTATACGCTGGTCTTTGTCGGGCTGATGCGATGGCGGCGCATTGAAACCAAAGACTGGTTACAGGGCGCAATCTGCCTCGTGCTGCCCGGCATGCTAGGGGAAATTCCCATCTTGGCTGGCTTTGCCGATCTGATGAGCAACATGCAGCCCGAAACTGCTGGACGCTACGCGGCATTCCTATTTTCTGGGTACTCGATCTTGCTGGGCTTTGCCTGGTTCAAGGCAGTTAGGGAGGTACGATTGCTTACCTCTGAACGGCTGCACTAAACTAACTGCTCGTCTCGGCAAGGTGCGGTTTGCCATTCAACCTTCGGTCAAGACAGGGCTCTACCATGCCTACCGCAACCTGCCGAGGAGCAAACCTGCCGTTTTTGTCAGTCCTAGCGATCCGACCCCTTACCATCCCAACTCGAATCACCACCATGTCAATAGCAGAGTACATCACTAAAGCGCTGACGACCTGGTCAGTGGGGTTCTTTCCCTACGCCGAGGTTTATGCGGCCGTTGCGGCGGGCATGGCTCTGGGGTTAGACGCGGTTTCAGCAGTATTTTGGGGAGTGCTAGGCAATTTTTTGCCTATTCCACTGATGCTGTGGGGCTACGATCGCCTCATGCAGATTCCTCAACCGCGCGCTTGGCTACTGCGCCTTGAGAAACGCGGTGGGCAGCGCGTTAGACAGGCTTTTAAGCGCTACGGTGTCTGGTTTCTCATTCCCATGACTCCGCTTTTAGGAAGTTGGACAGTAGCCATTGTTGGTCCGCTTACAGGCATCTCACCCCGGCAACTTTTAGTCTTTTCACTCATTGGCATCACGCTGTATGGCGCTGCAACAGCCGTTGCCATAACTACCGGCATCAGCTGGTTTTCTGCCTCTTAGTTTTTAAGCATCAACCCGACAAGTTACCTCAAAAGCGCTAAGCGCTTTAGCCACCTTTAGCTGGCCCGGTTTGCCTTGCAAATTTTTAGATATTAGGAGATGTATTGTGCAAAATTCTGAACTTTTTCACAATCCGTTTGCGTGGTATGCCGAAATGCGCCACGACAGGCCGGTCTTTTACGACCCAGCGCACCAAAGCTGGATGGTGTTTCGCTACGACGATGTCAAGCGAGTCTTTTCTGACTGGAAAACGTTCTCATCTAAAATTCCCCAGCTACCCGAGCAAACCGATTTGACTGAAAGCCTAAATTTCACCGACCCACCGAAGCATAGAACGCTGCGATCGCTCGTAGCTCAGGTTTTCACCGCCCGACGGGTAGAGTCCCTAGCTCCTCGGATCAAGCAAATTACTCATGAGTTACTTGACGGGGTTCAGCATCAAGGTGAGATGGATTTTATGCACGATTTAGCGATTCCGCTGCCGGTGATTGTGATTGCTGAAATTTTGGGTGTACCAGTGAGCGATCGCGGCGATTTCAAACGCTGGTCAGACGGCATTGTGGTCTACGACAGGGCCGCATTAACGGCCATGGCTGACTACTTTCGGCACCTGCTAGCCGAGCGCCGCAAGAATCCCAGTCAAGACCTGATTAGCGATTTAATTGCGGCCCACGAAGCAGGCGAGACCCTCTCAGCCCAAGAACTCGTAGATTTTTGCATCGTGCTGCTTGTGGGCGGCAACGAGACCACCACCAATCTCTTGGGAAACGCCATGCTCTGCTTTAACGACTATCCAGAGGCTTTCACACAGCTCAAACAAGATCCTCAACTGCTACCGCTGGCAATTGAAGAAGTCTTGCGCTATCGATCGCCAGTACAGGCTATGGCACGGTTTACTCAAGTCGAAACTCAGCTCCAAGGGCAGACTATTCCAGCCGGAGAAATGGTCACCGTTTGGATGGGTGCGGCCAATCGCGACGAGGCTCAGTTTGAGCACGCCGACGCGTTTGTAATCGATCGCGATCCTAATCCTCACCTGGCTTTTGGCAATGGCATTCATTTTTGTTTGGGTGCGCCGCTGGCTAGGTTGGAGGCCAAAATTGTTTTAAGCGCCGTGCTAGAACGGCTGCCCAATCTTCGCATTGTGCCTAGCAGAGAACTGGAGTTTATTCCCTCTGTCGAAGTCCATGGCGTTAAATCTTTGCCGGTGTTGTTTTAATCAAAAATCTAACGACTGGCGACAAAACCGTTTCACGCCTCTATCTGGAGCAAAACTATGGGGATTAATTCCTTCAAGCCGTTCTTGGCCCGGCAATTGGGCGATCCTTCGGGGTGGTTTGGACGGCTCTTGCTGAAGTTTCTCAACCGTCGCAATGCTGCTCTCAACGATTTAGTTCTAGAGACTTTACAGCTTCAGCCGGGCGATCGCATTCTCGAAATCGGATTCGGCGGTGGTGACCTGATGCACAAACTGGTGGCGACAGGCAAACCGTCTCAGGTGGTGGGGGTAGAGCGATCGCCCGACGCTATGCGGCTCTGTGAGCGGCACTTTCAAAGTCTAATTAACCAAGGCACGGTCGAACTTCACCAGGCCAGTGCCGAGGCATTACCCTTTGCCGATCAGCAGTTCAGCCAGGTTTGCACTGTCAACACCCTATATTTTTGGGCCAACGCGCCCCAGGTACTGGCCGAGTGTCGGCGCGTGCTCAATCCCGCCGGACGCTTAGTGATTGGCTATGCGTCAAAGAACTACTTAGAAGACCAGGGGTTAACCCAACACGGATTTACCGCCTATGAGGTCGCCCAGGTCGAAGCCCTACTGACAACAGCAGAGTTCACCGCCGTCAGCACAGTGGCAAGTCAGGCCGATTCACCCGACAGCGTGTTTTGCACTAGCGGGGTAGCTGCGCTCTAAATATTGAAGAACCAGCCGGTGATTCACTGGGGCTCCTGAGCCATAATGAGGCCAGCTTTGACTTCTCCCCTGCAATGGCCGACCTGACCCACCGCACCGATTCTCTTGCCTGGCAAATTCGCCAGGGAGGGCAAAACGTGGGGGAATGGTTTGAGTACCAGTTTTCTCAGGTCGATATTGACCAACCCGATGTACCTAATTGGGGCTGGCTCGGCCCACTCGCCGAGGGGCTGTTTTGGTTGGCGATCGCAGCCCTGGCACTCTGGACAGGCTGGCTGCTCTACCGTGCCATTTTGGCCTATCTCGACTATCGACAGCGGCGGGTTAAATCAAGCGCGATCCAGTTCTCTACCCCCACCGAAGCCGCTCTCAAACAGGCCGCTCACTGGTGGCGTGAGGCGCAGCGGCTGGCCCAGCAGGGCAACTACGCTGGGGCCTGCCAGGCCCTTTACATGGCGGGTTTAGCGCGGCTCAACGACACTGAGCGGGTGCTCTACCGCGCTAGCCGCACCGATGGCGAATACCTCGACTGCATCGCTGCTGACCCCAGCCGCCCCTACGAACTGTTGATTCGCACCCACGAGCGCATCACCTACGGCGAGGCCCTGGCAACGGAGGAAACCTACCAGCGCTGCCGCCGCGCCTACCAGGAGATCGCCCAGTCGTGACGCGATCGCTTCCCCTCAACCGCCGCAGGTGGATTTTGGCATCGTTGAGCCTGGCGCTGCTGCTGGGGCTAATACTAGTTAGCGCTCCCGCCACCAGCTATTCAGATAGTGGCTCGACCTGGCACCAAGGCCCGGCAGGCTACAGTAGCTGGTACAGCTCCCTAGAGCAGCAGGGCATCACCGTGCAGCGCTGGCAGCGCCCGGTGGAGAATTTGATCGAACAGCTCGGGGAGGCCGAGGAGTCCTCAGTCACCCTAATTCAAAATCGGGCGGCCATCCTCGAAACCCTGGTGGCAGTGCTGCCGGGGTTTATCGACGAGCCGGGTCTATCGGCCCTGCTGCCCTGGATGCCCGACTGGATAGAAGCCGGACATCGGCTGGTAGTACTGGGCATTAAGGTGCCAGCGACGGCAGCCCCCTTCTCCCAAACTCTGACCAGCGAAGCCGGACCGGTAAAGGTTGATACTCGACGCCGCTACAGCCAAGGGCCAAAGCTGGGCGTTGGCCTTGAAGACGAGTTTGGGGCGGTGGTCTGGCAGCAGGCCTTAGCCTCGGGGCAGGTGACGATGGTGGCCACGCCCCACCTAGCCGCTAACACCTACACCAACCAGCCGGGAAATTTTGCCCTGTTGACAGAGCTGGTGACCAGCGCGGGCGGGCGGGTGTGGGTCGATGAGTACCTGCATGGTTACCGGGATGAGGAGGCGATCGCCACCGAGGTCGGTAGCGACGACGCCAGCTGGCTCAACTACCTGGCTCGCACACCTCTGGCCATTGTGGTGCTTCAAGCCCTGGCGGTAACGCTGCTGGCGCTGCTGGCCCTCAACCGCAGGCTGGGTCAGCGGCAAACCCTGCCAGCGCTACAAGTAGACAACAGCCGAGCCTACATTTACGCTTTGGCTGGGGTGCTGCACAAGGCAGGCAGCCGCGACTTTGTGGTGCAGACCCTGAGCCTGGCTGAGCGCATTCGCCTGCAAAAATCGCTGGGGCTGGGCAATACGCTGCTGCCGGTAGAGCAACTGCAAGCTGCCTGGGATGCCCAGACGAACCTACCCGCCACTGACTTGGCGGCAATTCTGAATCCCCCTACCCTTAAGGGCGAAAGTCAGCTGCGTGACTGGCTCAAGCGGGTACAATCCCTTCATTACCCCGGCAACACCACAGGAGACACCAGCGGGCCATGACCGAGCGCCAAACTGATCGACAGAGTGAGCTCCAGGGGGCGATCGCACGCATTGGCAAAACCCTCAGCGGCGTGGTGGTAGGGCAAGAACCCCTGGTGCAGGAGCTGTTAGTGGCCCTGCTGGCGGGGGGGCATGTCATTCTCGAAGGGGTGCCCGGCACCGGCAAAACCTTGATGGTGCGAGCCCTGTCGCGGCTGATCCAAGCCGACTTTGGCCGCATTCAGCTCACCCCCGACATTCTGCCGTCGGATATTTCGGGCACCAATGTCTTTGATCTTACCAGCCGCACCTTTACCCTTAAAAAAGGCCCGGTGTTCACCCAAGTCCTTTTAGCGGATGAAATCAACCGCACCCCGCCCAAAACTCAGTCGGCCCTGCTCGAAGCCATGGAAGAACAGCAGGTGACGCTGGATGGCACTAGCCATCCTTTACCCGACCTGTTTTGGGTAGTGGCTACCCAGAATCCGCTGGAGTTTGAAGGCACCTATCCCCTACCCGAGGCCCAGCTCGATCGCTTTCTCTTCAAGCTCGTGGTCGGCTACCCGGCCCCAGCGGCAGAAAAGCAAATGCTGCTCAACGCCCAGTCCGGGTTTGAGGCCAAACGGCTGGATATTGGCCAACTCAAACCGATCGCCGCCGCCAACCACATTCTCGCCGCTCGTCAGGCCGTCAAAGCCATGACCGTTCAGGAAAATATCCTCGACTACCTGCTGGCTCTGGCTCACAAAACCCGCCAGCACGCGGATCTGGAGCTGGGCACCTCCCCCCGATCCACTGTGCAGTGGCTGGCCGCTAGCAAAGCTCACGCCTGGATCAACGGGCAAGAATTTGTCACCCCCGACAACGTCAAGGCCGTGGCCATGCCCTTGCTGCGCCACCGATTAATGTTAGGGGCCGAGGCGCAACTGGATGGATTGACCTGCGATCGCGTCATTCAGGGCGTACTCGACAGCGTAGCGGTGCCTCGCTAATGGCAATCATCCCCACCGGGCGCACCTACGGATTACTGCTGGGGGGTGGGCTCGTCGTCACCCTGCTCACCAATTTTTTTGACAGTCCCAACCGGCTTGCAGCAGCCCTGCTCGCCCTGCTGCTGTTCGATGTCGCAGTCCTAGCGGTGATGTTTTGGGATGGGTTCCGAGTCAAATCTCGGCGCGCCACAATCAAGCGGGATCCGCTCCACCGCCTATCGATCGGACGCGATAACCCTATTTCTTTACATGGGGAATCTTCTACTCCTGTGCGCCTGCGTCTGTTCGACAACTACCCCACCGCCTTCGACGGCACCACCATGCCTCTTGAGATTTTCCTCAGCGGCCGGGAACCCGAAACCCTCACCTTTACCGTCAACCCCAAGCAGCGGGGCGAATATCCTTGGGGCGACCTGCAAATCCAGCAGCGCAGTCCCTTAGGCCTGGCCTGGACAGACTGGACGATACCAGCTGCCGAAACTGTCGCCGTATACCCCGATCTGATTGGCCTCAATCAACTTTCCGTCAAACTCGCCCTCCAAGCCACCGGCACCCTCAAACAAAAGCGGCGCATGGGTGTGGGCACCGAGTTTGCCGAGCTGCGCGAGTACGGCACTGGCGACGACCCCCGCTTCATCGACTGGAAGGCTACCGCCCGCCTCAGTCAGCCCCTAGTGCGGGTACTAGAGCCAGAGCGCGAGCAAACGTTATTAATCCTTTTAGATCGCGGTCGATTGATGACCGCCCAGGTACAAGGGCTCAATCGCTTCGACTGGGGCATGAATGCGGCGCTATCGCTGGCGCTGGCGGGAGCGAGCCGGGGCGATCGCGTTGGTCTGGGCATATTCGATCGCACCCTGCACACATGGCTTCCTCCCAAGGGCGGGCGAGCCAACTTTCAGCAGATGATCGATCGCCTCACCCCCATTCAGCCCGTGCTCGAAGAATCGGACTATCTGGCCGCCGCCACCCAAGCCGCCCAGCAGCAGCACCGCCGCTCCCTGATTGTGCTGATCACCGACATTGTGGATGAAACCGCCAGCGCCGAACTGCTCTCGGCCCTGGCCCGGCTGCGCCCACGTCACCTGCCCTTCTGTATTACGCTGCGGGATCCGGCGATCGATCGCCAAGCCCACCAATCCACTACCGAAGTCGATGCTGCCTACCAGCGGGCCGTTGCGTTAGATTTGCTCAACCAGCGCGAGGCCGCCTTCGCTCGCCTAAAACGGCGCGGGGTGCTAGTGCTCGACGCCCCAGCCCACCAAATTTCAGACCCGCTGGTCGAAAGCTACCTACGCATCAAAAGCCAGGGCAAGCTATAAGACACATCTAAACCTCAAAAATTCATGTAGGGCGCACCGACATCCAGCTCAATGCTCTATGACCTGTGGCTCAACCCTACAGCGTCGGCGATGCTAGACAGCTGATGCTCCTCTAGTTTGGCCAACAGTCCTGCTAAGACCCGCCTCACCATCCAGGGGCCTTCATAGATCCAGCCGGTATAAACCTGGAGCAGCGTAGCCCCGGCGGTGATTTTCTCCCAGGCATCAGCGGCGGTAAAAATTCCCCCCACCCCCACAATCGGTAGGGTGCCCCCAGTGCACTGGTAGATATAGCGAATCACCTCGGTCGAGCGCGATCGCAGTGGAGCGCCGCTAATGCCCCCCGCCTCGTCTACAACGGCGTTACCGGTCTGTAGCAGGGTCTTGGTTTTGAGGCTCTCCTTGGCGATCGTGGTGTTGGTGGCGATAATGCCCGCCAATCCGTAGGATTGGGCTAGCTCGACAACGGCGTCAATGTCGGGCCAGGCGAGGTCGGGGGCAATTTTAACGAGCAGAGGTTTGCGATCGCTGTTCTCCTCCTGTAGCGCCGCCAAAATGGGGCCGAGCTGGTCGGCCGCCTGTAGCGACCTGAGCCCCGGTGTATTGGGTGACGACACATTCACCACAAAATAGTCGCCGTAGGGGTAGAGCTGTTGGAAGCTAAACCGATAGTCTTCAGCGGCATCGGCCAGCTCAGTTACCTTCGACTTACCCAGGTTGATACCGATCGGAATTGTAGGCCGCTGGGTGCTCCAGTAGGATCCTAGGCGATTGGCTAGAGCCGCTGCCCCTTGGTTGTTGAAGCCCATGCGGTTGAGCACGGCCTCATCCTTCACCAGGCGAAACAGACGGGGCTGGGGGTTGCCCGACTGAGGGTGGCAGGTGACGGTGCCCAATTCGGCCAAGCCAAAGCCGAGCTGAGCCCAGGCCCGTGCCGCTAAACCATCTTTATCAAAACCCGCCGCTAGACCCAAGGGATTGGTAAAGTCTAACCCCCAGCAAGTCTGGGTCAGGCGCGCGTCAGTGAGGCAAAATTGCTGCCGTAGCCAAGGATGGAGTTGGGCGACTACTGCTCTCTCCCTCGGCCGCCCTAACCGGCTGAGCAAATCCATGGTGCGGTGATGCAAAAACTCTGGGTCGAGCGTCACCCCGTGAAACAACAGGGGACGCACAAGCTGACGGTAGGGATCTTTCACAAACGACAGTGGTGTATGCAAATAGAGGGCGGGTAGACTAATATTCTGGCTAGGGGTGAGATCTGGTGATGCCCACAACCTGCGCATTACAGAGCACGCCAGGAGCACATGGTCAACGGTCTTTGGGTTAGCAGCACCGCGTCGTCTGTGGTTGGCTTTCCCCATTAAAGCAGCCCTGGACGGCTGCTAGGACTAATTGGCAGATCTGGGTGGAGTCTACAGAGATTAAGTCACTGCACTCGGCAGGTTATGGCTCTAGCCAGTATCCTGGCCGAGGGGTAGCCCGGCGACTCGGTTAGCTCCCTGGGCACCTAGGGATCGGCCTGGTGGGCCAGATATCTGTTTCTAACCCCCTTTCCTGCAACCGAGGAGATTGTTGACGCCCATGGCGCAATCCCAACCCCACGATTCTTCCTCTGACCGGCACGACCATCAAATTATGGCCCTGTCGCGCATTCTCAAATCGCTGCGGGGCAGCACCACCGCCGAGGAAGCGGTGACCCTGGCCCTCGACCATGTGCGCCAGGAGATGGATTTTGAAGTGGCCTGGGTGGGTTTGTACGATCGCATCAACCACCGCCTGGTCACCAAGGGATGCCACAGCCCTCGACCGATGCGAGCGATTCGCACCATGATCAACCTCACCCCTGGGGATGTGATGGAGCAGGTGGTGGTGCAGCAGCGCCCCCTAATTGTGGCCGACCTGCAAAACGAAATTCGCGCCGGGGAGTGGGGCACGATCGCCAAGCAGCTGGCCCTGCAAAGCGCCATCATCTTCCCCATCAAGCGTCAGGATGTTTGCTTTGGCCTACTGGTGCTGGCGTCTCCCGACTGGGGCAAGAGTGCCTCCCTAGGGGAACGCTCCTACCTAGCCATCGTGATGGGGGAACTGGCTGAGGCGCTGCACCAGTTCGAGTCTGAGCAGCAGCGGCAGCAGACCAAGCGCCTTGAGCAACCTCTACTGGCTCTAATTGGCCGTTTGGGCAGTTTGCCCGATATTGATAGCCAGCTCAAGGAGGTGGTGCGCGAAACCCAGCGGTTTGTTGCGCCCCAGCGCACCCGCGTCTTTTGGTTTGAGCCCAAGGGCAACTACTTTTGGCAGCGCACGCCGGGGTTAGCGCCCCGCCCTACATCACTCGAAGACGAGCGATCGCTGCACATTGCCGTCGATGAGGTGCGCGGTCTCTACCAGGCCCTCTGTAACCAGCAGCTCGTGGTGGTGGGCGAGAGCCGGGGCGCCCTTAAAACCATCATCTCCGATCGCCTGATGCAGCAGCTCAAGGCCGAATCTCTAATGATTGCCCCCATTAGCCGCCAGGGCGACCTGATGGGCTTTGTCTCGGTAGAGGGCACCACCCCCCGCATTTGGAAGGAGCCCGAAAAGCAGTTTTTAATTGGCGCGGCGCAATTGCTTACCGTGGCGCTACCCGCCGCCACCGCCAGAGAAACCGTGCGCCAAACCGAGCTCGATCAGCACCTCACCACCGGCGTTATCCAGGGCATCCATGGCGATGTCGATTGGCACCACACCCTACAGACCTGCTTTGAGGTGCTGCAAGACCGGTTGAGCATTCAGCAGTTTTTTGTGCTGCTGTTTAACCCCGATCGCAACGGCTACGATCTTTGCTTTCAGAGCCAGGCCAACCGTCCTCGGGGGGTGCCGATGCTGTGGCCGTGTCTCGACGATATCGACTGGGAAATGCTCGAGCGCAGCTCCTCGGCCATCAGCATTGATAACCTCTCCCACGATCTCAAGCTCATGGCCTGGCGACCCTCCCTGCTGGAGCTGGGTGCCCAGGCGGTGCTGGCGGGCAACGTGGCCCCGGGCAACGCCCCCGAGGGCATGGTGCTAATCTGCGACACCATTAGCCGCCAGTGGACCACGACTGAGCAGTCCTTGTTTGAGGCCGTAGCCCGTCAGATCGGCGTGATTTTGCACCAGTGGCAGCTCCAGCGCCAGCTCGACCAGCAACAGCACATTTACGAATCGATTCAGTGGGGCCTACAGGCGCTGCACAAAGGCCTGCACCCGGACCAGCTTGAGCAAACTACTCTCCAGCACGTCATGCAGCTGCTGCACGGATCGGCAGTGCTGCTGCTCAGCTGGCCGCCCGGTAGCCCTACCGCTGCCGTTACTCAATTTGTCAGCCAAGACACCAGCGTCAGCGTTAAGAGCAACCATCCAATTCCGGTGGGCTCTGACGCTGTGATCAATTGGGCGCTTCAGACCGATGGCATGCTGCCCCTGACGGTCAACGAGCTGCCCACCGAAACGACCGACTGGTTTATTGCGCCTCTGGGCAGCCGCCTGCTCATTACCGCCTTGAGAACGGCTCCGTCCCATGTGGTTACGGGCGTAGTAGTCGCCGTATCACCCGCTCACCGGCAGTGGGCCAACCACCACCTCACCATCTTCAAGCTGCTTACCAGTCAGCTGGCCTGGTCACGTCGACACTTAGCCATGACAGCAATGCTGACTCAGCAGCGCCAGGATCTCGAAAATCTCAATTGGTACAAACACCACCGCTTGGAGGATCTCTACCGAGTGTTGGGGCAGACGGCCCAAAATTTAGCCCATCTTCAGGCCAAAGACACAGCGATCGCGGGTGAGCTTCAGCTGCTCCACGATCAGCTTACCGCCGTGATGGAAAATGCCGAAACCATTCTAGTAGGCGAGCGCTGGCAGCTGCACCAACAGCACCAGACCATGCCATTAATTAGCTTGCTTAACCGCCTGATCGATCGAGTCAACCCGATTCTAGAGACCCGTCAGCTCTGGTCTAAGGTGCACAACGAGAGCAACGTCGTGCTGGGCGGCGACATGCTCAAGCTAGAGCTGATTCTCTATGAGGTGATGGTGGCCGCCTGCAACCGCTCCCCGGTGGGAGGACGCATTGATCTCTGGTGCCGGGTGCTCAACCTCGACTGGCTCGAGCTGTCGGTCACCGATGACGGCCAGTGCTCACCGCGCCTGCTCGCAGAACTCAGCCAGAGCAATCCCGCCGATGTGCTGGCCCCCTCGGCTCTAGACGGCCCCCCAGGGCTGCATCTGGCAATCTGCAAACTGCTGATCGCTCAGCTGGGGGGTGAAATTAGCTTTTCGATTCTTGACGATGGTCGTACCCACAGCCGGCTGCTGCTGCCCCTCGCCGCCTATCCTGAGGCGCACAAACCAAAGCCTCAGCTCAATTCGGTGATGCCTACAGAAGCTAGCTCCACGAGTCTAACCTGATCCATTTGACCAGATTGGGCTGCGTAGTGGAGAGAACAACAAAAGCAAAAGAATGGGAATAGAAGAGCGAAGAAATGCCCAAGAAGCTTGAATTCGAATCTTTCGGGGCTGTCCTAACCCAGACTTTACCTGGCTTACCCTAAGCAATTGCCGCCCTGCCTTGAGCAGGGCGGCAATCAACCAGATACTTAGTCAACCTTTTTCCATCGGCTAAGGGTTCAAGGATGTGCTCTACACCTTGTACCCTTAACCCTACACTTCAACCCTTAGTTTTGCGCAGTATCGGCGATCGGGCTCACAGCTACCTGCGCACCATGGTTTTGCAGCATGGGTGTCTGAATAACCGCGTTATTAGCAATGGTAAACAAGGGGTTCGACAAGATACCCGCCAGAGACGTTGCCACTACCGCCAAAATCAGACTCACCTGCATGGGGCGCAGACCCGGCAGATCCCAGCGAATGGCGGGATAGTTCTTCACCGCATCAGACATTTCCTGGGGTTCTTTGACCACCATCATCTTGATAACGCGGATGTAGTAGTAGATGGAGATCACGCTGGTCACTAGGCCTACCAGCACCAGACCGTAGGCTCCAGCTTGCCAACCCGCCCAAAATATGTAGATTTTGCCAAAGAACCCGGCCATGGGCGGGATGCCCCCAAGAGAGAGGAGGCAAACGCTGAGACCTAGGGTGAGCAAGGGATCTTTTTGGTAGAGGCCACCGTACTCACTGATTTGGTCAGTGCCCGTGCGCAACGAGAACAAGATCACGCAGGTGAAACCACCCAGGTTCATAAACAGGTAGACCAAAAGGTAGTAGAGCATGCTGGCGTAGCCCGCGTCGGTGTCTACCACCAGACCAATCATCAAAAACCCAGCCTGGCCAATGGATGAGTAGGCCAGCAGACGCTTCATGCTGGTTTGCGCCAGGGCCACCACATTACCCAGCACCATACTGAGAATAGCCAGGGCGGTGAAGACAAAGTGCCACTGCTCCGACACCAGCGGGAAGGCAGTAACCAGCAGACGAATGGCGAGGGCAAAGCCAGCGGTCTTGGAACCTACCGACAGAAACGCTACTACTGGGGTCGGGGAGCCTTCGTAAACGTCGGGAGTCCACTGGTGGAAGGGAACGGCGGCAATTTTGAAGGCAATACCGGCAATCACAAACACCAGGGCAACCACTAGGCCAATGGGGGCTTGGGTGCCATCGCCAACGATGCTGGTGGCGATCGCCTCTAACCGCGTTTCACCCCCCGACAGGCCGTACAGCAGGGATGAGCCATAGAGAAAAATTGCCGAACTCGCCGCCCCAATCAGCAGGTACTTGAGCGCCGCCTCGTTGGAACGGGGGTCGCGCTTCATGTAGCCGGTCAGCAGGTATGACGAAATACTGAGGGTCTCTAGGGCGACAAAAATCATCACCAGCTCGCTGGCCCCCGAGAGAAACATGCCTCCCAGAGTAGCGGTGAGCAAAATTACCAGAAATTCAGCGAGGGAGGTGCCCGACTGCTCGACGTAGCGAATCGCCATTGGCACCGTCACCACCGCTGAGAGGGCGATAATGCCGCGAAATACGATGCTCAAATCGTCAGCGTTAAAGGCCCCTAAGAAGCCAACGGGGTTGACCATTGACCACTGCAGCACGAGGGCAGCGGTGGCCCCCAGCCCTCCGGCCATCGCCGCATAGGGGGTCCATGAGGAAGAGGAGCGACCCTGGATCAGATCGCCGACTAGAATCACCAAGATCGTGACTACCAGAACGGCCTCTGGCCAGATAGTGCCAGCGTTGAGCTGTGCCCCGAGGTTGACGAGATCCATGGGTTCTTTTTCCCGCAAGATTATTTTTTACCGTACCAGGTCAACCGTACGGTGACCAGGGGCTAAGACTCAATGATCATCCTCAGGTTGACGATCGCCCATCGTCCCAATTCCACTCAACATGCGAGGGAATTGATGGCGTGCCCTGGGCCGATGGTAACGCGATCGCAGCCCTCCGACCAGAGAACTTTTCCTTTGCGCTGCCCTAAGCCGCAAATTGAGTAGGGCTGGACGATAGCTAACAGAATGATCTATTTATGTAGCTTATGGTTGATTCGCTCAACCTTAAGCACTGCTGAAGGCTGCCAATGATTAAGTTTTCATGGCTAAACACACCAGCAGTTCGGTAGGTGTGCAGTACAGTGTTGATCATCTGGCCACCACACCTGCGCCGCAAACTATATAGATAGGTTTGCCAAAAGCCGCTATAAAGCTGTAGGTTACCGAGCCCGCCCGCGATTGCTAACGATTATCACCGAAGCGCCAGCAGACCTATGTCAACCCTTGTCATTGTCGAGTCACCCACTAAGGCTAAAACGATTCGCAACTACCTGCCGTCGGGGTATCGGGTTGAGGCATCTATGGGGCACGTGCGCGACCTGCCGCGATCGGCCAGCGAGATTCCCGCTAACGTCAAGGGCGAGAAGTGGGCGCAGCTCGGGGTGAATCCTGAGGATGATTTTGCGCCGCTGTACATCGTGCCCAGCGACAAGAAAAAGGTGGTCAAAACCCTCAAAGACGCCCTCAAGCAGGCCGACGAACTGCTGCTAGCCACTGACGAAGACCGCGAGGGCGAAAGCATCAGCTGGCACCTGCTCCAGGTGCTCAACCCCAAGGTGCCGACCCGGCGCATGGTGTTCCACGAAATTACCCAAGAGGCGATTCAGGACTCCCTCAACAACTGCCGCGACATCGACAGCCAGCTAGTCCATGCCCAGGAGACCCGGCGCATCCTTGACCGCTTGGTGGGCTATACCCTCTCGCCCCTACTGTGGAAGAAGATTGCTGGTGGCCTGTCCGCCGGTCGGGTGCAGTCGGTAGCAGTCAAGGTGGTGGTCAAGCGGGAGCAAGAACGCCGCGCCTTCCGCCGGGGCTCCTACTGGGATCTCAAGGCTAGCCTGCTCAAGGATAAAAACGCTTTTGAAGCCAAGCTTTACTCTCTGGGCGGCACCCGCCTGGCCAACGGCAGCGACTTTGACGAAGCCACCGGCCGCGTAGCCGAGGGCCGCGACGTGGTACTACTCGACGAAACTCAAGCCCGCGAGCTGCAAACCCGTCTGCAAGCCGGCCTGTGGACGGTCAGCAATCTGGAAGAGCGACCCAACAACCGCAAGCCCGCCCCGCCGTTTACCACCTCTACCCTCCAGCAGGAGGCCAACCGCAAGCTCAGGCTCTCGGCCCGCGACACCATGCGGGTGGCCCAAAACCTCTACGAGCAGGGCTACATCACCTACATGCGTACCGACTCGGTGCACCTGTCAGAGCAGGCGATCGCCGCTGCCCGCGCCTGTGTCACTACCAAGTACGGCACCGACTACCTCAGCCCCAAACCCCGCCAGTACGCCACCAAATCGAAGGGTGCCCAGGAGGCCCACGAGGCCATTCGCCCCGCTGGCAGCACCTTTAGAACCCCCAAAGAAACGGGGCTAACTGGCCGCGAGGCCTCCCTCTATGACCTGATCTGGAAGCGCACCGTCGCCAGCCAGATGGCCGAGGCTCGCCAAACCAACATCACCGCCTCCATTGAGGTGGAAAACGCCCTCTTTCGCGCCACGGGCAAGCGCATCGACTTCCCCGGCTTCTTTCGAGCCTATGTGGAGGGCTCTGACGACCCCAATGCGGCGATCGAAGACCAAGAGGTGCTGCTGCCTGCCCTAGCCACGGGCGATGCCCTCAGCTGTACGGATTTGGAGGCGATCGGTCATGAAACCCAGCCCCCCGCCCGATACACTGAGGCCACCCTGGTCAAAGTGCTTGAGAGCGAAGGCATTGGCCGGCCTAGCACCTACGCTACGGTGATCAGCACGATCATCGATCGCGGCTACGTCAACCTGGTCAACAACAGCCTGATCCCCACCTTCACAGCTTTTGCAGTGACCGAGCTGCTAGAGCAAAACTTCCCCGACCTGGTGGATGTGCACTTCACTGCCCGCATGGAGCAGACCCTCGACGACATTTCCACCGGCGAAGTCGAATGGCTGCCATACCTGAAGGCGTTTTACTCCGGTGACCAGGGCCTAGAGACCCTGGTGCAGGAGCGCGAAACCCAGATTGACCCCACCGCCGCCCGCACGGTGCTGCTCGAAGATCTAGATGCCAAAATCCGCATTGGTCGCTATGGCCCCTACGTCGAGATTGGTACTGGCGAAGAGTCGGTGAAGGCCTCCATTCCTGCCGATGTGCCCCCCGCTGACCTCGATAGCGAGCAGATCGAGCGCATCATCAAGCAGAAGGTCGAAGGCCCTGACAAAGTGGGCCTGCACCCTGATACTGGGGAACCGATCTTTCTGCGCATTGGCCCCTACGGCCCCTACGTGCAGCTGGGCGAGCCCACGGACGACAACCCCAACCCCAAGCGGGCTTCCCTGCCCAAGGGCACCCAGATGGAGGCCGTCACCCTGGAAATGGCGGTGGGACTGCTGCAGCTTCCCCGCAACCTGGGTGCCCATCCAGAAACGGGCAAGTCCATCAAGGCCGGCCAGGGCCGCTTTGGCCCCTACATCGTCCACGACCAGGGCAAAGAGGGCCGCGACTATCGCTCCCTCAAGGGCGACGACGACGTGCTCACCGTCACCCTTGAGCGCGCTCTAGAACTGCTGGCCCAGCCCAAGGCCGGGCGCGGGCGCAAGAAGGTCGATCCGCTCAAGGAGCTGGGCGCCCACCCCGACGACAATGAGCAGGTGGCGGTGTTTAATGGCCCCTACGGCCTCTACGTGAAGCACGGTAAGGTTAATGCCTCGGTGCCCGAAGGGGTCGAGGTCGAAGCGGTCACCCTAGAGGAGGCGATCGGCTGGATCAACGCCAAGGCATCGACCAAAAAAGGCAAGGGTGGCAAGGGCAAGGCGACTACCTCACGCACTACCAAGACGGCAGCAGCCAGCAAAGCCAGCGGGGCCAAGAAGACCACTAGAACGACTACCGCCAAGTCGTCTACGGACACCAAGTCTACTGGCACGAAAAAGTCTGCGGCCTCAAAGACCACTAAGACCACAACTAAGACCACAACCAAGCGATCGCCCTCCAAGTCTGCGTCTAAAAAAGCCGACTCAGCCTCTGAAGCCGACGCTTAACTGCGGCAACCAACCAACAAAATCGGCAGAGATTCGATAAATCTCTGCCGATTTTGTTGGTGATGGCGACATCCAGATTTAAGGACGAACTCAACGCTTCAGGCTACGCTGGCGAGCGTTAGTAAACCACTCCCCGGTAGCGGCGCACGGTACTACCATCGGCTAGTTTCTCGTCGGTAGATAAGGACTTGGGTAATGCGCTCGGCTTGGGTAGCGCGCTCGACTTGACCGCTGGTGGGGGTGCGAACGACTCTTTGGCAGCCTTGCGAGTTAACCCATCGCTCAGGGCACGGAGACCAGAAGCGACCCAGTCAACATCGTTTAGAGGATCGGGGGCCGTAGACGGAGTTGCTGGACTGCTAGGCACATTTGGAGACGGCTTAGCACCGGCCAGGGTAAGCCCAGCACCCTTGACCTGAGCGCGCTCTGAACGATTGGCAAGAGCTCCAGTGGCTTGGGTAGTACCCAACTGACGACGAATATTGAGCAGCACCGTGAGTAGCGCCTTCTCGTTGAGAAAGGGGTAGTCAAGGCTGGTCAAAATGCGTTTGACATTGTCGGTGGCACCGCTCATCAGGGTGTCGCGATCAAACCCACAGAGAAAGTCTGTGGCTCCCTGCTGCTTAGCCCAGCGCCGCTCAGTATCCGAGATGTGAAGCTGACGGCACCGGGTCAAAAAAATGTGCATGGTGGGGAAGGTGGCGCGGCACCAGCGACAAAACTCGTAGGGGTTGAGCTCCGCTGCTTCGGCGTCTAGCACAATAACATCGGGCAAGGTCAGCCCAGCGCTAGCGATTTGGCTAATGCAGTCGGCTAGGTCACCCTTGGCAGGCTCTAGAATAACGGCCAGCTTTTGGGACTTCAGCAGCGCCTGCCACATGAGCCCCTGCAAGCGGTTGGATTGAACAATAAAGGCCAGCTTCTGCGGTGCGTCCACGGTGTGTAAAATCCCCTAAATGTGCGTCCAAATTAATTTGTAAAGGCTTGATTATGTTTATCTCGGTTCGGGCCAGACGCCAAGTATGAGGCTTAAAAAGCCCTAATTTTTGCCACCTCAGGCAGCATCTAGCTGGGGGCAAGCTAGCTAAAGCTCGATTTCAAAATCGGTTTGTCGGGGCTTTAAAGTCAACACCTTGGCGATTCGCGAAGCGACTCCAGTGGGAATTACAGCCCCAAGCAAAGTTTAGGTGGCGTAATCAGGAATATTAAATAAATGTACGGGCGGCTTGTCCTTCAAAAAAGACAACCGCGCTACATAATCAAAAGATTTGTGGAAAACAAGGCTCGACAGGCATAGTTTTTAGGAAACAGCCCTCACCTAGCGCAAATTAAGCGTGACTCTGCTTGGCGGGCTGGAGCTGCTCACCCTGTCGAGCGGTAGTGTTTACGCCCAAAACTGCATCAGATCGATAGGCGCAAATAAAGGTTTCAAACTGGTCAACTAGTACTGGGTCGCGCCAGCCTCGCTCTACTTCCTGGCGTATGATCTGGAGCGATTCTTCCATGGAGAAGGCGGGTTTGTAGGGGCGATCGTGGGTGAGCGCATCAAAAATGTCGATCAGCTGAAAAATCTGAGCCAGTCGCGGAATAGCCGCCCCGACCAGGCCATCGGGATAGCCGCTGCCATTCCAGCGCTCGTGGTGGTGACGAATGATCGGCAGTACTCCCTGCATGGTGCGTAAGGGACAGCAGATGGTCTCGCCAATGGCGACATGCTGCTCCATAATGGTGCGCTCGGCCACGGTGAGGGGGCCGGTTTTGAGCAGCACGGCATCGGGAATGCCCACCTTGCCAATGTCGTGTAGGTAGCCTGCCCAGGCGAGATCGCGAATGTGGCTTGGGCAAAGCCCCAGATATTCGCCAAAGGCGCGCCCGAGGCTAACCAGGCGATCGCAGTGATCCCCCGTATTTGGGTCGCGGCTCTCAATGGTGCGAGCAATGGAAAACAACACCTTTTCGGCATGGTCGAGATCTTCGTTGAGGCGCTTTTGGTGAATCAGCGACTTGACTCGGGCCGAGAGTTCGAGCTGATCAAAGGGTTTTGTTAAAAAGTCGTCGCCTCCCGATTCAATGCCTTGCAATCGGGCTTCGCGATCGCCCAAGGCCGTGACAAACACCACCGGAATCAGCCGCGTGTTTTCGTTCTCTTTGAGCTGACGACACACCTCAAACCCGTCGAGGCCGGGCATCATCACATCCAGCAAGATCAAGTCAGGCTGGTGCTGTAAGACTCGGTTTAGGGCACTCTGCCCGCAGCTAGCCTGCTCTACTTGGTAGCCATCGATGGTCAGCAGCGCTACAGCAGTCATGCGGCTAGGGGCGTGGTCGTCGACCACAAGCACGCGGGGTGGCAGAGGGTTTCGGTAGGGCACAGCAAGAACCTTAAAAATGGCGACAACCGATCAACAGAGCGAACCTACAGCCTATCGAGGGGACAGCTTTTTTTCATATGGGGGCAGCCACCGCTTGCGCCAGCGCGACGTTGGTACTAGGTTTGACGCAGCCTGCTCCCGCTGGCGGCGCTGCCGAATCGCATCGGCGCTGGCGCCCAGGGTAGGGTCGCGATAGGGGACTGCGGCACGAGTCAGCAAATGCTCCTGCTCTTGCAGCGACAGCGGCATTAAGCCCTCGGGGTTTACCTGAACCAGAGTACCCGGCCAGCGGCGGCCAAGAGCATTCACCGGCCCAATGGAGAGCCCGGCTAGCTGAAAAGCCACCCGCACCGCAGCAGCGCTGGAATAGGTGACCAGGCGACCCTGAGGATGCAAACAGGTCGCTACCTGCTCAATAAACTCTACCGTCCACAATTCGGGACAGCGGGGCGGCGAAAACGGGTCAAAGAAAATCGCGTCGGCTTTAAACCCCGACGAGGCGATCGCTTGAATGCGCTGGCGGGCATCGCCCCACAATAGGGTGGCATCGAGCCCAGGGCGAGTCGCTTTGCCAGTAGCGGCCAGCTCCCGCAGGCAGGTTTGCACGGTTGTAGGCCACCCGTTAATTAAACCGGCCTCTATAGCCTGACGTGGCACGCGAGCATCGAGCTCTAGAGCCACCAACCGCACTTGGCAGGCAGGGTTGACCTGAGCAACGGTGGATAGAGCGGCGGCGGTGTTATAGCCGAGCCCGTAGCAGACATCGAGCACGGTCAGGGTTGGGTTTAAGGCCAGACTGGCTAAGTTGGTGGCGTCTACATAGGTGGTTTTAGCCTCGGCGTAGGCCCCGTCGCGGCTGTGGAACCACTCGCCAAAATCTTCTGAAAACAGCGTCATCGACCCATCGGCGGTGGGTTCAAGAACTAGAGCTCCAGTGGGAAGTGACATGGGCTGCTAAGTAGGGGAATAGAGAAAACAACCGAGTTGGCAAGCTCTCAGCCGGACTCTGGAGCAAATTGAGGACTATTCTGCAAAAGCTATTTTGCTCTGGAAGCGCTCCAGGTTGGCAGCCAGTCTGGGCGCCAGGGCGACGAGGGTAGATGTCCTATAGGCTTAATTCTAAGGTATTCAAAATTTGCCTTTTCTCTATTGTCAATGGTTACCGATCGCAATCAAAGCGATAAGGGATTTTGACCCCAAGCCTCGCGGTTTTAAGCGAGAATACCTATAGTTAAGAAACGTTTTTGTTGCTAAACCCCTGGCTTGCACTCCGGGTTGGCAGCACCTAGATTTTGCAGGAGGTTCTCCATGGTTGTAGCGGCACCAGCGCAAAAGCGCCTCACGGTTCAAGTCGAAGGGGTAGCTGACGACACCACCACCATTCGCTCGCTAGACTGGGATCGCGATCGCTTCGACATCGAGTTTGGCCTGCAAAATGGCACCACCTACAACTCTTTCATTGTTCGCGGCGAGAAAGTCGCCCTGGTCGATACTTCCCACGCTAAGTTTCGGGAGCTATATCTCAAGACTCTGACCGGCGAAATCGACCCTAAAACCATCGATTACCTGATCATCAGCCACACCGAGCCCGACCACAGCGGCCTGGTGCGCGACGTGCTAGAGCTGGCTCCCCAGGCGGTGGTGGTGGGCGCTAAGGTGGCGATCGCCTTCCTCGAAGATCTGGTGCACCGCCCCTTTGAGCGCCTGATCGTCAAAAACGGCGACACTCTGGAGCTAGGCAATGGCCACACCCTGGAGTTTATCAGCGCCCCCAACCTGCACTGGCCCGATACCATCTTTACCTACGACCACAAAACTGGCGTGCTGTTCACCTGCGACGCCTTCGGCATGCACTTTTGCAGCGATGCCCCCTACGACGAAAATCTAGAGCTGGTTTCCCCCGATTTTCGCTTTTACTACGAGTGCCTGATGGCCCCCAACGCCAGGTCGGTGCTCGGGGCGATGAAGCGCATGGAAGCCCTACCTCCAGTGAGAATGGTGGCCACGGGGCACGGCCCTCTGTTGCGCTACAACGTGGCGGAGCTGACTGGCCGCTACCAGCGCTGGAGCCAGGAGAAGACTAAGGCCGAAGACCTGGTGGCGGTGTTCTACGTATCGGATTACGGGTATAGCGATCGCCTCTCCCAATCCATTGCGCGCGGCATCACCAAAACTGGCGTCGCCGTTGAAATGATGGACATGCGCTCTGCCGACCCTCAAGAGGTGACGGAGCTGGTGGCCCGGGCCAAGGGCTTAGTCGTCGGCATGCCCCCCGCCTCTGGGGTCGGGGCCAGAGAAACCCAGACCACCCTGGGCACCATTCTGGCAGCGGTGCACGGTAAGCAAACCATTGGGCTCTACGAGTCCTATGGTGGTGACGATGAGCCGATCGATCCCCTCGCCAACAAGTTTCAAGATCTGGAGCTAATTCAGTCTTTTGCGCCCATTCGCATTAAAGACAACCCCACCGAGGGCACCTATCAGTCCTGCGAAGAGGCCGGCACTGACCTGGGCCAAGGCCTCGCCCAGGCGGGCAAGCTGAAAAAGCTGAAATCCCTCGATGTCGACCTAGAGAAAGCGCTAGGCCGTATCAGCAGCGGGCTGTACATCATCACCGCTAAAAAGGGTCAGGTCTCCAGCGCGATGCTAGCCTCTTGGGTGGCCCAGGTTAGCTTTCAGCCCCTGGGCTTTTCGGTGGCGGTGGCGAAAGACCGCGCCATTGAGTCGCTGATGCAGGTGGGCGACACCTTTGTGCTCAACATTCTCGAAGAGGGCAACCACCTGGGCCTGATGAAGCACTTTCTCAAGCGGTTTGCCCCCGGTGCCGATCGCTTTGCCGGAGTGCGCACTCGCCCCGCCAACAACGGCTCGCCGCTGCTGGCCGATGCCTTGGCTTACATAGAGTGCGAAGTCACCAGCCGCATGGAGGTGAGCGACCACTGGATCGTCTACTGCACGGTGCAGGACGGCAAGGTGTCCGACCCTGATGGCCAGACCGCTATCCACCACCGCAAGGTTGGCAACTACTACTAAGCCGAGATCGGTATGAGCTAGGACAGGCGGGATGCCTATCCCACAAGAGCTAGAAGATATTCAAAGTTTTGTGGGATAGCCGTCTAGGCTGTCCTACCCCTAGCTGTCTACCGTTATGTGCAGAGCAAAGCTACAGACAACTCGACCTTGCACTGCCCTGGGGCAATGATGTCTTCTAAGATGAAGTACTCCAGGTTCTTTGAGGTCTATTGTTGCCGTCCTTTGCTGCGATCGCTGTCACCCCCGCCGGGCTCAAATCCCTGCTGCCCCTGGTTACAGGTCTCCCCGCTGACCTATGGCTACCTCGCAGCCTAGCCGCCGAAGCAGAGTCTTTAGCGATCCAAGCTCGGGTTTACGAAGGTTCCTTGCCCGAGACCATTGCCGAACTCTGGCCTACTCAGGATGGGCTCATCTTCGCCCTGGCTAGCGGGGCGGTGGTGCGGCTAATTGCGCCGCTATTGGCCGATAAAGCAACCGATCCCGCAGTGGTGGTGGTGGCTGAAACAGGTAACCAGGTGATCAGTCTCTGCGGTGGTCACCAGGGTGGTGCAGATGCGCTGGCTCATCGGATCGCCCAACTGCTGGGGGCAGAGCCAGTAATTACTGGATCCGCTTCAACTCACGGACTGCCAGGGATGGATGTGCTGGGGGTGCCCTTCGCCTGGAGCAAGGGTAGCGGCGATTGGACGGGAGTGAGTGCCGCCCTGGCCCACAGCAAACCCATTGAGGTGCTTCAGGACTGCGGCACCACCCTCTGGCAAGACCACCTGCCTGCCACCCATCCCTTTGTTTTTGAGTCGGTCCGCAATCCTGCGGCCCGGCTGTGGATCAGCCCGATTCAGCGGCAGTTTGCCCCCGACAGCGATTTTCCTAAAGCTCAGTGGCACCCAAGAGTGCTGTGGGTGGGCATCGGCTGCGAGCGCGGTACGCCCCAGGCGGTGATTGAGGCGGCGATCGCGCGGATCTGCCGGGCCGGGCACTTTGCCGAAGGGGCAATCGCCGGTATCGCCAGCCTTGACCTCAAATCTGACGAAGTTGGGTTAGTTGCCCTCTGCAAAGAACGTCAGTGGCCCCTGCGCTGCTTTACCGCTGAAGAATTGAAAACCATCCCTGTGCCCAACCCTTCCACAGTGGTGGAACAGGCGGTGCAGACCCCCAGCGTGGCAGAGGCAGCAGCGATGTTGGCGGCGGGGGGCGATCTGCGGGTGGCCAAGCAGGTGGTACGGGTTGAAGGGCAGTCGGGGGCGGTGACAGTGGCGATCGCTCAATCCGAGCGCGAATATATTCCCCACGCCGGGCACCTAGCGCTGGTGGGCACCGGCCCCGGCGATTTGAATCAGATTACGCCGGCGGCTAAGGGGGCGATCGCCCGCGCCGACGTCGTCATTGGCTATGGGCTCTACATTGACCAAATTCGTTCTCTCTGCCGCCCTGGTCAAATTGTTGAACCCTGGCCCATTACCCAAGAGCGCCAGCGGGCCGATCGCGCCATTGACCTGGCTCGCTGGGGCTTGAGCGTAGCGGTGGTGTCCTCCGGTGACTGCGGCATCTACGGCATGGCCGGGCTGGTGTTAGAGCAGCTCCAGGGCACCGGCTGGGATGGCGAAACGCCCTCGGTAGAAGTGTTCCCCGGCATTTCAGCCCTGCAGTCTGCCGCTGCTCGGGTAGGAGCACCGCTGATGCACGACTTCTGCGCCATTAGCCTCAGCGACCTGCTCACCCCCTGGCCGGTAATTGTGAAGCGGCTAGAGGCAGCGGCCCAGGCCGACTTTGTGGTGGCGCTCTACAACCCCAAATCAAAAACCCGTACCGAGCAGATCGCGGCCGCCCACAGCATCTTTATGGCCCACCGATCGCCCGATACACCGGTGGCAGTGGTGAAGTCGGTCTATCGTCCTGACGAGATGATTCACCGCACCACGCTGGCCAACCTGCTAGAGGCCCCCATCGATATGCTGACGGTGGTGCTGATCGGCAACCAGAGCACCCAGCGCCACGGCCCCTGGCTGATTACCCCCCGTGGCTACAACGGCAATCAGAGCAGACCATTTAGCACACCTGTAGATTACCCGCAGAGGTGAGGCGACCCGGGCCAATCTGCAATTAGGATTGGGAAAGATGCCTAGGCAATAGTCGATAGTCCCTTCACTCCCCCCGAGGAGGTTGACAATGCCGCCTGAGGATCTGACCTCTGCTTCCCGTAACTCCGAGGTGAACGCAACGCTGATTAGCGGTCTCAGCGCCTACGGACGACTGTATGGGTTACCCAATTCTCCCGAGCAGGTGCAGGGCCTGCTCGGCACCCTGTTACGGCTATATCTGCCCGAAGAGCCCGCCGCCCTAATCGACGTCGTAGCTCAACAGGTGCTCGATGGTCTCACCGCTGATGATCTCAAAAATGCCATTGTCGATCGCGCTACCAGTGCTCTAGCTAAAGAAACCCACCGCTGGCAGCAGCGTCTGGAGCAAGAGGCGCAGAATATTCTCACAGCCTACGTGCAGCGCTATAGGCCCGATCTCGCTCCAGACGCTCTAAGGACAATAGTCACCGCTGTCATGCCGCTGCTAGGCAAGGCAATTGCCGACCATCGGCCCCTGACCCGTTCAGAAACCTTGGGTCTAATCAGTCAGCTAGTGCAATTCTTTAATGCCAGTAGAGCGATCGCTGCCACCATCGACCCTGCCTACTTCGCGATCGCCGAAACCCTAGCCACTGCCCTAGCCCAGCGGCCCATGGCCGAGGCGGTAGGCGAAACCGTGACCGTTTACGTCAAAAGTCAAGCCCCAACCCTGATCAATATCGGAGCTGACCTGATTGCTGCGGCTCTGAGCGCGGTGCTGAAAAATCAGGTCGATTTCAACATTGACACCCAACTCAGCGTCATCGATGAAAAACTGCTGATTGAGCAGGTTTATTTTCAGCTGAATATTTTGCAGCAGTCGCCGCCCCCTTCAAAGGCCGCCTGGGCGATCGCCGACCAGGTCAACACCGCCGTCGAGCAGTACCGATACCGCAAACGCGAGGACAGCGTTGATGTCACCACTGGCCTGGTTAGTGAGGATGGCCTCTTCATCTCCAGTCCACTGACCTCCACCCGTCAACTGGGCGAGCGGCCGCCCACCGACTCACCAATCTCGGGATAGTTTGGCATCTGCCCGCAGCGCCCCCAGGCTGTGCCAAAGCTCCCCGCTGTGCAGCCAACCCACATAGCCCGAGTACAGGCAGTCATCCTCGGCAGAGGCCAAAAATACGTGATGAATGCCAAAGGGGCTGAGCCATAGACGAATATTGGTGCCGTCGGCAAAGGTGTGCCAGGGGGTGGCGCGGGCAAAATCGCGCTGGTGGGCGTCGGTCATACCAGGGATTTGACGCAGCTGCTCCACCAGGGGATGGGGCGATAGCAGCGCACTCAAGCTGTCGCCCTTCCAAAATTGTTGAATCTGCTCCACCACACGTGGGTGACAGCGCAGGGCCGCGTGGCTGATGCCCCCCAGACAGACAAATTGCCCGTTGGGCACCCGCGTACTCTCAATGGTGATGGTGCCATCGCTACCCCTATCCACATCGCCTGCAATCGATAGGGTGGTGATGGCAGCAGCGATGCGGGCGGCTAGGGGGCGGCGATCGCGCCCCAAGTCAGCGGCAATGCCAACTCCCAGCTTTAGCGGATCAAGAAGGCGACCCAAATCGGCCCCACCCACAGGGGAGCCCACCAACGTCAAAAATTCTACCCTTGGCCACCAGTCTGGATGGCGATTTAGCACCTCTAGCCAGATCAAGCCACCCATCGAGTGGCCCACAATCCGGACCGGTAGGTCGGGCTGTCGGGCCAGGGTCGCCGAAGCCAGAGCATCGACCTCATCTACCAGGGGGGAAATCCGCAGCCAGGTCATGGCGTAGTTGAGGCAGGGAGCCACAATTTGCGCGCGATCGCCCGCCAGTTGCTCCGCTAGGGTCATCATCGACTGGTTGGTGTCGGCCCAGCCGTGCTGAGCAAAGAGAATGTAGTCTCCGGGCATGGACGGTCCTAGGCAACTTCCCTGCGGGCGGCCGCCGCTGCCCCGAGCAGCGAAGCCCCGCTAAACAATAGGCTAACGCCAACATAAAAGCCAATTAGCCAAAGCGAGCCAAACGGCCAGCGATTAATGACCAAGATCCCTAGAATCAGCGTGACAATACCATTGATAGCCACAAACCACGACATAGTGCGCCCAGCCCGGTAGGTAAACGCCATGACGATGGTAAAAATGCCCTCAGCAATAAACAGTAGACCAAAAGCCAACGTCAGTGCCGCCGTCGCTTTGGCCAGGTTAAACAAAATATAGAGCCCCGCCACGAGGTAAAACACGCCCACCCCTAAGCTCAACCACAGCGCTCTAATCGCTTGTGCCTGAAACGCCTGTAAAACCTGCAAAATTCCGCTGACTACGGCTATCCACCCCAGGGCGGAGGTGAAAACAGCAGCAGCGATCGCCGGCATTAAAACAGCCGAAATACCTAAAATAATCAAGCCTATACTGAGGGCCATGACCCAGCCCGTTGCTGTTTTAGTCTCAGTACTCGGTTGAGTGTCCATAGTCATAACAGCGCCTCGTTAAATAGGATCTGCTGGTTAAAAAGGTTGACTGTACTCTATTTGAACACCCACATTTCGTACCGCCCGCATTCCGCACCAATCGGTCCTACGACGACTAGTGTTGCCAGTTCAGCAACCTTATACCCTACTTCTACGATGCACCGCTATCTCTCGCTAGGCCAGACTTTAACCCCTCAAGCCATCCCGTTCATCTAATCTATGAACTATCCTCGCGATCTAGTAACCGCCGATTGGCTAGCCCAGCACCTGGATGACCCCAAAGTTGTGGTCGCCGACTGTCGCTTTGCCCTAGCCGATGCCGAGCAGGGTCAGCAGCAGTATGCCGCTGGCCACATTCCTGGAGCTTGGTACCTCGACCTCACCCGAGATCTATCGAGCCCGGTGCAGCGCCACGGGGGTCGCCACCCGCTGCCCGATTGGGACACTTTCAGCCAGCGGCTCACAGCGATGGGGGTAGAGTCTAACGGTCCAGAGCCTACCCTTGTCGTCGCCTATGACGATAGCCGCTTTGCCTTTGCCTCGCGCCTCTGGTGGCTGCTGCGCTACCTGAGCCACGACAATGTAGCCGTGCTCGATGGCGGCTGGTCAGGCTGGGTAGAGGGTGGCTATCCTACCAGTACTGAGATCCCTGCACCTCGCTCGGGCCACTTTGTGCCTGCGCCGCGCCAAGATTGGATTGTTGATATTGAGACGGTGCGCCACTGCCGGGAAGGCACGCTACTGATCGATGCGCGATCGCCCGATCGCTATCGGGGTGAGGTCGAACCCATCGACCCAGTAGCAGGCAGCATTCCCGGCGCGGTGAACTACTTTTGGCAAGATGTTTCTGCCGAGAACGGGCACATGAAACCCGCTGATGAGCTGAGCCAACACTGGGCCGGTTTGAACGATGCCGAGGAGGTGATCGTCTACTGCGGCTCAGGGGTGACGGCCTGCGTCAACCTGCTGGCTCAAACCGTGGCGGGTCGGCCCATGGCTAAGCTCTACCCCGGTGGCTGGAGCGACTGGTGCTCCTATCTTTAACGGCTTGGTGCGGCTGACGACAGGGCTTTTTAGTCTTGCTGAAGGGGTAATGCCGGGGTGGCCTTTTCCTGATTGGAGGCAGCTTCCGAAGAAATACTGCCCTGGGCCTCTAACTCAGCAACAGTGGGCATTTTGCCATTGCCTAAATGAGCTGATTCAACACTGGCACTTTCCTCCACGCGCTTTGAGAAGCCCCAAGCAAACACCAGGGCAATCACCAGCACCATCGTCCACTCTGGGGGCACTAAATTGGAGTCAATCACCCGCACCAGCAGACGAACGCCCACAAAGGCCACGGTGATAAAGCCCGCGTCTTCTAAATGCTCAAACTCCTCGAGCCAGCGAATGAACAGCCCTGCCATAAACCGCAGAGTGATAATACCGATGGTGCCGCCTAGCAAAATTACCACCACATCCTTGGATAAAGCCAGGGCGGTGGTGACGCTATCGAGTGAAAAGGCTAGATCGGTGAAGGCAATCACCGGAATTGCCTGCAAAACAGTGGCAAATCTCGGGGCGTGGTGCTGGTCTGCGTCGTCGGTTGCAGCGGTGAAGTGCTTATACACTAGCCACAGCAGATAGGCCGCTCCCATCACTTCAAACTGCCAGAACTGAAGCACCCAGCCTGCCGTCAAAATTAGCCCAACCCGCAAAACGAAAGCGATCAGCAACCCAAAGTTGAGCGCCCGGCGCTGCATGGTTTCGCTCTCTAAGCCTTGGGCGATCGCCGCCAGGGCGATCGCGTTGTCGGCCGACAGCACCGCCTCCAGGGCAATCAGCACCGGCAGCAGTAGTAGGGTATCGACCCCAAAGTTATTAGAGATATCGAGTAATCGGTCTAGCATTAGCTCAGTTCAGCCGCCTAGAGTAGCAATTAAAATATTCAGGGTAAAAGCACCGGCTTGTCAGCCAGCCTGACCCACGGTCGCACGCCATTGAGGGAATTCCCTCGCCGCCCTCAAGCAGGCCAGCGTCACAATGGCTTTAGTCTAACGTGCCCTACTTCCTTAGAATAGTACGGTTACCATCCACCCGCAGGGGAGACCGCCTGAGTGCTAAGTTCACTGCTGACGCAATTTCGCCACCAGTATCCCCAGGGCAGCCTGACGTCAGATTTGCTCACCATCCACGACGGAATCTACGTTGTGCGGGTCTACGCGGGAGTAGACAACATAATTCTGGCCAGCGGGCTGGGGGCAAACACTGCCCTAGAGATGGCTGAAGATATAGCCACTACCCGCGCCCTAGAGCGCCTGAGCTTGACAGCTGAACTGCCCAACCTACCCCTTCCTGTGGAGGTCGATAGGGTTGAGGCGCCTGAACCAGCGATCGCCAAGCCCAGCCCGGGCTTAGCTAACCTAGAGACGATCGCCCCTCCAAACGGGTCCAACAGCGAGCCCTTGCCAACGACTCATCCGGAGCTTGCCCCACCGCCGCTCAGCCTAGTTCCCCCCGTTTTAGACCAGGGAAATATCCTAGAGCAACCGGCTGCTGAGCTACCCCTGGCGGCCGTGGCAGCTCCCACCCTGCCCCCACCAGTCGCCCCATTTCAAGCCGATCTGCCCGCTACCATCGAGGCCTCAGCCGACGAGTTGGTGGATCTAGGCGCAGAACCAGCAGCGGTCGATTTATCGGACATCATTGCCCAAACCGACGTAGAACTCCAGCGGTTAGGCTGGAGCGTTGCCCAGGGGCGTGAGTTTTTGAAGAAGACCTACGGCAAGCTATCGCGCCACGACCTCACCGACGACGAACTGTTGGAGTTCTTGCTGTTCTTAGAAACCCAATCTCCGCAGGGCAGAGCCTAACTTCCAAGGCATCAAGCCTTGGAAGTTAGAGAGATTTACATTGCTGTAAGGGGGCGAGAACCAACAGAGGTGCGATCGATCACTTGGTCGATGAGACCGTACTCCACCGCTTCTTGAGGGCTCATAAAGAAGTCGCGCTCGGTGTCTTGGGCGATTTTGTCGATAGGCTGGCCGGTATTTTTGGCGATCGCATCGTTCAGCTGCTTCTTCAGGTAAAGAATTTCCTTCGCCTGAATCTCAATATCAGTAGCCTGGCCCTGGGCACCGCCTAAGGGCTGGTGAATCATAATGCGAGAGTTAGGCAGGCTCATACGCTTGCCCTTTTCGCCTGCGGTGAGCAAAAACGCCCCCATGCTAGCCGCCAGCCCCACGCAAATAGTGCAGATCTGGGGCCGAATGTGGTTCATGGTGTCGTAGATGCCCAGGCCCGCCGATACCGACCCACCGGGAGAGTTGATGTAGAGATAGATATCTTTGTCGGGGTCTTCTGCTTCAAGAAACAGCATCTGGGCCACAATCAAGTTGGCCGAGTCAGCCGTGACCTCTTGGCCGAGGAAGATAATACGCTCCCGCAAAAGTCGGGAATAAATGTCAAACGCGCGCTCGCCACGCCCGGATTGCTCAATAACGGTTGGGATCATCGTGATAAGCCACTTCGTACGGGTTTACCTGATTCTAGCGAGTTGTGTTCCTCAGAGGGGCGGCAGATTGGAGGGATAGCCGAATCAGGGTTTGTTATCCTGACAACCATATCCCTTTCCAGGCGCAGCCATGGCCGTTAGCGTTGATCGAATTTTGCGGTGGAAGCAAACGGGCACACCCGCCCAACCCATTACCGTACTGACCGCCTGGGATGTGATGTCGGGGCAAATTGTTGACCAGGCCGGGGCCGACATTGTACTGGTGGGCGATTCGTTGGCGATGGTCGCATTGGGCTACGACACCACCTTGCCGCTAACCACAGAGGACATGCTGATCTGCGCCAAGGCGGTGCGGCGGGGGGTCAAAAATGCTCTCCTAGTGGTCGATCTACCCTTTCTGAGCTACCAGACTAGCGTTGAAGATGCCATTCGCGCCGCAGGGCAAATGCTCAAGGAAGCCGGAGCCCAGGCAGTAAAGCTGGAGGGCGGCCACGAAGGTATGGTTGAAACCGTGCGCCGACTGGTGCAGTGGGGCATTCCGGTGATGGGGCACGTGGGGCTGACACCCCAATCGATCAACCAGTTTGGTGGTTTTCGCAAGCAGGGCAAAACCGAGGCCGAGGCCGATCGCATCCTGGCAGAGGCCAAAGCCCTAGAGCAGGCCGGAGCGTTTTCCATCGTTTTAGAGCACATTCCTGTAGAGCTAGCTCGCGATATTACTAAGGCGCTGCGCATTCCCACCATTGGCATTGGCGCGGGGGTGCACTGCGATGGCCAGGTGCTGGTCACCGCCGACGTTCTTGGACTTTCGGCTTGGCAGCCACCCTTTGCCAAGGTCTACGCCAACCTCAGGCAGCAGGCCGTTGAAGCTGCCCAACAGTTTTGTACCGAGGTGCGATCGGGCCAGTACCCGGCATGAAATTCGGGGCCGTACAAATTCCTGCCAAAGCATTACGACGGTAGCCCCTATACAATATCGGGGCAGTCCCCTGCGTGAAATTCCGTTAAGCTAGAAACGCTGGCAACTGGCACAGAGACGATTTATTACGGTTGATACCCTCGCTATGACCACAACTCTTCAATTTAAGTACGACGTTAAGGATATTTCCCTGGCGGCCCAGGGCAAACAGCGGATTGAGTGGGCCGGGCGCGAGATGCCCGTGCTGCGCCAGATTCAAGACCGCTTTGCCCAGGAAAAGCCCCTGGCAGGCATTCGCATTTCGGCCTGCTGCCACGTCACTACTGAGACAGCTCATTTGGCGATCGCCCTCAAAGCCGGCGGTGCCGACGCTGTGCTCATTGCCAGTAACCCCCTCTCAACTCAAGATGATGTTGCTGCCAGCCTAGTAGTTGACTACGGCATTCCCGTGTTTGCCCTGCGCGGTGAAGACAGCGCCACCTACCACCGCCACGTCGAGACCGCCCTCGACCACCGCCCCAACATCATCATCGACGACGGCAGCGACGTGGTCGCCACCCTAGTCAAAGAGCGTCAGGCACAGCTTTCCGACATCATCGGCACCACCGAAGAAACCACCACCGGCATCGTGCGCCTGCGGGCCATGTTCAAGGATGGGGTGCTCAGCTTCCCCGCTATGAATGTCAACGACGCCGACACCAAGCACTTCTTCGACAACCGCTACGGCACTGGCCAATCGACCCTCGACGGCATTATCCGCGCCACCAATGTACTGCTGGCCGGTAAGACTGTGGTTGTGGCTGGCTACGGCTGGTGCGGCAAAGGCACTGCCATGCGGGCTAAGGGTATGGGGGCTAACGTCATCGTCACCGAAATTGACCCGGTGCGGGCGATCGAGGCTGTCATGGACGGCTTCCGGGTGATGCCCATGGCTGAGGCTGCTACCGTAGGCGATCTGTTTATTACCGTCACCGGCAACAAGCATGTCATTCGTCGCGAGCACTTTGACACGATGAAAGATGGTGCCATGGTGTGCAACTCCGGCCACTTCGATATCGAGATTGACTTGGAATCTCTGGGCGCAATGGCTAGCGAAGTCAAGCAGGTGCGCAACTTTACCCAGCAGTACATGCTCACCAGCGGCAAGTCGGTGATTGTGCTGGGTGAAGGCCGCTTGGTCAACCTAGCCGCCGCCGAAGGCCATCCCAGTGCCGTTATGGACATGAGCTTTGCCAACCAGGCCATGGCCTGCGAATACCTGGTGAAGAACCGAGGTTCCCTGGAACCCGGTCTGCACTCCATCCCCGTTGAGGTGGATAAGGAGATTGCTCGTCTGAAGCTGGTCGCCATGGGTATCGAAGTCGATAGCCTGACCCCCGAGCAAGAGATCTACATCAACTCTTGGACTGTTGGCACCTAAGCCATCGTCTCCCTCAACTAAAGCCCCAGGACGCTCGCAGCATCCCGGGGCTTTTCCATTAAATAACCCCCGATGCCGAGGCACCAGGGGCTGCTTAGAATAGGGAGTTAGTTATATTTGCGAAGCTCGTCTTATCTGTACTTAGAATGCCTCAAGGGCACGGCTGAGTCATCCCTTACACCCGCATCTTCATGGCAGGTTGTTTGAGGGGAAGATGCTCTCAAGAGTTTTGCGAACTGTGACGCCTGTCACTTACAAAGCTCCGCAAGCAAGTGTTATAAAGGTCGGCTGGCTATGGGAATATTCCAGCAGCTAAGCAAATGGGGAAACATCTAGGATGAAGCCCGGCAGCACGGACTCTCCAAAGAGCTGAGTAGGCAGCGATCGCATCTCCGCTTCCTGCCCAGGCCGATAGATTTCCACCTGCTGATCCTTTGGGTTAATTAGCCAGCCTAGACGAACACCGCTAGCCATGTATTCCTGCATCTTCTCGCGCAGAGTTGTTAGGTTATCGGTGCTCGATCGCACCTCCATCACAAAATCAGGCGCAATGGGAGGGAATCTACGCCGCTGCTCTGGGGTCAGCGCCTCCCAACGGGATAGTTCGACCCAGGCAGCATCGGGCGATCGCTTGCTGCCGACCGGCAGCTGAAAAACAGTGGACGAGCTAAAGACTTTGCCAAGTTTGCTTTGTCGATTCCACAACGCTAGGTCAGTCCCCAACTCCATTTCTTGATTGCCGTTCTCACCGCCAACAGGGGGCATAACGATCAACACTCCTTGGGCATTTTGCTCGATCGCCATCTCCGGGTTGTGAATGCAGAGTTGATAAAACTGCTCATCGGTAAAATGAACAGCCTCAAGGTTGAGTTCAAGGGGCAAATCCAGGGTGGTCATAGGATGCTCCGAAGGGACTGGGCAATCTCTAACTGACGGCGGTGTCTCTTAATAGTAGCGCTCGTCTATTTTGTAGAAATCGTCAAAAACCGTTGCAGGCGAACAACTTCACTGAGTGAACTGTCTAAACTGTTCACTAACTTGCGTCATCGGTATTGACTCTGCACGCGATTCATTGCCGATTTCAGCTTAATCTGCTTAGCTTTATCCTCCGGTTAAACCATGAGCTATAGCTTTGACATCATTGGCATTGCCCCAGTACTGCAATTCTTCAACCACCAGCAGCAGGTGGAGGCGCGGCGCGATCGCAGCCAAGCCTTCCTCGGCAGCTATTGCTGCACCCTCGATGCCTTTATCGACGCCACCGAGGCCGTGCACCGCAAGCCCGATTGGGATTGGGATGCGATCGTCAGCACCATTGTCGCCTTCTGGCTGAGCCAAGAGCACGACGTGCGTCACTGGAAACAGCAGTTCGCCGCCGCCCAGGGTAACCAAAATCTAATTGTGGCCCGTGTGGTCAACTACGATAGTCTGCGCCACGAGTTTGAAACCCTCTTCGAAGACTAGCGCTAGGGCTAAGATGCGAAGAACATGCCAGAATAAAGGCTGAATTCAACATTCAGTATTCCATAGGTTCCGTTGATCAGGCTTCTGGCTAAAATTCGCGATATCTTCCTGCACTGGTGGGGCGACTTCACCCTCCAAACCCGGCTGATGGCTGGGGCAACGCTGGTGGTGTCCATGATTACGAGTGCCCTTACCTTCTGGGCCGTCAACACCATCCAGATGGATGCCCGACTCAACGACACCCGTTTTGCCCGAGATCTGGGCCTGCTGTTAGCCGCCAACGTCGCCCCTCTGGTCAAAGAAGCCGACCGGACTGAGCTAGCCCGCTTCTCTTACAGCTTTTACCAGAGCACCTCCAGCGTGCGCTACATGCTGTACGCTGACGAGAATGGCGACATTTTCTTCGGTATCCCCTTTTCCGAAGCAGCGGTCCAAAACTCTCTCACGCTGCGGCGGCGCATGCAGCTGCCCGAGGGCTATGCCCAAAACACCGATCGCCCCCTGGTGCGCCAGCACCTGACCCCAGCGGGTGAAGTTACCGACGTCTTTGTGCCCCTCAACTACAACGGCATTCACCTAGGCGTCTTGGCCATGGGCATCAACCCCAACCCCACGGTGGTTGCCTCCTCACACCTGACCCGCGATGTCACCATTGCGGTGTTCGTCTCCATCTGGGTGATGGTGATTTTAGGGGCTGTGTTCAACGCCCTCACCATCACTCAGCCGATCAAAGAGCTCTCGCTGGGGGTGAAAAACATCGCCGATGGCAACTTTAGGCAGCGTATCGACCTGCCTTTGGGGGGCGAACTCGGTGAGCTGATCTACAGCTTTAACGACATGGCTGAGCGCCTAGAAAGCTACGAAGAGCAAAACATCGAAGAGCTTACCGCCGAAAAAGCCAAGCTCGAAACCCTAGTTTCTACTATCGCTGACGGGGCCATTTTGCTCGACAGCGATATGCATGCCGTGCTGGTCAACCCCACCGCCCGCCGCATCTTTGGCTGGGATGATCAGATTTTGGACGGGAAAAACATCCTGGAGCACTTCCCCAACGCCGTGCGGGTGCAGCTCACCCGGCCGCTGTTTCAGGCTGTCAAAGGCGACTCAGAGGCGATGGAATTTCGGGTGCCGATCACCGAGCCCAGCCATCGCACCCTGCGGATCTTGCTCAACACCGTGCTCGACCAGGCCAAAGAGAACGTCAAAGGTCTGGCCATCACCGTGCAGGATATTACCCGTGAGGTGGCCCTCAACGAAGCCAAGGCCCAGTTCATCAGCAATGTCTCCCACGAGCTGCGCACACCGCTGTTTAACATCAAGTCGTTCATTGAAACCCTGCACGAGTACGGCGAAGACCTCAGCGACGGCGAGCGCAAGGAATTTCTCGAAACCGCCAACCACGAAACCGATCGCCTCACCCGTTTGGTCAACGATGTGCTCGACCTGTCGCGCCTCGAGTCGAGCCGCCAGTACCAGCTCGACGCGGTGGATATCATTCAACCAATTGAGCAGACCCTGCGCACTCACCGTCTCAACGCTCGTGATAAGAAGATCGAGCTGCTACAGGATGTGGAGCCCAACCTTCCGCCGGTGATTGGTAACTACGACCTGCTGCTCCAGGTGTTTAGCAACTTGGTGGGCAATGCGCTCAAATTTACCGAGTCAGGTGGCCAGGTGATGCTGCGGGCCCACCAGATTGTGCCCCCTAGCGACGACCCCAACGAGGGCGGCTACATTCGCATTGAGATCTCTGACACCGGCATTGGCATTGCCCCCGAAGACCAGCAGGCCATCTTCGATCGCTTCTTCCGCGTTGAGAACCGTGTCCACACCCTGGAGGGCACCGGCCTGGGCCTCTCCATTGTCAAAAACATTATTGAAAAGCACAGCAGCCAGGTACACCTGGTCAGCGAAGTGGGCATCGGCACCACCTTCTGGTTTGATGTGGCCGCCTACCAACCTGAGGCGATCACGGTGTCAGCCAAAGACAGCACCCATCACGCAGCGGACAGCAAGGATCTGGCAATCGCCGCCGTCAGCCCTGCAACTCCCAGTGCGTCACTGATTGCTCCCCAAGCTGACCAAAGCTAGCCTTGGTCTACACCTCAGCACTGATCGGTAGCCAGGGCTGTAGCTGCTCAAACAGGTGTTGAACCAAAGCCAGATCCTTAACGCCAGGATGCTGTTCTACTCCACTGGAGAGGTCTATTCCGTCAGGGTTGAGGGTTGCAAGAGCCGTTGGGATATTCTCAGGAGTTAACCCGCCGGCCAGCATCCAGGGACATGCGGGCTTAAACGACACCAGAGCATCCCAATCGAGCGTCAGGCCGGTGCCGCCGAGCTGCTGGGGGTGGTAGGCATCGAGCAGCAGCGCATCAACGTAGGGCGCGTAGGTTTCGGCCCGCAGCAGGTCGGCGGCGGTACGCACTCGAATAGCTTTGATCAGGAAGATACCGGGTAGCTCAGCCAATAGCTGCTGGCAATGCTCAGGGGTTTCCTGGCCGTGCAGCTGAATGTGGCTGAGGTTAGCCCGGCGAACGATGGCTGCCATCTCCGCCAGAGAGGCATCGGCAAAGACTCCCACGGTTTTAGTTACCACCCCAGCAGCATCTAGGGCCTGGGTAATCTCGGCGAGGGCGGCAGGAGTGAGGTAGCGGGGCGACTGGGGCACGCAGATAAAGCCCAGGTGGGTGGCACCGTGGCGGGCGATCGCGATCGCCTGCTCAGTCTGGGTAATGCCACAAATCTTGACCCGCATGTTAACTCTGTTGAACATTCCGTTGGAGGGGCGTCGCCAGATTTTTATAATCCAACAATGGTTGAATGCCTAAATTAAGCGCTTAGCGATCGCCTGAGATTCTGTTTCTTTAAGACTCGATTTAATTTTCAAGACTCAATTTCGATTCTCAAGACCTAATTTTAGACCTCTAGCGGAGAAATAACATTGCTGTTTTCTACCCTGCTTGCTGCCTACACCGTGCCCACCACCCCGGAGTGGTCGTATAAAGTGGCGCTGATTATGATTACCTGCAACCTATTCGTGCTGGCCATTGGCAAGTACGCCATCCGTCGGCCTGGGGCCGGACCAGCGCTGCCTGTGGGCTTGCCAATGTTGTTTGAAGGCTTTGGCCTGCCTGAGCTGTTGGCGATCGCTAGCTTTGGCCACATTCTCGGCGCTGGCATGATTTTGGGGCTGGGCAACGCCGGGCTGCTCTAGCTGCCACCCACGCCTAGACCAACGACTTTGTAGGGTGATTGATAGAATAGAACCAGACCCCAGACCCAGGTGCCCTAGCTTTGCTAGTCACTCTTGGGTCTGGGTTGGTATTTGACAGCATTCATAGGAGCTAGGCAATGCAATCCAACTGGCGCGTTGGGGCCATTTTAGGAATTCCCCTATTTGTCGATAGCTCCTGGTTCATCATTTTGCTGCTGGTGACTGTGTCCTATGGGTTGGAACCCAGCTGGCACTCGGCCTGGGGCAACCTAGCTTGGGTGATGGGCTTTGGCCTGGCGCTGCTGCTGTTTGCTTCGGTGCTGCTGCACGAGCTGGGCCACAGCCTTGCCGCTAAGGGGCAGGGCATTGCGGTCAACTCCATTACGCTGTTTTTGTTTGGCGGCATTGCCTCCATCGACAAAGAATCGAAAACGCCGGAAGACGCGCTCAAGGTGGCGATCGCCGGCCCGTTGGTCAGCTTTGGGCTGTTCTTGCTGCTCACCGGCATCTCCCAAATTCCATCGCTACCGACCCCGGTGGGCGTGATCACCGGCAGCGTGGCTCAGATCAACCTGGTGCTGACGCTGTTCAATATGATTCCCGGCCTGCCACTCGACGGAGGTCAGGTGCTCAAAGCCGTGGTGTGGAAGGTGACCGACAGCCGCATCAAGGGCATTCGCTGGGCGGCGCGCTCCGGGCAGCTCTTAGGCTGGTTGGCAATTACCTTTGGCCTGGTGATGGCCCTGTTCTATCAGGCATTTTCTGGCTTTTGGATTGCCGCGATCGGTTGGTTTGCCCTGCGCAACGCCGCTGCCTACAACCAGGTGACTAATCTGCAAGAGGCCATGCTGGCCCTCACCGCTGCCGACGCTATGGCCCGCGACTTTAAGGTCGTTGATGCTGGCATGTCGCTGCGACAGTTTGCCGACACCTATTTACTCGAAGAGAACCGCCCTCCGGCCTACTTCGCGGCCTCTGAAGGGCGCTATCGGGGTTTGGTCACGGTTGAAGATATGCGAGCGATCGAGCGCAGCCAGTGGGAAACTTTGCCCCTGAGCCACATTGCCAAGCCGCTGCTGAGTATTCCTTCGGTGCGCGAGGGCACACCGCTGACCGAGGCCATCGACCAGCTCGAAGACTTGCAGCTGCCTCGGCTGACGGTGCTCACTCCCGCTGATGCCGTGGCCGGCACGATCGATCGCGGTGACGTGGTACGCGCGATCGCCGATCGCCTTGGACTGCGAGTCTCTCCCGCCATGATTCAGCGCATCAAAGAAGAAGGCCAGTACCCCCCAGGGTTACAGCTGTCCTCGATCGCAAAATCAGTTATTGAAGAGGCGCGGGCCTAGGGCTGCAAGGTGTAGGGTGTAAGGCTTAGGACTGCTCTTACACCCTACACCTCATACCTTATACCCCTCTAGCTCATGCCAAATTCGGAAACTAGCGCCTCATCGGAATCGTCGGCGATGGTGGCCACAATGGTCATCAGGCGAGAGATTTCGGCGGGGGAAATGTCCTTCAAAATACGGCTTGAGATCACCAACACCTGATTACCCGAGATGCCAAAGCGAGCTTCGAGGGTTTCGTTGCAGTTCTTCTCAAGCAGCAGCTTCATCATACGAGGCTCGTCTTTGGCAGGCAGCACGAGTACGGGGGACCATACGGTTAGCGTATCGGTCTCAGTTTCGCCAGTTAGCTGCGCATACACATCGACACTGCCGTACTTAAATCGCCACAGATGGCCCTCATCGGTTTGGCTAACCATAGCCCCATCCCCTTGATCCAAAGAGGCAATAACTGCCTCAATGGTGTCCACGTAGGACACAATATCCAACCCATCCTCAGCGGGTGGGGGGGAACAGGATAGATCCATATCTATTGCGTCGTCAGCCATAACAGACCCTTAGTAGCTATTGATCAACAATTCAATTGTGCGGCCGATCTGCGGTGAGGGGCGTAGTTCCTCAACTGTTAAAGCGATCGGCGTTCAACAACCGTCAAAACGTTGCGGCGATGGTCAGAGACCAGCCCTAAGCCATCGCTGCGCCTCCCCAACTGTAGCCCCTTGCGCTATCGCTGACTATCCCCCAATCGACTTTCTCGCGGCTTAACGGCAGCTGTAGACCAAGTGCAAATTATTTGAGCAAATCGCCCTCGTCAGCCCGATCAGATCCACCACCTCACCGCTGGAGTAGATATTAAATAATTGTGGTTGCTCAACACGTCGTCCCGAGGCAAGAGATTTGTAGCCACCGCCAGATGGTTAGGACGTTTTACATAACTCCTTAGAGCGATGACGATAAGCAGTGCACTGCCCCAGTTTTTGCGCGTGGTGGTGACTCGTGTTCTAAGCGCAGTGGCCAACGCTATACCCGATTCACCCCGTCGTTTCGACTTCCTGAAACTGGTCCTCTAGAGTGTCGAAGCTGTAGTCGCGCACCTTGGGCATCTCGACCGGCACCTCAAACCCCGTAACGGTGCAGGCCTGGCGGCGCTCAGGCCGCGACGAATAGCGGCAGAGGTGTTCGATAAAGTGGAACACCACTTTGGGGTCAGACCACTTCATCTCGGCCCGCTGCTTGAGAATTATTAGCGCCTCTTTGTCACTCATCGAGCTGCGCCAGCCCTTGCGCTGACGGCACGACACCCAGGCGTTGAGCACCTGAAAAATTCGGGCTAGATGATTGTGAGGAATGGCTCGCAGGTGGTACTCATCGAGAACGTCGGCGACCTCCTGGAGGCCAGCATCTTTGGCCAGCTGGGCGCTGGCGTTAAACAGCACCTCCATCTGGACGATGGCCTCACGATGGTCTCGGTACTCTTGTCTGAGGTGATGGTCTTCGAGGTAGATGGCCCCCAGGTTTTTGAAGTGGGCAGCCAGAAAGAGGGTTTTTTTGTCGCGATCGCCCAGGCCGGCGATGGTGCCATAGGCGAGGCACAGATCAGCCAAAAAAATGGATTCTTCAAACAGCAGAGGCTGCCTGCGCTTGAGCAGACTGCGCAGCAGTTTAATAAAGCTGTGGAAGCTTGGGTAGCTCATGGGTAAATGGTTCCCTGAAACAGCTGGCGGCAAACAGAAAGTTCACCACTAGATGAAGTGTTGTGGACTACGCAGACCAACCGTAGACTATCAACCGGTTAGATGTTAAGCATCGCCAAACTGACCGATCTTGCTACATCTGGCTGCACCCAATCTCTATGGCCGAATCAGCAGAGCCAGGGCGGTATTTTCAGGGAACACCCCAAGTCTAAGTCAAAACTATGAGGCCAAGACACCCTTGACCAGGTCTTCAAACAATAGCGAGCTGCCCCTCAGGCCTAAGGAGCAGCAAGCAAGTTTAATGAGGTCAACCAGTCGGCTAACCCGTTCAAAATCAGCTGTACCCCAATGGCCATGACAAATAGGCCCAGCAGGCGGCTCATCGCCTGAATGCCGCTCGCCCCCAAGGCTTTTAGCAGCAGCGTAGACGATCGCAGCGACAGAAAAATTACAACACCGATCAGCCCAATCGCGACGGCGATCGCCAGCATATTCATCACGGTGGGCACGGATAGATCGCTGCCCGCCTGAGCAGCTAGGCCAAGGGTGACAGCGATCGCCCCCGGCCCCCCCAGCAGCGGAATGGTCATCGGCATGAACGAAATATCTTTGTGCTCGCCAATGCGGTAGGCAGCATCTTGATTGTCCACCTCGTTGAGTTTGGGGTCAGAGTTCATCGCCTTCCATGCAGCGTGGAACACCACAATGCCTCCGGCGATGCGCACCACTGCTAGGGACACGCCAAAAAACCGCAGCACGCTGCCCCCAACCAGGAGGGTACTGATCAGCAGCAGCACGACATTGCGGGCAATATTCAGGGCGTACTGGTTGCGCAGCGCGGCGGGCACCCCAGTAGTCAGCACTAAGAAGATCGGCACCGACCCAATCGGATCAACCACCGGAAACAGAGCCGCAATGCCGCCCACCGTAAAGTCAAGAAAGCTTCGCACCGCTGGTTAGCCTGAGAAAACCTGGTTTTACTCTACGGCTATTTTTCTTCTCGTAGCGGTGGCTGGGCTACAGATAACCAGACTATTTCCAGGCGCGATTTTCTAGATCTCTGACCTGGCGCTCTAGGCGATCGAGCCGTCCGCGCAGCTCGTCCATTTCGGCCTGACGGGGTACGCCCAGGTCTTGCAGCGTATTGCGAAACAGCCGCTGAAACTGCTCTTCGAGCGCACCGTTGCCCTCGTTAAGCTGAGCCATCACCTCATCCATCAGAGTACGGGCCTGCTCGGGGTTAAACTTGCCCTCGCGCACCCACTCCTCGCTGACCTGCTTGACCCGCTCAGCGACCAGGGAGGTGGTGCCCACGCCAATCATCAGCAACTGGCGTAAAAGGTTGTTGGTATCCATTAAAATCTCCTTGCTATTTGCGGGGCGCGATCGATGGCGGCATCAGGCGATCGATCCAGGGGTATGACCAAGGCTGAGGGCATTCAGAGCCATGCCTTGAACCTTAACCTTTGACCTTGCATCCAATTAGCCACCCATTCATTCTGTCAGAGATCTTGTTGGCCCCTGGGTATTGAAAGCCGAACTCAACCTGACGGATGCCCTCAGCTGCCTGACAGTTCATTGACTTTGGCCCGCACCGCCTGAATGTCTTGCCACATCAACCACTTGGGACTGCCCTTATCGCGCGACGGGTTGCGCAGTAGGTAGGCCGGGTGGAAAATGGGCATACACAGGCGACCTTCCCACTCCATCCATTGGCCGCGCACTTTGCTAATGCCCGACTTCACCCCCAAAAGCGCCTTTAGAGCGGTTGCCCCGGTGAGAAGAATAATTTTAGGATCCACCATACGAATTTGCTCTAGCAGATAGCCCTTGCAGGCGGCTACCTCCGCCGTGGTGGGCACTCGGTTCTCAGGCGGGCGACACTTCACGATGTTGCAAATGTATACATCGGTCTCAGTGTTAAAGCGCACTGATTCGAGAATCTTCTCCAGCAGCTGGCCCGACTTACCCACAAAAGGTATCCCCTGCTCGTCCTCCTGCTGACCCGGGCCTTCACCAATAATCAGCACCGGGGCGGTGGGGCTACCCCGACTGACCACCACATTAGTGCGCGTTTCTGACAGGTCGCAGCGTACACAGCCCCGACAGTGGGTGCCTAGAGTCTCCAGGTCGGGGTAGATGCCTGTGGGAATGGGCACCGTGCCATCAGTGGGAATGGCATCAAAATCTACGGTGCTGGGGTCTGCGATCGCGCCTTCGGTAGCGCCAATGCCAGCGTTAAATAAGCTAAATTGCTCGTCGGCCATCGATTCTTGGGGGCAACATCATCCGCTTGGCATTTATTGTAAAGGGTCTCGGCCTGCCTTGCCGGGGCCATTGCTCAGCAGTGCCCCAGGCAAGGCGTTGTATAGTAGAAAGCTAGTTAAATTATGTTTGTTGTCCAGGAGCCTCACCCTTGACTTTCTCCGCCGAAGATTTTGCCAAAGCCCTTGAGGCCCACGACTACGACTTTCAGGTGGGCAGCACCGTGCGGGGCACCGTCATCTCCTTTGCTCCCGATGGGGCCACAGTGGATATTGGCGGCAAGTCAGCGGCCTTTTTGCCCATTCGTGAAGCAGCGGTGCGCGCCATCACCTCCTTTGAGGGCGTGCTCGAACCGGGGGGCGAATACTCATTTCAAGTGATTCGCGACCAGGATGCCGACGGTCAGGTGCTGCTATCCATCCGCAAGCTCCAGCTCAAGCAGCTGTGGAATAAGCTAGCCCAGCAGGCCGAAGAGGGCGCCGTCATGGATGTCAAAGTCACCGGCTTCAACAAGGGCGGTGTGACCGTCGATGTTGAAGGCCTGCGAGGATTTGTGCCGCGATCGCACATAGGCCGCACCTACGAAAATCTAGAAGATGCAGTGGGCCAGCGCCTCACAGTGGGCTTCTTAGAGGTCAACCCCGCCGCCAACAAGCTAGTAATGTCGGCCCGCACCGCCGCCCGCAGCCAGGTGATGAGCACCCTAGCGCTGGGTCAGCTCGTCGAGGGCACCGTCGCCAGCCTCAAGCCCTTTGGCGCTTTTGTGGAGTTTGACGGCATTAGCGGCTTGCTGCACATCAAGCAGATCAGCAAAAACTATGTCGAGTCGCTGCCCTCGGTGCTACAGGTGGGCCAGTCAATCAAAGCGGTAGTGGTGGGCCTCGACCCCGAGCGCAACCGCATTTCCCTCTCGACCAAGGTGTTAGAAAAATATCCTGGCGAGATCATTAAAGAAGCTGAAGCCGTGTTTGAAGACGCTGAGAACCGTTTGGCCGACGTCAGCCGTATGCTGAACGACAGCGAGGCCTAGGCGCTATGGGCACCGTGTGGGAACTCGACTTTTACTCCCGGCCCGTGCTGGATGAAAATGGCAAAAAACTCTGGGAAGTGCTGCTCTGCGAAGGGTTAGTTGGCACCGGAGCGAAGGCCGCTCAGCTGTTTCGCTACAGCAAGTTTCTGCCCAGCAGTGACGTCAACTCTATTGTGCTGAAGGGAGCGATTGAGGAGGCGATCGCTGAGGCCACCAGTCAGGGCATCGTTCCCCCTAGCCGCATTCGGTACTTTCGCTACCAAATGCAGAACATGATTCTGCGAGCTTGTGAAGACGCAGGCATTCCGGCTCGGCCCAGCCGTCGTACCGTGGCCTTGCAGCGGTGGTTGAGCGATCGCAACCAAACCGTGTACCCCCAGATGGACGGCTACACCAGCGCTCCTTCCCCCTCCGTAGCAGCGCCACCTCCTAGCCCCCAGGCGCTGCCCGATGCCCTGCTGGGGCAGCAGTGGACCTTTGTCACCCTTGAAGCCGCCGCCTTTGCCGATCTACCCGATTGGGAGATTGGCTTTGGGGAATCCTTTCCCCTAGACATGGCGAATCTAGCCCCCAATACCCCGATCCCCGGGCTGCTGATTTTCTCCCCCCGCGCCACCGCCCTCGCCGCTTGGATGTCGGGCCTAGAGTTAGCCTACTGGCGCATAGAATCCAGCAAAACTCCCCAAATCATCCTCGAAACCGGAGCCTCCGATAGCTGGGTTTTGGCAGGTCTGCCTGGCCCTAAGCTGCTGGCCGAAGCCCAAGCCTTTGAAGCCGCCAAAGCCAAGGCCAACCAGGTACACTTCATTGGCATCCAAGACAGCCGCGACAGCGAATCCTTCGCCGGATTCTGGCTGCTGCAAGAGCTGCTTTTGGGGTAGTTAGAAGAGGCCCCATCTCAAACGTTTCTCGCTCCCCGTCTCAAAGGTTCTTTAGAATTCTTTGGCTCTAGTCTCCCAATGCTTCAGGCAGGTCTACCCATGCCCAATCGTAAGCAGCAACCCATAGTTCAATCCCTTACCCGGTGGCCCCACTGGCGCAACCTGGGTATTTATGTGTTGCTGTTGGCGATCGCCGTGATCATGGTCTTCCCGCTGCTGTGGCTGCTCAGCACATCCTTCAAAGGATCAGCGGAGAATCTGCTAGCAAACCCACCCCAGATCCTGCCCCAGCAGCCGACCTTGGCTAACTACCGACAGGTATGGCAGTCAAACCCCTTTGGCCAATATTTTCTCAACAGCACCGTGGTGGCGGTTCTGACGGTAGCGGCAAACCTGCTACTGTGCTCGCTAGCGGCCTATCCTTTGGCGCGGCTATCGTTTTTGGGCCGCGATACCTTGCTGGCACTGATTGTGGCCACCATCATGATTCCGTTTCAGGTGGTGATGATACCGCTGTATATTTTGGCGGTTAATTTAGGGCTGCGGAACACCTACTTGGGGCTAGTGCTGCCCTACTTAGCCTCGGCCTTTGGCATTTTTCTCATGCGCCAAGCGTTTCAGGGCGTTCCTAAAGAGCTAGAAGAAGCCGCCCGCATGGATGGCTGCTCTGACCTCGGCATCTGGTGGAATGTGATGCTGCCCGCCACTCGCCCTGCCTTAGTAACGCTGGGGATCTTTGTGTTCATTGGTACCTGGAGCGAGTTTCTCTGGCCCCTGATTTTGCTCGATCGCCCCGAGCGTTACACCCTACCTCTAGGTGTCGCTCGTCTGGCGGGTAGTTTTTCCCTCGACTGGCGGCTGATTGCGGCGGGGTCGATTTTGTCGGTGCTGCCCGCCATAGTGGTGTTTGTGCTGCTACAGCGCTACATTGTGCCCACAGAAACAGGAAGTGGGGTCAAGGGGTAGTTGGGGCGGCCCTCCGGTATACGTAATTACAGCTTTATTGGTTCCTTAGATTCATCACTTAGATTGGTGCGGGCGATTTATTCACCATCGCTTCATCAGGGCCGTTGTCTAAGGGCTGCGGCACCCTTTTTCTCAGTGAGACTCTACCAACTATGAAACTTAAAACCCTGGCTGTTGCCCTGCTCTCTACCGCTGCTGCCGTTGGCCTATCCATGTCTGCGGCCTTTGCCCAAGTCGCCGAGGTCAACATCGACAGTCTTAACGTGCGCTCTGGTCCCGGCCTTAACCACGGCGTTCGCGGCACCATACCCAGGGGTGCTCAGGCCAAGATCATTCAAACCCAGGGAGACTGGCTCTATGTTGTTACCGGCCCGATTGAGGGTTGGGTTTACGCCCCCTACGTCATCGTTTTGAATCAGCCAGGGCCGGGGGTCGACTCTCCGGTAACCACCGTCATGGTCTGCAATGGCACTAACCGCACGACGGCCCGCGTGTACCGCCAAAACGGCGAACTCAAGCTGCGGGTGCACGATCGCCTCGACAACCTCACCTGGCTCGATGTTCCCGCCCGGTTGGAAACTGGCTCTGGGGCCACAACTTACGTCAACATTCGCGGTGAGCAAACGACTCGGGTGCTCCAAAGCCAAAGCTCCCCCGCCAACTGCTCGATTCAAACTACCAATCGCCCCATAGAGGCTGGGGTGGTGACCGAAATAGAGCAGCCCTAACATCAGATGCTCAAGTCCAGTTTGAGCCGCTAAAACTCTACAGCTACACTACTGCTTTAGCAACCGCTACAAGCTTGCCGAGCTTGAATGGAGAGTAAATCTGAACTCTGGACAAAACAAAGTTGCTCAGATGCAAGGTTCAAATATTTGAACCTCGCATCCGAGCAACTTAAATAGCGTATCTAGGAGTTCGCCCCAGCTAAAAACTTTAGCAAAAGTATTGGCCTAGGCTGAAAATCTCTCGCTCTATTTGTCGCCTGTGGCTTTTTCGACTAGGTCTTTGGCACCTTCAACTAGGCTCTTTTGATCAGGGTTTTCCTGCTTGTACTGCTTTAGATTTTTCTCATAAGCTTTTTGCACGCCGTTGGGATCATCAATGACCTCTACAGCCTCTTCATAGGCTTGGTCACGGGGTTCTTCGGTCATGGTTTGATCGACCGGTGGGGTTGCAGTTGCCTTGTTGTTAGCGGCGAAAGCAGGCTGGGTAGCCAATGTGAGCCAGCTCATTAGCCCAACTAGGCAAACTAGGGCGATCGCGCGTAAGCGGCGGCTAATAAATTTTTTTGAGAGCATTATGAGACTTTGCATAAAGTTCTTGAAGTCCTTAGTAATAGATAGGGAAAATCCGATTCTGTAAGGAAGCGACGGAATAGAGTCGCTGACAACTAATAACAGATGAACTGTATAATATGAGACTTAATGCTGGCGACTCTCTACCCCCAGGCACATCTTATGGGCTGAGTTTTGGCGGCAGATAGGACTTGCTTGAACAACTTAAGACTTACAGTTTCAAATCCGTTCCTAACACAGGACTTGGAATCGAGAGAAACCCATAGCACGGTTTTTACCGAGACACTCCAGTCATTTACGTTGGGGGAGCGACTGCTGTAGGATGGGTGCCTATGTAAAATTTCGGCTAGGTTCAGGCATTAGCGCTAGGTTCTTAGTGCGCTCTAGGGCTCGGGCTACCGGAATGCTTGGTGTATTGCGCCGGTGCCATGATTCCCCCATCCCAATTGCAAAAGCTCGAGCCTTGCCCCAGCGGCCCATTGCAAATTGAGCCGTTGCCAGCTCTAGCTGGGAATGATGGGGTTGCGCTACAAGCCCTAACCTTGTCCTTGGCCATACCCACCTACAACGAAGGCCAGAACATTGGCCCCCTAGTGGAACGCCTGGTCGCACTACTCGACAGCGCGATTCCCCAGGACTACGAGCTAATTGTGGTTGACGACAACAGCCCTGACCTCACCTGGAATACAGCTCTAGAATTGCAGGCTACCTATCCCCAGGTGCGGGTGCTGCGACGGCAGGATGAGCGAGGCCTGTCTTCAGCGGTGATTCGCGGCTGGCAGAGCGCCCGAGGGCGCATTTTAGGGGTTATTGACGCCGATTTACAGCATCCCCCAGAGGTGCTGCTTGGACTGTTGAAAGCCATTCAGCAAGGGGCTGATTTAGCGGTGGGCAGTCGCCACGTAGAGGGCGGCGGTGTCAGCGAGTGGAGCCTGGCGCGGCGAGTGCTGTCACGAGGGGCGCAAACGGTGGGCCTGCTACTGCTGCCTCGAGTGGTGGGTCGGGTGAGCGACCCCATGAGCGGCTATTTTATGGTGCAGCGGAAGGCGATCGCCGGTCCCCTGCTCAACCCCAAGGGCTATAAAATTTTGCTAGAGGTGCTGGGGCGTGGCACCATCGACACCATTGCCGAGGTGGGCTACGTCTTTCAAGAGCGGCAGGAGGGGGCCAGCAAGGTCACTTGGCGGCAGTACATTGACTACATTCACCACCTGCTGCGGCTGCGACTAGGGGGGCGGCTGTCGCAGCTGCACCAGCGCTTCCCCATGCAGCGATTTGTGCGCTTTGGCGTGGTGGGGCTCAGCGGCGTAGTGGTAGATATGGTGATTCTCTACCTGTTGCACAGCACCCTAGGACTACCCCTGACCCGCAGCAAAATTGGGGCGGCTGAAGTAGCAATTATCAACAACTTTATTTGGAACGACGCCTGGACCTTTGCCGATGTCAGCATGCTGCAACGGGGTTGGTCGGCTCGGCTAAAGCGGTTTTTTAAGTTCAACCTGGTATGTCTAGCAGGGCTGGTGCTTAACGTGCTGGTGCTCAACGTGATCTATAACCTGGTGTTTGGTCAGCGCTGGCCCTACCTGGCGAATTTGGTGGCGATCGCGATCGTCACCTTCTGGAATTTCTGGCTCAACCTCAAGCTGAGCTGGCGGGTGACGCAGGTGAAGTAGAGGGTTTAGGGATTGGAGGTATAGAGTACAGGGTCTTAGGCCAAGCCCTTGAACCCTATACCTTTTACCTTGAATCAGCCTTTCAACGGCAGTCGAGGGTAGCAAACACCTGGTCGGCGGTGGTCTGGGGTGCATCGCCGTGGGCCAGCACCCACACAAAACGAGCATCGTTGTTGTGCTCGACTAAGGTCAACAGGCTGGCGGCATTGTAGGTTGTGGTTCCGTCTTCAAAGCTGCCTGTCTGAATCACGACCGATACGGGTTGGTCGCAGAGGGTGCGCTCTTCAACCCGTTGCTCAGTGAGTTGATAATTGCCCTCAGTAGTAATGCTGTTTTGAAACTCCTCGACAAAGCTTTGTTGAGCGTCGTTGCCTTTGAGGTAGCTGGGTAGCTGGCCCATAGTTAGCAGTATCGAGGGCGGCGAGTCGGTGTTTGCCACCTGAATCATCTGCATACCAAACATGCCCATGTTCAAAATAGTTTGAGTCTCGCCGGGAATGGTGTAGGTAAACAGCTCTTGGCTATCGACTGAGCCTTGGTCGGGGCCAACGGTAAACCGCATAGTGCGGTTGATGAAAAACGCTAAGGTTAGCCCAGCTAACACCGTCACGCCGAGGCAGCCACCGCAGCCCAGCGCCACCCATTTAGCTGTGTTGCTTCCACCTGAAAGGTTTGGGGGGACAGGGGCAGCCTGGGTCATCAGTTAAACGCTATACAAAATGCGGTATTGCCATCATATCGCCCCAGTTTTGGGGCACTGCCGCCGATGATGAATCTTTGCGATCGCGCGATCGCAGAGATAACCCTGCCTTTGCACCATCCAGCCTGCGGGCGAGCGGCCAAGCGGGTAACAAAACGGCATAGCCAGCAGAGATTTTTGAGCAAAAAAGCCCTAACTGGGCCAAAAATGTACCTTTAGTGACTTAAAAAATCCATCGTAAGAGTGTTTATAATGCTCAATGCTCAAAAGTACTCTCTCGATAGGTAGTTTTGCTATGGCTTTTTCTCGTCTACTTGGTACTAAATTGTCGGCCTCTGTCTGGGGTCGCCTGGGTGCAGCAGCACTTTGCCTTGTGGGTGCCGTAGGCTGCACCACACCCGTAGAAGTCATGGATCCCTATGAAGAGGCTCCCTCTACCGAGCAGCCCACGCCCGAAGAGCCTGGAGCCACGATTGATGTATTTTTCGGTGATGTCGAGAGCCCAGAGGGCGGTACGGTGAAACAGCTTCGGCTGCCCGGCCCCGAGACTGGCGTGATGGTGGCCTGCGACCAAGAGGGCTTTGTGCCCTTTGCCTACAGCGACATGGGCATGGATTGGGTGGGCTGCGAAGTACCTAACCCCGATGATGCCGTCGGCCCCGAGTCGGCACTGACCGAGCCTGAGCTATCTGATGTGCCCAGCCCCGTCGGCGGCACGGTTTCTATGGTGACTATTCCTGGCCCCCAGAGCGCTGTTTCTGTACTCTGCGAAACCGGCACTCCCTTTATCTACGAAGACCAGGGCACCTGGGTTGGCTGTCAGGGCAGCTAGTCTTTCAAGCTGCAAAAGCGTTTGAATCAATTAACCCCCAGACTCTTCCAACGGGAAAAGTCTGGGGGCTATTGTTTGAAGTTGAGCCCTGCCTCAACCAGGTGGGCCTGTAGGGGCGAACGGTGTTCACCCTGATCGGGCAAGAAACCCGCTGAGCAAACAACCGTTTGCCCCTACAGAGACGGGATGCACTTGCGGTTACGCGCCCACTGCTTCCTTCGCGGCGTACAGCACCTCGGCGGTGATGCTGCCGACGCCCTGCTCGCGGGCGAACTTCTCGGTGTTGCGCTTCACCTTGCCACGCACAAAGCCGGGGATCTTTTGCAGCTCGGCCAGGCCATCGGCGCTCCAGCCCAGGCCCGCCTCAACAGCAGCATCGGCGCTCATGGTTTTGGTAAGAATCTCTTTGGTGTCGTGACCGCCAAAGAACTCTAGCAGGTGGTCTTCCATGCCCAGGGTGAAGGAGTTGTAGACCAGGTCAACAATCTGGTTGGCCCCTTCATAGCCCATGAATGGGCGATAGCCCACCGGGAAGTTTTGAATGTGAATGGGGGCAGCAATCACACCGCAGGGGATGTCGAGCCGCTTGCCCACGTGGCGCTCCATCTGGGTGCCGAAGATGGCGGCAGGTTCGAGCTGGGCAATGCGATCGCCAATTTCGCCGTTGTCTTCGCTGACCAAAATCTCGTCGCAGTACTCACCCACCCCAGCGGCAAACCACTCGGCGTCGTACTTGCAATAAGTGCCCGCCAGCACCACGTGGATGCCCATCTCGCGGGCCAGGATTTTGACCATGGCGGCGGCGTGGGTGCTGTCGCCAAACACCACGGCCTTTTTGCCGGTCAGATTCTGACAGTCAATCGATCGCGAGAACCAGGCTGCCTGGGAAACAAACCGGGTCTGCTCGTCGATGAAAGCATCGTAGTTAACATCAGCCCCCTGCTCGTTCAGCACCGTTTGAATGGCGCGAATGCAGCGGGCGGTTTCGACAATGCCCATGGGGGTAATGTCGACGTAGGGCATCCCTAGCTCTTCTTTGAGATACTCTGCCGTCAGTGGCCCCACTTCGCGGTAGGGCACCAGGTTGAACCAGGCCCGGCCCATGTCTTTAATTTGGGTCACCAGTGCGCCCTCGGGCATCACCAGGTTTACCTCAATGCCGAGCTGAGCCATCAGGGTGCGCAGTTCGCGGCAGTCGTGGTTGTTGTGGAAGCCCAGGGTGGTCATGCCAATGATATTCACCGAAGGCTTTTCGGTTTTGCCTTCGGGAAGGGTGCCCTGCTTGCGGGCTTTGGCTAGGTAAAACTGCACGATCTGCTGAAGGGTGCGATCGGCGGCTTGCAACTCGTTGACGCGGTAATGGTTCACATCCGCTAGCAGCACATCGCCCTGGGAGTCTAGGCTGGCGCGCTGCACGAAGTTAGCCAGATCCTCTTGCAGAATGCTGGAAGTGCAGGTGGGGGTGAGCACGATTAAATCGGGCTGCTCTTCTTTGTCTTTGCGGACGATGTTATCGACCACCTTTTCTTGGGAGCCGCGCGCGAGGACATTGCGATCGACAATGCTGGCGGTGACGGGGGTGAAGTCACGCTCCCGCTCTAGCATCGATCGCATCACATTAAAATAGTCATCCCCCAGCGGCGCGTGCATGATTGCGTGCACGTTCTTAAACGAGCTCGCAATGCGCAGGGTGCCAATGTGCGCCGGGCCGGCATACATCCAGTAGGCCAGTTTCATCGGGTGAGTCTCCTTGGTGGCGGTGGTCAGCGTGAGTTTGCCGAAACACCCTGAGCCGCGCAGCCCTGGTAGACCCAACGGTCTTGATTGTCGCCAACATAGGGGTGAGCCGGGGAACTCTGAGAGAATTCTTTACCTGACCGCTAAAGAAAAGCTCTACAGACTATTAGGCTCTCTAATGGTTAAGCCCAGTCTAGCGATCGCTCAACGTTCTGCCCTCACGAAAGGTGAGTTCTTGGCAACAGATTGTTGCGTTCAGTAGTTCAGCCACTTGCACAGCAGGGCTAGGATCCAAGCCCGGATAATCCGTTTGCAGATAGTCAATCACCGCATCGACTGGCCAAGGCCCCAGCGAAGTTTTGTAGTCTGAAAATTCTGCCTGAATCTCTTGCCAAGATCCATACTGCTTTTTAGATATCAGCATCTCGGTCTCGGTATAAATGATCTGAAGTTCCATCTACAAAACCGCTTCTAGGGCTTGGGCAAAGGCCTCTGGGGCATCGAGCATGAGCCAGTGGCTGGTGTTGGGTATGGCTGTCGTCGGTAGCGCTGGCCGCAACACGTGTAGGCTAAGGGGCATCGCATTGGATGGAGCCAGAACGGCATGGGCCTGAGCACCGGGCGAAGCCAGATACTTGTCGAGGGCGGCTGTAGCCTCAAAGGTGAATAGCTCACCTCCGGCACCGATCAGGGCTGCCTTTGCAGTGCGATTCAGGCGGGCCAGGATGTTGGCTTGGGTTTCAGAGGTGCCACCGGTCAGAGCGTTGCGAAAGGATTGCTCAAGCACCGATCGCCAGTCTTCCCCGACCATGGCTTGCTGCATCGGGGCCATCTGTGCCTCGTAGACCTCCGGCGGACACTGGGTACAGTCAATCGGCGGATCCACCAAGATGAGCTTGGCGATGCGGCGAGGTTGAGCGGCGGCAGCAGCAAGGGCAACGCAGCTACCGTAGCTGTGGCCAATCAGGACGATGCTTTCTAGCTGCAACGCATCCATCACTGCGAACAAAGCATTTGCACAAGCGGCAGGGGAATAGTCGTTGTCGGATGGAGGGGCAGACGCACCATGACCTGGTAGAGAAATTGCGAGCGCTGTTCTCTGCTGAACCGTCTGCTCTAGCTGTGGTTGCCACAGATCGGCGGCGCAGGCCATGCCGTGAACAAACACCGCTGGCAGAGCTGGAGTTTCGGTAGCGGCGTCAGCCACCAGCACCTCAATACTGCCGGTAGCACTGGCAATGGTGATGGAGCGCATTCCTCGGTCCTCATCTAGTGCCGGGCAAATATCGCCCTTGTCTAACCCGATGGTATGGCCTCAACTAGGCTTATGTGGGCTCGATCTCAAGCTATTCAGCAAACATTTCGGCCAGGGTTTCAAGCAGCATTCTCTGTTCCCCGACGCTGATTTGCCCGAGGCGCTTGACCAACCGGGCCTTGTCGACGGTGCGAATTTGGTCTAAAACAATTTGGCCGTTTTTGCCCTCAAAACGGCAGGCAATGCGGGTGGGATAAAGCCTGCCCTTGGTTGTCATTGGAGCCACGATCGCAGTGGTAATGTAGCGATTCATCTCGTCTGGCGAGATCACCACGCAGGGTCGTGTTTTTTTAATTTCGTTACCAACAGTGGGGTCGAGGTTGACGAGAAAAACGTCGAAGCGGTTAACTACCATTCCCATTCAGCGTCGTCCCAGTCGGTGGGGTTGAGGTCGTCGAGCAGGTGGCCATCGCGACTGTCTGCCATGGTGGCAAAGGCGGCATCCCATCCGGCTCGCTGGCGAGGGGCGGTGCGAATGACTAGGTGATCGCCCTCTACCTCTACTTCTACGTCTGCATTCAGCCCGCTCTGCTCTAGCAGCAGTTTGGGAATGCGAATGCCCTGGGAATTGCCAATCTTGACAATGCGAGTTCTAATGGCGGTGCCCATAGACGGTGTGTGCCCAGACGCGAAGTAATTACATTGTAGATACACCTACTGAGGTCGTCAAGGGAAGAATCATTGCAAATATCCGTTGAGGTAAAGATAGGTTCGACGTAGGGGCATTGCACTGCAATGCCCCTACCAGAGGATTCCGCTTGTCGAAGTGTCCTAACTAAATCAGCTGTTGCAATAGTTACAAACGTTTCTCCGTAACACTGCACCCTAGAGCATTTGAGAAAGTGTCTCCACTTTGGATGACGCAGCGGAAGGCTCGCCTAGGGTTGACGTAGTCATTCACACCGTTAAGGAGTCAGCCGATGAATTCTGTGCAGCCGCCATCTAGTCATAGTCAAGCCTGGGTTGTGCAAACCTGGCTCGCCTTTTTGCTGTCGGTGGGCAGCCTGTCGCTGGGTATCTTTTGCCTGCCGGTAGATGCCTGGGTGAAGGGCTACATGGGCATGGGCACCTTGTTTGCCCTGGGGTCTACCGCCAGCCTCTCTAAAACAGTGCGCGACCTGCACGAGGCCAGGCAGGTTACCGCCCGCATCGACGAAGCCAAGGTTGAGAAACTGTTGGCCGAACACCACCCGCTGCGCTAGAGCCTGTAACCGCTGACGACCCAAGAATTAGGGTTACAGCCCCTAGCCTGTTTTTGGGTCGGACGTGGTAACGCTGATGAGATCAGGATTGTGGCGAGAATTGATGACAGCCTTAAGGCGATCGCTTATCGCAGGCGGCAAAGTAAAACCCCAGCAAAACCTCTCTAGCGTGCCACCGCTTAAAGGAGACTGAGCGAACAAATGCAATGTAGGACAACACTAAAGCCCCAAGGAACAACGCCACCTGCTCAAAAGATGCTGCTCCGACGCGGAAAATGTTGGCCCAAAACACCCCGCCTAAGATCAGCAACCCAAACGACAGGTTGCGATACATGATATGGGTAGCCTGGTACAAATCTGCGGTAATTAGAGAGGGCCTGTTATTTTCTTTTAGATATGAGCAGACCCTCGAATAGAGATGATTCATCGTTTTTGGCATGCCAACTTTATCGTGCAGCAGCAGCACTAAGCGGTTCTCAAAATCGAGAGTTTTGGGATCAGTATCTTTGGCCAACCCTTGCAGCCACTCGCCTCTGTTGAGAAGAATTTCAGCTGGGAAATAATGAAATTCCCGCTTCGATAGGTTACATAGGGCCAAAAAAAACTTCCAGGTTACGCCCTGCGCTAGGCCCCCCAAGAGATAGCTAGCGAACGCCAGCGCAATTAACACCTGAAGGGAGAGACTAGTTGGAATCAAACTAGCAAAATCCTGCACGCTAGTTGCCGGGTTATAGAGCAAGAAGATCGCCAGCACAAGGGGCACACCCCCAAGGATGGCGGCAAAAAACTCGTAGGGCCCCAGCGCAAACTTGAATAGATCCATAACCCCAGGATGGCTAAATCAACGGCGGATAAGTTTTAGAAAAAACCCTCAAAGGCTTCCAGAGCCTCGTCTTCGAGCACGGGGCCAACCACTTCAACCGGGCGTTTGCCGTGCTTGAGCACCTCGCGGCTGCCCAAGGTCAGCTGAAAGGGAGATTCGCCCTGAAAATTGTAGAGTCGATCGCTGCCCAGCGCATACACCAGCCGCCCCACCCCGCTCCAAAAGATCGCCCCGGCGCACATAGGGCAAGGTTCAGTGCTGGCGTAGAGGGTGCAGTCTTTGAGGGTGTCTGGGCTGAGGCTTTTATCCATCTGCCGCAGCAGCACGGTTTCGGCGTGGCCAGTGCAGTCGCGCTCGGTGATTTGGTTGTTTTCGGCTTCGGCTAGCACCTGGCCTGAGGCATCAGCCAGCACGGCACCAAAGGGACGGTTGCCGGCCTCGCGGGCGCTATGGGAAAGGGCGATCGCTCGCCGCACATGGTTCAAATCCTGCTCACTCACATCGCTCATCCGCCGCCCTCCGATTGATCGCTCACCCAATCATGCCACTAGACCGGGGGCTACTTAGGGAAGCCGTTGGGAATCTCAAAGCGATCGCCCGTACGGCAATATTCGTAGCCCGCCATGCGCCCGATCGCCCCTACTTTATCGACATCGATGCGGTTATTCTCGCCCAGCACGTCGTCGCGCACAAACAGGTGCACCACCTGGCCAATCACAATGTGAAACTCGCCCACCGGCACAATTTGCAGGGTGCGGCACTCAAAGGCCACCGGCGACTCGGCCACGCGGGGCGGTTTGATCACTCGGCTGGGGGCTGGCGAGAGACTTACGTAGTCAAACTCTGACTCGCCGTAGGGCAACGGCTCGGCACTTTCTGCCACCTGGTGAGCGTAGGACTCAACCGCCAGGTTAATTACGTATTCGCCAGTGCCGCCTTCGCTGGCAGGGCGCACGTTGCGCAGGGTGTCTTTTTCGCTGCCGTCGGGCTTGAGGCTGATGCTAAACATCAGCGCCAGAGGCTTGTGGCCCGCCGCGTTGAAGTAGGAGAAGGGGGCCAAGTTGGCCACGCCCTCAGGCGACAGGCTGGAGACAAAGGCGATCGGTCGGGGCACGACACTGCCGATCAGCAGCTTGTAGCGAGTCGAGGGGTCTAGCAGTTCGGGGTCAATTTCCATGGGGGTCGGGGTGCAACAAAGGCAATCGCAGGCATTCTGCCACGTTTCGCCCGCTGTAGCTGCGCCCTACGTAGCTAACCCCGACCTATCCACCATGAATCTGGCTGTTTTAGCCAAACAACCCCACCGCTATCAAAGGCCACTCGGCATTGCTATCAGTGACCCAGCGATTGCCGCTTACGAACCGCGCTGTTCGACCTGCAGGACCAGGATGTGAACATCAGCGGGCTCTTTGACCGGTGTTTCTGGAGGAGTTACCGTAGGCCAAACTGTCTTTAACTCTTGCAAACTTTTGGTGATCGCAGTGTGGTCCTCAGCGCGGGTCTCTTCCATCTCCTGGGCAATGGTTTGGTACAGCTGGTCGGCATAGACCACGAATCCGCGCGAGTCTTGATACTCAACTGCTTCCACGATTTTGCCATCCACCACGGCAGCCTCATATTCTTCAGCAGCGGTTTTGAGAACCTGGGTGATGACTCCCAGCACAAAGTCAGGGGATTGGCGCTGGTCAGCGGGTAAGGCCTCGATCGCACCATCAATCGCTGCAGTCGACTCGTCGAACTCGGTTTTGAGCTGATCGCTCTCGGGGGCAGACTTGGTCAAATCAAGCAGCTCATTGAGCTGGTCTTTAAAGGGCGGCACATTGCGCTCGGCAAGCTGAGCCTCGACCCCACCGTAGAGTTCTTCAACTGGATGGCCAATATGAGGTTCAGCTTCCTCATAGTTACCGGCGGCGATCAGCTCTTCTGCCACCATCAAGTGGCCTTTCATCAGCGCCAGGCTGGTCATATAGTCAGCATCAGGATTGCTAGTGGCCCCAGCTTCGCCGCCCTCGCCACCTTCGCCGCCCTCGCCGCCGCCATGGGCCGCATCTGCGGTAGGAGAGGGTTCGGTACTGGCTTCACCACCTTCAGATGTTGGCCCGCCACAGGCTCCTAACGTCGCCGCTAAACCAACCGCCAGGAACAGCTCTACAGGCTTGAGTTGCTTTGCCATATCAGTGTCAATTGAGAATAAATTGCGTTTAGTCTTATCTCTATGAGCCTAGGGCTATCTGAGATCGCATGTCAATAAGATCCGAGGCGGTGGCGAAGAGCAAGACTTAAAACCTAGGCCGGCAAGACATCAAACAGCCCCATGCAGCCGTGCTCTGCGATCGCATCCTGATGGGGATGAAACATATATTGACCGGGATAGGGGTAGGCAAACTCCAGAATGTGGCGCTCGGCGGTGCCCATGGTGATCACGTCAGAATCGCCGGTTGAGGTGAGGGTGCGCCCCGTCGGAAAAATTTGAAACAAGTTGGCATGGATGTGGAAGGTCACCGCCACGTCAAACTCGACCATGTTGAGCAGATACAGCCGCACCCGCTGGTTTTGGTAGATGGGAATTGGGTGATCGCGGTAGTAGTTGGGAATGCCGTTAAAGGCATACAGCTCGTTGTGCCCATCGTTGTCAATGTCAAAGCCACCCATCACCAGCACCATCTCGTCCGCAGGTGGACGGCCCTCGGGTGGATCCACAATAAACAGGCCATAGAGCCCCTTGCTGATATGGCGCGTTACCGGGGCGACGTGGCAATGGTAGGGATGTACGCCAAATGGGCCAGCCTCAAACTCGTACACCATCGTCTGCCCATGGCGAATTGGCTGAACGCCGTCCATCTCAGCGGGGTGAATGCCGTGAAAGTGCATGCTGTGGGAATGCCCGTCTTGGTTATGAAAGATAATCCGCACCCGTTCCCCGGCTTTGGCCCGCATGGTAGGGCCTGGAACTCTGCCGTTGAGGTTCCAGCTCATGAAGGTAATGGCACTGTTGAGCTGGAGGGGTGAGCTGTTAGCCGTCACCTCAAACTCGCGCACAGGGCGGCCGTTTTCTGACTTGAGAGTGCCGTAGTCAAAGTCTCGCAGCAGGGCCATAGGGTCAAAGCTATTGTCGGTCGGCGGCCCGTAACCCTCGGGCAATGGGGGAATGCGCGCGGCCTGCGTTCGTCCCACCCAGGTTGACCCCACCACTGCCGCTGTCGCGACGGCCCCAACGCCCCCAGCCCCCCAGCCCAGAAACTGACGCCGCGACCAGGCCGTCGGAAATTTTGCGAAGGGTTGTTTAGCCATGCCAGAGAGAAAAAGCCATCTTCTTGAGAATAGTTCTTAATCACTAAAGTTGTCAGTTTCCTAGTGCCTTGAGCCCTGACCCTTTGGCGACAGCAATTGTCAACACGCTGCGCTGCCTTGAGGACGATCAGTCTGGCGGCTCACAAACTCGCTTACGTCCAGGCGGTTTAGGTCAAAGGCGGCGCGATCGCAGTACAGCAACACCATAGGTTGGCAAAGCGTTAGCGGAACCTAACCAAGCCGAGTCTCATGCTAAGTTGCATTCTCGTTAGCCTAATCCAGTGTTATTCGACTACATACGCTTTGTATATAGTCGTTGCAGTAGTACCACTATCAACGTGATTAGGAAGGTAATAGGAAGAGCGAATTTAAAGCCTTCTATGACCGAAGTATAAAGGCGAGGAGATGGGAGACAAGCATATGCATCTGTAACCAGATCGCCGCAGACTAGAAACCGCAGAACCCTGTTTCTCAGAAAAAAGCTAAATAACGAGAAAATAGCAATACTAATCCAGCCGGCCTTTTGTGACGATAAAATATCGCCCAAATATCGCTTCAGCTTCTGCAAAGAGTTTGCACCAGACGAAGTTTGTCTAATTACTGATTTATGCTGAGCAGCTAGACTTTTTTGTTCATACCACTGGGCAATGTTTTGCCCCGCCAGCCCGCCAGCCCAACCAGCAATAATAGACGCTATTACAGAGCCAAAGCCAATTGTCACAGCTGAATTAGGCGTCATTGCTTGCGATGAAAAATACCAAGGCCCAAAGACAGCAGCCCCACCCCCAGCTATCAAAGCACCTATCACTTTGGCTATGAGGTGATAGAGCCCAACTGACCGTAGTGGGTAAAAAAACAGGCACGTTGTAGCACTCAATAGTAGCCCATTAATCAACCCCAATCCCAATCCCAAGCCAGCACCGACTATTCCTGTCAAGATCAAGAGAAGCGGAAGTGGAAAAAAGCCAAAAAGAGACCCCAGTATGGCCCCTGACATCAGCCCTATTACAGTGCTTCGTAAGATGATATATTTTGCCAGTTGCCGTCTCGAGGTTGGTCGTTGACCTTTTGGACCTAATGTACCGTTGAGAGCCATGGCTTTGTTCTCAAGATGTGCCTTCGATGTATCACACAAAGTAGTGACACACCTTGCTGACTAATAGCAAAATTGTACTCTTTCAGATATCTAATATCTGCCTAGCTGTTTCAGCAGAACCGTAAGTTGGGTAGAACGCTAGCGAAACCCAATGTTGAGTTTTATTTTATTTCACCTTAATCACTTACTAACACTTTGTCTGGCCCTTGTTTGAGCCAAAGACTTTCGATACTCAGATGCCTCAGCTACTTTAGTCATTTTTATTTCGGATGTGCAAGTGCTAAGCTCTTCATCGATACGGCTCACAGCTCTAGTTATTTCTTCCAAGGATACTCTGAAAAACTCTTTTCTTGAATTGATGCTGTTCACGCGTCTGTCGTCAAACATCTTATGAAGCCTTCCTTCCAATTCTGGAGCATTGCTGCACGAAATCATCGCATGAATGTCAAACGGGAACGGTACGGATGCGGCGCTCAGCTCTCTAATGCGTTCTTCTGGATTTAGCCGTCTTGTCATACCGATTTTGTACACATCCTCACCAAATGAGCCAATGTTTGAAATGACGTAGACATGGCCTGTCTTGGTTAATTGAGCCTGTGAAACAGCTCTTTCTCTATTGGCTTCCGCCTCAGCAACTCTCTTTTCTAACTCCTCAATTTTAGACAGGAGGTTCTGCTGAAGCTTACCAGTAGCATTTTCTGCTTCTTTCTTGGCTTTCTCCAGAGCATCTTGATATTGACGCTCTTCCTTTTCCGCATCCAACCTTGCTTTTTCTAATTCTTTCTGAGCTTTTTCCTCCTCGCGCATCTGTTCACGGATCTGTCGCTGCTCCTCTTGCTCCTGATATCGCTTTTCCTGATATTCGTGTGTGAGCTGTAATTCTTGAATCTTTAAATCCAGATATTTCGGTGTAATCTCGCAATGTGTTGTTTGCGAGAGCTTATTCAAAGCCTCGTAAGCTTTTCGAATACGATTCTCCATAGTCTGTATATTGTTATATTTGACCTTGCCAACGGCAGCATCACATTCGCCGTTGAATGCTCTAAGAACTAGCTTCAAAAAGCTATCAACCATCTTGCGGCCTTCTTTCTTACTGCCAGAAACAGTCCACTCTGTATCACATATTGCCGCTTGCCTATCTTTTATAAGCCTCTTCTGGTTAGAGCGAATTTCGTCCAGTTTTTGCTTGTATTCTAAAGCTTCTTTGAAATCATATTTTGATTCATAGAAGCCAAAATCCTCAACAAAGTCTTTCTCTTCAAGCTCTGAAAGCTTCTCAGTTAAGGCTTCAATTTTACAGCTAATTTCTTGCTCTTGAATATCGGCTTGTTGCTGAAGTACCTTTATTCGATCTCGAAGTACAGTCGTTTGCGACTCTAGCTTTCTAATCTCTTCTTCCTTTGAAATTAGGCCACTATATTTTTTATCAGCGGCTTGAAGCCTTTTACTAGCCTCTTGAACACGCTGCTGAGCTATTTTGTTCTCATCTTTACTTTTCTGTAGCTGGCTGTAGAGTAATCCAGTGGCAGTAGCAAGACCAATCGAAAGAAAAAATAGTAAGAATGACATGAGCCTAAAGTTTCAATAATTCTTTTCTCTCTTCAAAGGGTTCCCCCTTAAATCAGAAAAGAAGCCAGACCTTGAAGATTTGCAAACACTCCAGAGTGGTTACATACTCGCGTCAAGGGGCTACTGGGTAACGCAGCATAAACAGAATCCCGATTCTTTGAAAAAGCTGGGATTCTCGAGTTTTGTACCCCTAGCGGCAGTAATCGTCAATTGGCTGCGCGGCTTGGACTGCGATCGGCGACCACTGACGAATCACGAACTCGCTTAGGCCCACATTGTCTGGGCGATTTGGGTCAAGCATAGCCCAGTCGGCGCGATCGCCCCAATCATACGTATAGCCCAACTGAGTCCACGGGTAGGGCAAGGCGCTAAGAGGTTCTGCGCCATTGATTGCGATCGGCTGCCCCTGATATTGATAGCGCTGATCGTACTGAGCATAAAACCAGTGCTGATAGCTAATTGGCACCGAGATAAACTCATTGGCAGTGCGAAAGCGCAGTTCAGCCTCGTGGTCAGTAATTTCGGGGTCGGGGCTAGGGCGAAAGAGAAACTGTGGATCGACCCAGATCTCAACCATTCGACGATTAGCTGCCTGGGCAGCCGGTTCAGGTGGTAAGCCGAGCACCTGGCCAAGGCGCGCCGCTAAGGGAACCTCGGCGGTTGGCGTATAGGCTTTGCAGAAGCTTTGCAGGTCGGGGATGGCCGTCACCCAGACATCGCGAGTGACAATCAGTTGATGCCCCACATTTTGGGTATAGCCCACCCAATCGGCCCAGGTCGCGACTAAAACTTGGCCCTGCTCATTCCAGGTCAGAGCGTTGTTTTGGCGCGTAATGGCGGTCAGATCTCTAAAGACTTCGTTGGGTTCTGGCGTTTTGGCGTCTTCAACGGCATCCCAATAGGCCGGTGGTGGTGCGATCGCCCCTGCTTGAGCCCGCACTGGGCTAACGCTTGCCCCACAGACTTCAACCAGGCCCAGCAACATGACCCCAACAGAAATCCGCACCGTTTTTCCAGGGATGACGACCATGCAAGACACCATAGGTATGCTCTAGCGACAGAATTTTGTCGTGTTTAGAGTACCCAGTTGCGATCGCAGGGATTGTGCCTAGTTTTGTAGGATAGCCGTCTCGGCTGTCCGCTTAGGACAGCCCTTCTACCAATACTCAGCCCCACTACAGCGGGCGATAGACGCGGTAGTTGATGTTGGGGAAGATGTTGTCTACTATCTCAATCTTTTCTAGCCAGCCGGAGTCAATTTTTTCGCGCAGAATGTCATCCCACAGCTTTTGGAAACGCATCAGGTGCGACCTGGTCCGCCGCACCGCATAAGGCACCATCGTCCCCGTACGCATAATGAAAGCCCAGTCAGACGACTGCGCCAGCAGCAGTTCCCGCGCCGCCTGGTTGAGGGCGCGCCACTCTAACTCGTCGGCAGGTTCGCGCTTGGCCAGGTCGATCATGCGCTCGGCAGCTTTGTGCAGATGGGGGTAAATCCAGGAGTTGGTCTCGTTCAGCCAGTATTCGTGGAAACCCTTGTAGCCCCAGCTCGACTGGGAGGGGCGACACACCTGCTGGGTGGGGTGACCTTGCAAATAGTCGGTCAGGTGAGTCATTTCGTAGGTGCTTTGGTCAAACCAGCTCTTGCGGAACAGGTAGTCGAGGAACCAGGGGCCTTCATACCACCAGTGACCAAACAGCTCGGCGTCGTAGGGCGACACAATAATTGGCGGGCGCTGCATCAGGCCGTGGAGGTGGCCAATCTGCTTCTCGCGGTTGTACATAAAATTAGCGGCGTGCTCGGCGGCTTTTTCTTTGGCCCAGTAGGGGTCATAGAGCTGCTTGTCGGAGAGGCCCAAGCCCTTGCCGGTGATCTTGTGATATTTGATGCCCACATTCTTGCGCTGACCGTTGGGCATGATGTAGGGCTTGATGTATTCGTATTCGGCATCCCAGCCCAGGTCGCGGTAGAACTCGCGGTACTCGGGCGCGCCGGGGTAGCCCACTTGAGATGACCACACCTGCTGCGACGACTCGTGGTCGCGGCCAAAGGCGGCGACGCCGCTCTCGGTGAAGATGGGGGAGTAGCTGCCAAATCGGGGCCGGGGTCGAGCGTAGAGAATGCCGTGGCCATCCGTTAAGAAGTAGCGCAGGCCAGCGTCGGCGACCATGCGCTCGAGACCCTCGTAGTAAGCGCACTCGGGTAGCCAGATGCCCTTTGGAGGCTGACCAAAGGTGTCTTCGTAGTGCTCAGCGGCAACCTGAATTTGCGCCCACACCGCTTCGGGATACATTTTCATCAGCGGCAGGTAGCCATGGGTGGCCCCGCAGGTGATGATGTCGAGGTTGTTGCTGTCTTGGTACTGCTTAAAGGCGGTGACCAGGTCGCCGCTGTAGCTCTCCCACACGTTGCGGACGTGGTTGAACTCTTTAGCGTAGGTTTCAGCTAAATATTGCAGGTGTCCGTTGTGGACGTGGCGCTCAACCTCCAGCTCGGTGAGTTCTTCGAGCATGGCCAGGTGGGCGTCGAAGCGCTCTTGCAGCAGCGGATCGCGCAGCATGGAAATCAAGGGCGGCGTCATGCTCATGGTGAGCTTGAAGTCGATACCGTCGCGCTTTAGCCCCTCAAACATGGTGAGCAGAGGCACGTAGGTCTCGATAATTGCCTCGTAGAGCCACTCTTCCTCCAGCACGTAGTCACTCTCGGGGTGACGCACATAGGGCAGGTGGGCATGGAGTACGAGTGCGAGATATCCAGTAGCCATAAGGTGCCGTTGAGGGAAATGAACTAAGAGCCGAGCTGTCGGGAGGGTAACCGCCGTGACCAAATTCTAGAGCAAAAGGTAAGCGCTAACGGCTGGCTGGGCTGCATCCACCATCTGGGGCTGCTTGAGGGAGTTATTTATAGGCGATCGCAGAGCCGGCACTGGTATGCCATGAAACGGTAACCCCAAAAAGTTCAGGGAGAACTCTCTGGGGAAAAGGCCAATTGCTAGGGCCAGTTCCAGGAAGCCGCTGTTGGGCTTTCACCCTGATGGATTATGGGCAACCCAAGGCTACGCTACAGCAGGGATGCGGGGCTGGCGTGCTGCATGGAATACATCGAATAAGAACCAGAGTAGTGGTGAGCAGATGGGGAGTAGAACGGTTTGGGGCAGGAGCCTATAGAGTATTAACCCAAGCCCCTCAACAAATCCAGCAAACACGGTCTATGGGAAAAGTCTCTGGTTGGATACTCTGCACGGCTTTAGTTCTGGCGGGCTGCCAGCGGGAGACGGCGGTGCCGTGGCAGTCCGCTATACTTTCGACCGAGGCGCTGGACAATCTGGCGTTGCCGACCTTCCTGGTGGATGTGGCGACAGCGGCTCGCTACCGCCAGGAGGGGCTAGCCTTTCGGCAGCAGGGAGATATGGAGCGGGCGATCGCCACCCTCAAGATTGCCGCCGCCCTCGACCCCCGCAACCCCGAAGGCCAAGTCTTGCTGGGCTGGACTCAGCACCTCGCCGGGTTTGCGGCCCCCGCCGTTTCGGCACTACAAACCGCCCTGAGCTATAGCCCAGAGCACGTGCCCGCCCTCAACGCCCTAGGCATTGTCTATCTGGTGGATGGGCAGCTAGAGGCGGCGGTAGAGACCCACACCCGCGCCGCCGAACTTGAGCCCCGCAATGAAATCGCCCACTATAACCTCAGCTTGGCCTACCAGCGGTTAGGACAGGTCGAGCAGGCCGTAGCTGAAGCCCAAACCGCCACCGAGCTAGAGCCGGGCAACCCCCACCCCTGGGTAGCGCTGGCGTTGGCCCACTGGTCAGCCGAGAACAATGCTGAGGCGATCGCCAACTACCGTCAGGCATTAGCGATCGACAGTCGCTACACAAGCCGCGACTACCTAGACCACTTAGAACAAGCCGGGTTTAGCCAGGAGCAGATCGAAGCAACCGAGGAAATTCGTCAGGCGGCGGGGCTGTAGGGGTTTCAGGGTATAAGGTGTAGGGTTTAAGAAGTGCCTTATACCTTGAACCCTACACCCTCTGTCTTTAGATAGGGATGTGCCCAGCCACGCTGTGCGACGCTTCTGTAAGTAACCCCGGTGCCCCCATGACCGCTGCGACCCTGCCTAAGCTATCGGCCCAAAACGTGCTCCATGCCCGCGCTCGCCTGGGAGAAGGCCCTCTGTGGGATGGCGACAAGCAGGTGCTCTACTGGGTCGATATTCTCAACCACCGCGTCCATGTGTTTGAGCCCAGCAGCGGCGACGACTGCCACTGGGATGTGGGCGATATGGGCAGCGCCATAGCCTTGATGGCAGGCGAGAGGCTGCTGGTGGCCATGGGCGATCGCATCACCCAGCTCGATCTCACCTCGGGTGAGGTCGAAACCCTCCACACCTTTGAGTTTGATGCCCCGGGCACCCGCTTTAACGACGGCAAGTGCGACCCCCAGGGCCGCTTTTGGATTGGCTCTATGAGCCCAGACTATCCTGGCCATGCGGCCCTCTACCGCTACGACCCCGATGGCTCAGTGCGCACCATGGAAACCGAACTGACGATCTCCAACGGGCTGGGCTGGAGCCCCGACGGCCATACCTTTTATTTGACTGACTCACCCCAGCGCAAAATTTTTGCCTACAGATTCGATGGGGCAACGGGGGAAATTAGCGATCGCACCGTTGCCATTGACCTGGGCAAAGAAGATGAATTCATCGAACCCGACGGCCTAGCGATCGACAACGACGGCAATATCTGGACGGCGCTTTGGAATGGCAGCTGCGTGGCCTGCTTTAGCCCCTCTGGAGAATCCTTGGGCCGGGTGAAACTGCCCGTGCAGCGCCCCACTTGCCCCACCTTTGGCGGCCCTAACCGACAGACCCTCTACGTCACTACCGCCTCCGTAGGGCTGAGCCAAAAGGAGATTCAGCAGGGGTTTTATTCGGGGGATTTGTTTGCGATCGCAGCCCCTGTGCCCGGCCTGCCCACCAACCCCTTTGGAGCTTAAGCCTCTGTTCATAACGTTGACCTACTGCTGGTGAGCGGTACCCACCCTGAAATCCGAACCCAAGACCAGATCGCTCTCACCATGGTCTACGTGCTGCACGTCACGACGGTCGGAAAGACGAAACTGGCTATGTGAATAAAGACCTACCCCGGTACCATGTTCCTCGCCACTGGTGCAGCTGCCAATACGTCACCTGGGCACGCCTGTCATGATGGATGCAGTGGAGCACGCGCTATTTAAGCTGAAGGTACCCGTCACTCTCATGTTCATAGGGAGGATTTCAACCTAGCCTAGTAAAGGATAGGGCGATCGCAAACGACAGCAGCCTGAGCTCTTTGCCAATGTCACTCGCTCCACACCGCTGTATAGCTCTGTGAAATCTAATTGGGAGACTCCAGAGATGAATACCGTACTGATCGTCAACCCCACCTCTGGGCCAAGTGAAAACTCTCAGCTAGTGCCCGATCTTACCAACGCTTTACACAGCCAGGGCATCCACGCCGAAATCTGCCCTACAACAGCCGAGGAAAATGGCCAAGGGTTAGCGGCCGCAGCCGCAAAATCGGGAGCAAAGCTGGTGGTTGTCGCCGGGGGCGACGGCACAATTGAAGCTGTCGCTCGGGGATTGGTGCATACTCAAACGACATTGGGCATTATTCCCCTTGGCACGCGCAATAATATTGCGGCCAGCCTAAATATTCCGACGGATATGGCACAGGCTGTGCAAGTTCTCACAGAGGGAAAGCGCAGCCAATTTGACCTAGGCAAAGCCAATAACCACTATTTTATGGAAGTAGTGGGCATAGGCTTAGAAGCCTCACTTTTTCCCTGTGGAGATGACGTCAAGGAAGGCATTAAGAGCAACTATTGGGCAGCTATTAAAAGCTTTTTTGCTGGCTTCAAAACCTTCTTGCAGTTTAAGCCACACCGTTTGGCCTTGCGCTTTGATGGCAAAAGGGCGCGGCTGAGCACCTTACAAGTCAATGTCTGCAACAGCCCTCGCTATGGTGTCGAGTTTGCTCTAGCACCCGAGGCCAAAATGAATGACGGCAAGCTTGACCTTATCTATATCAACAAGCCCTCTAAGTGGGATCATTTCCGCCAGTTTTTTGCGGCTATGCGGGGCAAACAGCTACCCCATGAACGGCTCAAAATGCATCAGGCCTCTACGATTGAAGTGAGAGCGTACCCAGCGCTAGATGTTCATGCCGATGGGGAATGTATCGGCACAACGCCGGTCGTCGTTGAGGTTGTTCCTAAAGCCCTCTGGATCTATGTGCCCACACCTGAGCTAGCGGTCACATTCACTGAACAAAACAGTGCTGCTGAGAAAAATAGCATTTTTGATTTCATCCAGCACCCTCAAGACTCTGAGCCTCAAGACTTTGAGCCTCAAACTCCTAGTTCTGAAGCCCTTGATTTTTAAGGACTTCACCGAAAGACTTACGCCCTCAAAGGCCGCCAATTCGCACTAGCCCTAGCAGGCAAACCCCGAGCCAGATACCGCCAGCAACCCAGCCGCTCAACACATCGGTTGGCCAATGCACACCCAAATATACCCGGCTAAACCCCACCCCCAGGGTCAAAATCAGAGCTAACGTAGCCGTAATCTCTAGCGGAATGTTGAGAGAGGTTAGAGCAGCGGCCAAAAGACCGTAAAACGAAATCGCGCTCATGGCGTGGCCGCTGGGGTAGCTGTAGTCCATCGGGCGTTTAGAGGAAGACCACAGGTCGGGCCTTTCCCGGCGGAAGAAAGATTTAAAAATCCCATTCAGTAACCACGACCCGCCCAACCCAATGGCCAGAACTAGGGCCGCGATCGCCCGGTCGCGGTAAACCAAAATTCCACCAACCACGATCAGCACAGGGATGGTAATCTCGCCCTGAGCTAGCCGGGTTACAGCCGTCATAACGCTATCGAGGATTGGGTTAGCTTGCGCCTTGAGCGTTAACAGGCAAAGCTCTTCAACCGGTCGCAACCAGTCTACAAACAAAATCCGGGCTAGAAAAGCGCCCGCCGTTAAAATAAATGCGCCTGAAAAAAGACCTAGAAACAGATAGGGGATAAAGGCAATGAGAGACTGGAACAACCAGTAAAGGCGGGGGCTAACCTCTGCCATTAATAATCTCCTAGGAGGGTGGATAGGCGTTGGTTAGTATTGTATGCCGTTCCCCCTTGGCACCAGACCGCTACCTTGCATGCAGCCGTCAGCTCGTACCGTTGAGCAACGTCGTGCTTAAGCCTTAGGAAATCGGTCTATTGCTCTATAATCTGACATTTTTATATCTAACATCTGGTACATCCCCGGCAGCGGGCAACAGCACTACCATGAATCCTCAGCCGTTTTCCAATTAGGTATATACCTCTCATGAACCGCAATTTAGAGACTTCTGGGGCGCAGTACCCATCCTTGTTCGATCGCATCTTTCGCGACGGCGAAGGCAACCTGGTTATCGCTCAACCGCCAAACTTACCAATTCTAGTGGCAGTGACGGCAACTGTTTTACAAGCCGTTCTTCCCGATGGCCCATTGCAAACCACCGTTGAACTGGTGGCCTTTGGCACCTGGTTCACTTGGGCCTGGCTAGAACTGTTCACTGGGGTAAACTACTTCCGCCAGTCCCTTGGGCTAATCACGTTGATTGGCTTGATTGCCCTCAAGCTCAACTTGGGATAGTAGACTGCCAGGCTAGAGATCGCCAGTTAAGGGGGGTGCAGGGTTTAAGGTGCAAGGCAAACCTTAAGCCGTATACCTTATACCAAATCGCCTTGGGAAGCCCCAGTTCAAAACAGAGATCTCGTAGGGGCATTGCAGTGCAATGCCCCTACAAACCGGGTGTAACCAAATAGGATTTGGTATTAAACCCTGAACCCTAAACGGCTCCTGTCACAATCAGCTTTGTCAAGTAGTAGCCTAAGGGCGATCAGCGCCATCCCCCTCACCAGCTGGCTCCTCTTGCTGCTGCCGCATTAGATCGACCCCGCGCGAGGTGCCTAGGCGGGTTGCCCCTACCTGCACCAGGGCCACCGCTTGGGCGGCCGTGCCAATGCCGCCAGAGGCTTTAATGCCCACCTGGCCTTGGGTCAGTTCCCACAGCTGGCGCACAACTTCGACGGTAGCGCCCCCCTGCCAGCCGGTACTGGTCTTTAAGAATGAAACCCCAGCATCCATACAAACTTCGGCAGCGAGAGCGATTTCTGGTGGGGTAAGCACGGCGGTTTCGAGAATGGCTTTGACCAGCAGACCCGTCTCTTCACAAATAGTGGCAATTTCTCGGTGAATGGCATCGGTATTGCCCGTTTTCAGCCACCCCAAGTTAATTACAACATCAAGCTCGTCGGCTCCCCGCTCAGCCGCTTCCTGAGCCTCGTAAAGCTTAGTGCCTGAGGTCGTTGCCCCGGTGGGAAAGCCAATTACCGTACAGACCTTCACCTTAGTATTGTGCAGAAGCTCCACGGCCTGGGGCACATAGCAGGGGGCAATGCAAACCGAGGCAAACCCGTAGCGATCGCCCTCAGCACACCATTGGGCCACCTGCTCAGCCGTAGTCGTAGGGCTAAGCAAAGAGTGGTCGATATAGGGCGCCAGATCTACCCCGTCATCTGCCGTTGGTCGTCGGGCCATGGGTCTAACTGCCTTTAGGTGCCGAAAATTGGTTGGGCTAGCGAGCGCTGCGGCCTTTAGCGAAGGGTAGCTGGTTGCCCATCTGAGCTATGGTGCTGCGATCGCATCTCACTATATAGCCTTCTGACAGCAGATCAGGACTCAACTGCCCGCCTACGCCATGCTGTTTGAAGAAATGTATCACCAATTTCCGCAATCTTACGCAGTCTGCAGTTGAGCAGACCAAGCCTTTTCTTTATATAGCTTAATGCTGTTGACAAATGGTCCCGGTTTAGAGATCGCTAACCAAGGAAGAGCCCGTAGTTCAAATCAGAGTTTTCTGAGAAAAAGCAATCTTTATCTATAAATACATCTATAAGTACAAAATCCAGTTGCACGATCCTGAAATAAACAATTTAGGGGTTCCTAAAGTGCAATCGCTTAAACATTAGCTTTAGCATTACTTTACTGATATTAACAGTCTCAGTGTTGTTTAAGTCAGTTACAACACTTTACTTATGTGGATGGGTTGCTGACACTGCCTTTAAGCAATAAGGGTGTTCCCCGTCTCAAAAAATACCCGCCAAAGTTGTGATTAAAGTTCAAACAAACGGTCATGTTTTGAACTCTCTACAAAATCTCTAAGATTCAAAATCTTAGGTATTCACGCCATGTTGATTCCTAGGGCTAAAGCGATAAAACAAGGATGTTGAAACAAAGTCCTACTTTAAGGATTCGCCAAATGAGCCTTGAGCCCAATGAGTTTATGTCTAAGATGGTGTCGCGCATTGGCCTCACTGCCGACGACCGTAAAGTACTTCAATCCACAGCTGATTGGGGTTTAGAAATTGCCCCCGAAATGGCCGACTATTTCTATGATTATTTAGGTCGCGATGCCGAAATGAGCACCATTCTCAATGAGTCTGAGGGCAGAATTCATCGGCTGCGCGAAACCTTTGTGGCCTGGTTCCACGAAATGTTCACCGGCATGGATAACTGGGGCGATGCCTACGCCGAGCGGCGCTGGCGCATTGGTTTAATTCACGTGCGCATTGGCATTGGCCCCCAGCACGTGGTGCCTGCCATGGCCGTGGTTGTGCATGAGGCCAGCAAGCGCGCCCTGGCAGACGGCAAAGATGAGCAGCTGCGCGATGCCCTAGCCAAAATTTGCATGGTAGATCTGGCCTTTATTGAGCAAGCCTATATCGAAGTTTCTTCGGCAGCGGTGCTGAAAGAAACAGGTTGGTCTGAGGGTCTCTTTAGACGACTTGTTGCAACCGGCGCTGGGGCAATGTAGCGCTCAGCCACACGCTTTTTCTTCAGCTTAATTCAATTTAATTCACTTCATTTTTCCTAACCAAAGAGAGAACTAACCATGGCTATTAGCACCGAAAAACTCACCAACATTTTGCAGAGCTTTGTCACCTCTACCACCGACATTCAAGGGGCAGCAGTGGTCACTCCCGACGGTCTGCCTTTGGCGGCCAGCCTGCCTGGCGGCATGGATGAAGAACGGGTTTCAGCTATGTCGGCCGCCATGCTGTCCCTAGGCGATCGCATCGGCAGCGAGCTGGCCCGCGGCGGCATCGATCGCATTTTTGTCGAGGGCGACAAAGGCTACGGCATTCTCACCAGCTGCGGCGAAGACGCCGTGTTCCTGGTGCTGGCCGACAAAGCGGCCAAGCAAGGCCTGCTGATGCTCGAAATCAAGCGCACCCTAGCCGATCTGAAAGCCGTTTTGATGTAGCGCCCCACGGCGGAGAGCACGCCCCCTTCAAAAAGGGGGTTTAGGGGGGATCTTTCACCATTGCTAGTCCCCAGACTTGCTCTGAACGCTCGTATTTGTGGTGTGCCCCCACGACGTTTCACCTTATTCTTCATTGCCTCCGCCCACCCATGGAAATCATGCGTTTAGTGGTCACCGGCCCTGTGGGGGCCGGCAAGTCCACCTTCATTCGATCCGTCAGCGAAATTGAGGTGGTAGACACCGATCGCCGCGCCACCGACGACACCCTGCTGATCAAAAAGCGCACCACCGTTGCCTTCGACTTTGGTCGCCTCCAGTTTGGCCCCGACATGGCCCTGCACCTCTACGGCACCCCCGGCCAGTCGCGCTTCGACTTTATGTGGGACATTCTGATTCAAAAGGCCCACGCCTACATTTTGCTAGTAGCGGCCCATCGACCCCACGAGTTTCGAGAAGCTCGCCGCATCATGACCTTCATGAAGCAGCGATCGCCCGCGCCCATGATCATCGGCCTTACCCACACCGACTGTTCCGGTGCCTGGGATGCCGCCAACATTGCCCTGGCCCTTGGCTACCCCGACCCCGCTCGCCGTCCGCCTATAGTTGCCGTCAACGCCAACGAAACTGCATCGGTGGCCCAGGCAGTGATTTCCCTAGTGCAGTTTACCTGGGCGGGCAGCTTAGCCCCTACGACCTAGAGCCTGCCAATGCAACGCCATTGAAATTCATTTAAACATGCGGGATTTACGGATGCGGCGTTGAAGCTAGCGGTACAAACCGTCAACTCCCCAGGCCCAACCCCACTCTTTTACTTCCCCACTTCCAACTTCCAACCCACTCACTCGCCCGCAGAAAGGGATAACACCCATGACTGTCACTGGATACCTCGCCGATTTCTCTTTGCCCGAACTGTTTCAGCTAGTAGAACAGGGCAATAAAACCGGCCTGTTAACAATCTGCACCCTAAGCGACCCCACCACCGTTGCTCGCCACAACCACCACATCTGGCTGAGTCAGGGGCAAATTGTTGCCGCTGGCAACAGCCTCGACCAGCAGGGCCTGATGCGGCTAATTGCCCAGCGGGGCTGGATGGGCGATCGCGCCGTCTCCCGGCTGGCCCAAACCTGCCAAATTCACACCCCCTTGGGCCTGTGCCTCAAAAACCAGGGCGTGCTCACTGCCGAACAGCTCAAACTGCTGTTTTACACCCAGGTAATGCGTCAGGTGTGCGCCCTGTTTGCCCTTCCCGACGGCTGGTTTCAGTTTGACCCCAAAGCCCCGCTGCCCGTCTCCGAAATGACCGGCCTGATCGCCACCGCTACCGATGTCACCCTGTCTGGGCTGCGCGCGCTCAAAGACTGGGACGCCCTCGACGAAAAACTGCCCGACCCCTCCTCAGCCTTAATCAGCGTGGTCGAGAGCAAGCCCAGCCTGCGCCTCAACCCGAATGAATGGCAGGTGTGGGAGTTTACCAACGGCACCATGGCCATCAAGGATATTGCCCAGCAGCTTAACCTACCCGTGGCTAAGGCCCAGCAGATTGCCTTTCGTCTGATTGTCACTGGCCTGGCTGAAGAGATGCCGATGGTAGCCGCCCCACCCCCCGCCGCCTTCGACCTCGCTGCCTCAACCCCGCTAGAGCAAGGGTTTGCCACCAGCGTCACTGCCGATACTGCGGGTGCCGCCCCGGTCAGCCAGTCTTTTTTGCAAAACCTCGTCGGATTTCTCAAAGGCAAGGTGTAGCCATGACCCACGATGCCCTGCGACTCCTCCAAGGCTTTCTCGGCCTGCTCAAGCTGGCCGACCTGCTTACCAGCCTCCCGGGCCTAGCCGTCATGCTCTGGCTTTGGCTCTATCACACCCTGTCCTACGACAGTGCCCTTGCCCTCTGGCTCCTCGCCCTGCTTCCCCTCTTAGAACTGAGCCGCCAGGAAGTAAACGAGTAACGCTCCGTCACCCCCAATTACCTCACCTTACTTAACCCCCTGACCCGCCATGGAAAACATTGCCCTCCAGCCTTTCACTTGGAACGACTCCCTCAGCACCGGCGTGCCGATGATTGACGCCCACCACAAAGAGCTGATTGCCGCTGTCAACGATCTAGGACTGGCGATCGCCCACCACAAAGGCAGCACCGCCATTAAAAAGCTCTTCGCCTTTCTTAAGTTCTACGCTGAGTGGCACTTTGAGCATGAAGAAGCCTGCGCCGCCAAACACAAGTGCCCCATTGCCGAAGTCAACCAGCAGGCCCACGCCACCTTTATCGAGAACTTTGGCCAACTGCACGATCGCTACAAAGCCAGCGACGCCAACGAGGCGGTCGCCATCGAAATTTATCAGCAGCTGGCCGACTGGCTGACCAGCCACATTCTCAAAATCGACACCAACATTGGCCGCTGCATTCGCAGTGCAACCCAAGGGGCATAAGCCCGGCGTTGCTGAATTGAGCAATGAGTCTGTAAATGCGATGTCCTCTCGTCGCTCTCCAAAGTCCCCCAGAAGTGGAGGACTTTGAGTTGTTTCCCCCAGAATGGGGGCTTAGCTGCGGCTCCCTCAGGGGCAGGGAGGATTGCCCTGGCTACCGGTGGTGGCCCCAGCGTTGTTGATCTGGGTAAAGGTGCCGTTGTTCAACTGATTGAGCTGGGCCAAATCGACCACTTGCAGCGTACTATTTGCCCCAACGAACAGGTTGGCGTCGAGATTGGTAGTAGCAATGCTCTGGTTGTTGGTGATTTGGGCACAGAGGGGTTGAGCTGATTCGCTACCGAGTTCTACGGCGTGATTGCCCGACTCCTGAATTTGGTTGCCCACCACGGTGAGCGTGGAAAAACGACTGGTGCCATCGGCGAAGCCAAAGATGCCGTTATTGCCAACTGTTTGGGTTTGGTTGTTGACGAGAGCAGCTCGGTCGATGGTGCCACCATCCGTGGCAAAGAGGCTCAGGCCATCTTGGGCAACTTGGCTAACTCGGTTGCTATCAGCGGTGACGGTGGCGAGCTGCCCCCCCGTTGCAGCAAAGGCGACGATGCCGTCTGTGCCGATGGTTTCGAGGGTGTTGTCGCTAATTTGCGTAGCCGAGATCTGCCCCTGGTTGAGCGCCAAAACCTGAATACCGGCTTGGTCAATGGTTTGGAGCTGGTTGCCGGTAATAGTGTTCTGGCTGATTTGGCTTTGGCCCTCGGTCAGCACAAAAATGCCGTCGCCGTCGATCGCATTGAGCTGGTTACCGCTAATGCGAGCTGTACCCACCTGACTTTGACCGCTGGCAATTAGCTCAATACCGGCAGCGCCCACCCCAGTTAATTGGTTGCCATTTACGGTAGCAGTTCCGATGCGGCTGCCCTGAGCAGACAGGATGAGAATGCCATTGGCTGCGATCGCAGTGGCCGAACCCTCGCTGCCTATCTCCGTGTTGGTAACCGCTAGGGATTGGATTTGGCCACCACTATTAGCTAGCACCAACACTCCATTTTCACTAGCCTGCTGAATGTCGCCGCCATTGAGAGTGACGGTGGCGATCTGGCCGCTATTATTGGCCAACACCAGCACTCCGTTTGCGCCAGCGCTGGCTACTTGGGGGGCGCTCAGCGTGGCGGCGGCAATTTGGGAACCACTGTCGGCAATTACAACCAGGCCATTGCTGTCGGCCTGGTTTACCGCTAGGTCATTGACCGTGACCGTCGCTAGGCTAGAGCCATTTTGGCCCAAAACCAGCAGGCCGTTGGCCCCAGCCGACTGAATCGCGACGGCGTCTAGAGTAGTGTCGGCCAGGGCGCTATTGGTGTCGGCCAGCACCAGCACCCCGTTGCTACCCACCTGGCCCAGGTTGCTCTGGCTGAGCATGAGTGGCCCCAAGCGACTGCCCTCAAAGGCCAGCACGGCCACTCCGTTTTCGGCGGTAGCCGCTAGCTGAAGTTGGGTCAGGTCAACGGGCCCCATGTAAGCGCCGTTTTCGGCCAGCAGCAGCACCCCGTTGGCTTGGCTTTGCTCCAGGGTGACGTCGGCGACAGTGGTAGCGGCGATGGTGCCACCGTCCTCCGCTAGTAGCAGCAGGCCATTGGTGCCGGTGGTGCCGAGGTCAAGCTGGCTGAGCGCTAGGTTGTCAATTTGGCCACCGGCACCGGCCAAAACTAATACGCCATTTTCTCCGGCGGCGGTGATCTGGGTTTGGGCGATCGCCACAGTTCCTACGCGGCTGTTGTCAGACAGCACGGCAATGCCGTTTTCGCCGGTGCTGCCGATGCGATTTTGGCTGAGTTGCAGACTGTTGATCTGGCTGCCGTCAGCGGCTCTCACCAACAGACCGTCGTCCGCCGCCCGATGAATGTCGTTGTTGCTGAGGTCAGCAGTGTCTACCGTCTGGCCTGAGATATTGAGCAAAATTCCGCTTTCGCTAGCATCCTGAATTTGGTTGCGGCGAACGATCAGGTTGCCGCTGACGTCATTCAGCAAAATGCCGTTGCGGGCCGACAGAACTTGGTTGTCTAAAATCGTTACTGACCTGACCCCCTGAGCCTGAATCCCGTCTTGACCAGGTTCTGGGGCCACAGCAAACCCCGACAGCAGACTGTCGTGACCCATAACCACGGTGCCGGGCACGTGGGGCAGCAGGCCGCTGCCCGATCCCGGCAGGGCCAAGGTGCCGATCTGGGTACGCAGGGGCTGAATGGGGCCGGTGGATAACACCTGCACCCCGGTGGGAATGGTGAAACCGCTGGCCAAACTGCCTGGCTGAACGTAAACGCGATCGCCGCTGTTGGCTACGCCTAACGCCGGATCGATCGCGCCATAGGGAGCGGCGGCGGTGCCATCGCCAGCGACATTGGAGCCCGGCTGCACATGGTAAAACCGATAGGCCTGGTTGGTATCAGGGTCGATCGCCGCCTGAACCCGGGCTTCGGCACCCAAGGTGATGCCCATGGTGCGTTGTATTGGTTGTCCTAGAGCCAGACCTGTCGCCGCCGTTTGGGGACCAGCTCCACCCCAGCTAAAGCCCGTTTGCAGCAGCACATTGGTCCCAAAATAGTCGTCGTGCTGCAAGCCCAGCCGCAGATTTAGACCCGAGGTGGGGCTGGCGGCCAGCCAGGCCCGACCTCCAAAAAAGCCCGGCTGGTCAGGAGGGCTGTAGTAGTAGAGTCCTCCATAGGCATTGAGCGTGCCTAGGGATCCTAAGGTGGCGATCGCCCCGCCCACGCTCACGTCTCCACCGGCCATAGCAACTTGCCGAGTCGTGGGCAGCAGTAGCTGATTGCCCTCAAAAAAGGGCGTGCTGAGCAAGCTGGTGGCGGTGCTGCGATCGCCTAGCGGCCAATAGACATTGCCCCGCAGCTCCCACCCATTGTTGATGTGTTCTAGGCCAGCCCCTGCCTGATAAAACGTTCCTCCCCCATGGGCCTGGGTATCGAGCCCGACGTATCCTCCGGTGAGACTGGTGCGATCGCCGCCCAGGGTGCGGTAGCCCAGCATCAGATTGCTGCCCAAAAAGCCAGCGGTATCCAGCCGCGCTCGGCCCTGCAAAAACAAAATCTGCTGTCCCGGCACTTGCCCTAGGGGCAAAAATCCTTCCAGGCTGCCGAAGTCCCGGCTTCCCCCGGTGGTCTCGAAGCTAATACCTGCCCAAGGCTGCACAGCCAGCGCCTCTGCCGGCGGTACCCCTGGCTCAGCCCAAGCCGGGCTAGCTAACAGGCAGGCTACAGCAGCCAAACTTCCTGCCCAGTGCTGCCGCTTCACGAAACCAAAGCTATTTTCAGTCGAGTTCAGTCTCAGCCTCAGCGTTTTGCTGTGCATTGGTTTTAGCGTCATCTTCCCGCGTGTGCTCTCTTATCTATCCCTTATCTACAAGGGCTAAGAACGGTCGCCCGTCCCGGCACATTAAAGAAATGACAAACCTTGCCTTAGATTTGTAGGCGTTGTCTGAGGACGCAGGAGCGCCGAACCGCTGGAGGAGCCTAGTTCTCGGCTACTGTTCTACGGAGTCGCCCTTTTCCAAGGGTTTGCTTTCGTTGAACTGAGTCTGATCGAACAGGTGTACCGTGCGAATTGGGTAGGGAATGGCAATACCGGCCTCGTCGCAGCCAGCCTTGAGAGCGATCGCCACCCGCGATTTAACCCGGCGCACTTCAGCAATCTGGGGCGTCGTCCAGTAGCGCAGCTTAAAGTCAATGGAACTTTCGCCAAAGCCCACCACATCGACTTCGGGCTCTGGGGCGCTGAGCACGCCATCGGTACGGGCAATGATATCTAGAAAAGTCTGCTTGGCCAGGGGCAGCGGAGTTGTGTAGTCAACCCCAATATCGAGGTCGGTGCGGCGGCTGCGAAAGGCAGTCAGCACCCGTACCGGGTTAGTAAACACGATCGCATTGGGAATTTCTACCAGCTCTCCGTTGTAGGTGCGTAGCTGGGTCGAGCGAATCTTGACCGACTCTACCGTGCCCTCATAGTCGCCCATCACCACCTGATCGCCCAAGCGAAAGGGCTCTTCCACCAGCAGCAAAATGCCCGCCAAAAAGTTCTTAAAGATGTCTTGAAAGGCAAAGCCGATCGCCACCGAACCCAAACCCAGCAGCCCAATAACGTCGCCCAATCGCAGATCCGGAAAGGCAATCACCGCCGCAATAATGATTCCCACCGCCCAGGTGCCAATGCGAGTGACTTGCACGGCCAGCAGTTGCAGCGATCGGCTGGGCACTAGGCGCTTGACCATTTTGCCCACCATCTTTTGGGTCACCTTGGCGGCATACCCTGTCAGCAGCAGTAGCACCAGCGCGATCGCCAGCCCCGGCAAGAGCTGAATAAACTGCCCCACCAAATCGAGCAGGCTGGTTTGAATGCGCTCAAGCAGAAGGTTCATGGGCAATAAAAGTCAATGACGACGGGCTTTTCGCAGCCTATCACCGAGGGGTGCGATCGTCATCTGCCCCAGTGGGCTTGCCTACCCCCTTAGGTAGACGTTGAGCTGCCCTGGAGTGAACACCCCAGAAATTGCTCGTACCCCCGCTGGAATTGCTGCTTGCCCCCCTGCTCAACAATGCTGCCGTGGGCCACAATTACCCGCTCAAAATCCCAGCGCAAAACCTGCTCAGCCGAAGCTTTGACTTTCTCCTTATCCCGAGTTGCAACTCGCTCTAACAACGACGGACTAAGGTTTTTGTAGCCGCCCCCAAGTTTAGTGACTAGCTGCGTCAGCCACGGAGAACTCTCGTCAAAACAAAAAGCCGTATCCGTCAAGATCAGCGTCCCGCTGGCAGCATGAAAGAACACCCATTCCTCAAGCGGATCTGGGCCACTGGGGCTAAGGGTTTTGAACCCATCAAAGAACAGACGCTCAATGCCTTCCCATGGACTGTTCGAGCCGTCGGATATAGCTTGGTCGATGGTTAGCTCTGGCTTTTTGGCGCTCAGCCCCGCCGTCGCCCAAACCGTTGCCGCTGGGTACGTCGCTTTGAACCCTGTGACAAATTGGTAGTGATACAGGTTAGGAGCAATGATATGCGTGACTGTTCCCAGCTTATTCAGTTCGTCTACCAACTCCTCGCTCACCTGAATGGGCGAAATAACTACCAGCTGATTGCCCACCAGCCTAATCACCGTCATACGAGTACCGATGCCCAGCCCAAAATATCGTAAGGGCTGCTCGGCCACCCAAAGATCCCGATCGATCGCTCTAAGCAACATTCGGCCTCACCCATCCACCCACTTACTCATCCACTCCCCTAGGGCAGCCAGGGATATTGGCGAAAATCGGGCTCTCGCTTTTCCAGAAATGCCTGCCTACCCTCAGAGCCTTCTTCGGTCATGTAGTAGAGCAGAGTGGCGTTGCCCGCCAGCTCTTGCAGCCCCGCCTGACCATCGCAGTCGGCGTTAAAGGCAGCCTTGAGGCAGCGAATAGCGATCGGGCTTTTTTGCAGAATTTCCTGCGCCCACTGTACGCCTTCGGCCTCGAGCTGATCCACCGGCACCACGCAGTTGACCATGCCCATATCGAGAGCTTCCTGGGCGCTATATTGGCGACAGAGGTACCAGATTTCGCGGGCTTTCTTTTGACCCACCATGCGAGATAGGTAGCTAGCTCCAAAGCCGCCGTCAAAACTGCCTACTTTAGGGCCAGTTTGGCCAAAAACAGCATTATCAGCAGCAATGGTGAGATCGCACACCACGTGCAGCACGTGGCCACCGCCGATCGCATAGCCCGCCACCAGCGCAATCACCACCTTGGGCATTGAGCGAATCAGCCGCTGCAAGTCGAGCACATTGAGTCGGGGCACACCGCCCTCATCCACATAGCCACCGTGGCCGCGCACGCTCTGATCGCCGCCAGAGCAAAAGGCGTATTTGCCGTCGGTGTGGGGGCCAGCCCCGGTCAGCAGCACCACGCCAATGCGGCTGTCTTCGCGGGCGTTAGAGAAAGCCTCATACAGCTCAACAATGGTTTTGGGGCGAAAGGCATTGCGCTTGTGGGGTCGATTGATGGTGATCTTAGCGATGCCATCAGCCTTTTGGTAAATGATGTCTTCGTAGGGCTTAACGTCTTGCCAGGCAACCTGCATAGGGAGCGAGTCCAGATAACACTGGTTTATAGCGTCTCACATCGGGGCGAAGCTATGCGATCGCCCTGAAAGCGACTCATGAGATGCCTGAGTTGGATTTCCTCCACCCCGTTTTAAGTGACTTCTTTGGCTCGATGAAGGCGGTTCTCAAAGTAACCAATGCCCTTGAATGCCGCTTAAGAACGTCGAAGCTGAGGTCAGTGTGGGAAAGCGGCTTTAAAGATGTGTTTAACCCTGAGACTTCTGCTTCCCAGCGATGGAGTTCTTTCTCACGCCAGAGGACGGCACGGGTGAAGCGCAGTATGCTGCAACCAGCAATGTGAAAAAACATAAAGGAAACTCTATGGGATTGGGCCTGCTTGTGAACGGTCAGTGGCAGAAAGAGCGCAGTCAAGAAGACGATAAAGGCCGCTTTGTACGACCCGAAACCGACTTTCACCATTTCACGAAGGCAGACGGCTCTAGCGAGTTTAAACCAGAGGCCGATCGCTACCACCTCTACGTCTCACTAGCCTGCCCCTGGGCACACCGCACGCTGATCATGCGCGAGCTGAAGGGGCTCACCGATGCGATTTCAGTATCGGTAGTGGATCCTTATATGGGTGAGGAAGGCTGGGCCTTTAGCGACTACCCCGGAGCAATTCCTGACGTGGTGAACGGGGCGCAGTATTTGCGAGAGATTTATGTCAAGGCCAAGCCTGACATTTCTGGCCGCGTGACGGTGCCTATTCTGTGGGATAAGCAGACCAACACCATTGTCAACAACGAGTCGCGCGAGATCATTCGCATGCTCGACACCGAGTGGAATGGGGTGGCCACCAACGACGTTGACCTCTACCCCGCCAATCTGCAAGACAAAATCGATAGCGCCATCGATGCGATCTATCAGCCCATCAACAATGGCGTCTATCGGGCCGGATTTGCCACCAAACAGTCGGCTTACGAAGAGGCGGTGACCGAGCTGTTCGACGCCCTCGACCATTGGGAAGGCGTGCTCGATCGCCAGCGCTACCTGTGCGGCGATCGCCTCACTGAGGCCGATATCTGCCTATTCACCACCCTCTATCGCTTCGATGCGGTCTACTACGTGCATTTCAAGTGCAACCTGCGCCGCATTGTCGATTACCCCAACCTGTGGGGCTACCTGCGCGATCTGTACCAGCAGCCCGCCTTTAAAAACACCTGCAATATGGACCACATTAAGCGCCATTACTACATGAGCCATCCTGGCGTGAACCCGCACCAGATCGTGCCTCTGGGGCCGGTGATCGACTTTGAGGAAAAGAGCGATCGCGCCAAGCGCTTTAGCTTGACCGCCGGTAGTGCCCGGTAGGGGCCAGTCCTAGGCCAAAACCGCCTTGCCGTTGCTGGGCAAAGAGTTTAGCCTGTGCAAAACGTAATTCAAACGGTGAAACAATGGATTTAATGGGTATAGTCAACCAGGCGATCGCCTCCTCCGATACCGAAGCTAACGGTAGCCTGATCGGCACGCTGCTGGGGAACCTCAACAACGCTCCGGTGGACAACAACAAAATTGGCGGCATCGCCAGCAGCCTGCAGGGTGTGCTGCAAGATAAAGGCAGAGGCAATCCGGGAGGGTTGATGGGGACGCTGAAAACCGTCGCCGCGACCGGTGCCGTGGATCGCTTGCTGGCCAATGAGCAGATTAGCGCGATCGCCCAGCGGGTCGGGGCCGATCCGGCCATGGTCAGAAGCTTGACCCCGCTGATCGCTCAATTTTTGGTCAAAGGGTCGAACAGCCAGGGCGGCGGACTGCTGCAAAAGGTGCTCTCCGGCGAGGTTGATCTGGGTCAAATGGCCGGGCTGATCGGCATGGCCAACAAATTTTTGTAGGGCGAGACTCCTCAACTCAGGCGTCTCGGCTGAGGGATCGGGTATCTGAGCTGGTGCCAGCGTTGGCGGCCTGTCAGATACCCGGTCCTTTTTAAGGTGCCGTTACGGTGCCAGGGTTTGCTGGAGGCGATCGCGCAGGGCCGCCAGGATTGACAGGTCAGCATCAACGCTCGATCGCCCATCGTATTGAAATGGGTTATCTAAATCGCGAATTAACAGCAGCAAATAGGTAAAGGCAGTAAACAGCAAGCACGACACCACTAGGGTTTCGCTAAAGCTGGCAGCCCCAATTAGCAGCAGGGCGCACAAGACTCCCACCAAAAATAGCTCTAGCAGCACGTAGGCCGGGCCGATAAAGTCGGTATCGCGATTGATGCCAATGTAAGCGAGCAGCAGGCGAATTTTGGCCTGTTCGGCCTGGGTGCGGCTGATGATGGGGCCACTGGTGTAGGGCAGCATCCCCACCAGGGAGACGTTGAGCTGGTCGAGGGCAGGAGCGATCGCAGCCTGGGGTTTTTCTTGCTCTAGCCAGTCGAGGGTGGCCTGCAAAATAGCCACCAGATTTTGAGTTAGGGGGATAGGGTCATACTCTCCGTTGGCCTTAGCCACCAATAAATTGCTGTCTTGAATGGCCTCGATGGCATTGGCCACCTGCACCGGCATATCGGCACTGGCCTTAAAGTCGCTTAAGGTGCCGTTGAGCACAAAGGCAATCACAAAAGTTGCCGCCCCAAATAGCGACCCAGTGAGGGGGTCAAAGGCCCACGGTTCCCAGTTCAAGCGGTGTACGGCCACCTTAGCCAGCCCGTACAGGCCCGTCAGCGGTAGCACCGTCAGCAATATTCGCCACTTCGTTGGCAACACCATGGTTGCGATCGCTCCTAGAGCAGCCCTCTACATAACCCTCAACCCATAGCTTGGGCTGTCGTTATGGTAAGCGCTGGGCTGAGACCTGGCCTACCCGGCGAATTATGCAAATCCTACATGTCGCTCATGCGATAAGAGGATGGCTTGCTACAAAGCGTAACCAAAAATACAAAACACGTTGCAAAGTTTGAATAATTTAATCTCAAATACCGCAGTGTAAGACCGCATAAACGCCGGCTTTTCCCTCAGTATTTTAATAAGTCAAAAATCGTGGAGCTACGGCTTTGTAAATCCTAAACATTGCTTTGCCGAAACGGTTTAACCAGACAGAGAAGTTCTTCTTTTTGCAGCAGCCAACCTGGAGCTTGGCTGCCCTGGGGACGAATCCTAGCCCAAAGCCTACTAATCAATCACCTATTTTTTGTTTGTTCTGCCAACATTGCCACAGTTTGTTTAGGCAATTTCTGATTCTATAGAGAGCTAAACACCGGCATCTGTGAGCAGCAATTTGGGTTGAGATTCAGGTTTTCTTAGGGACGACTATAACGGTGAGACGCCGCTACCCGATCATTTTTCCAATTCATTGCATTGCCTAACGTTGGAGTGAGCGCAACTATGACTCGACTAAATCGCCGTAGATTTTTGATGACCGCCGGCACCGCAGCAGCCGGTACTGTGCTGCTCCACGCTTGCAGTCAGGAATCTGACTCAGTTTCGTCAGATACCCCAGCCGCAGCGCCCACCAACTCGGCCGAGGCCCCAGAAACGACTACCGCCAAGCTGGGCTTTATTGCGCTAACCGACTCTGCCCCGCTGATCATCGCCAAGGTCAAAGGCTTCTTTGATAAGTACGGCATGACCGACGTATCGGTCGAGAAGCAGGCCTCTTGGGGCACCACCCGCGACAACCTGGTGCTGGGCTCTGGCGGCGGCGGCATCGACGGGGCGCACATTCTCACCCCCATGCCCTACCTGATCTCTGAGGGTATTGTCACCGACGGCAAAAAGGTGCCGATGTACATTTTGGCCCGCCTCAACACCAACGGCCAGGGCATCTCGCTCTCGAACGACTACCTCGATCTTAAGGTCACCAAAGACAGCAGCCCGCTCAAAGAAGTGTTTGCCAAGCGCAAGGCCGAAGGCAAAGAACTCAAGGCAGCGGTGACCTTCCCCGGTGGCACTCACGACATGTGGATGCGCTACTGGCTAGCCGCTGGCGGCATTGACCCTGACCAAGATATCTCGACCATTGTGGTGCCGCCGCCTCAGATGGTGGCCAACATCAAGGTGGGCAATATGGATGCCTTCTGCGTAGGCGAACCCTGGCCCCTGCAATTGGTGAACCAAAAGATTGGCTACAACGCTCTGACTACGGGCGAAATCTGGAAAGACCACCCCGAGAAAGCTCTGGGTATGCGGGCTGACTGGGTCGATGCTAATCCCAAGGCCGCTAAGGCGCTGCTGATGGGCGTGCTAGAGGGCGCGATGTGGTGTGATCAGCCTGAGAACAAGGAGGAAATGTGCAATATTCTCTCTGAACGGGCCTGGTTTAACGTGCCCTTTGAAGACATCATCGATCGCTCCCAAGGGAAGTTCGACTTTGGCACAGACCGGGTCGAAGATTTGCCCGACTTGATGCAGAAATACTGGGCTGACAATGCCTCCTACCCCTTCAAGAGCCACGATCTGTGGTTCTTAACTGAGAATATTCGCTGGGGTAAGCTGCCCGCCGATACCGACACCAAGGCCTGGGTCGATGCGGTCAACCGCGAAGACCTCTGGCGCGAAGCGGCCACCGCCCTGGGCCAAGAAGCCATGATTCCCAAGAGCACCTCTCGCGGAGTTGAGACCTTCTTCGACGGCATTACCTTCGACCCCGAAGATCCTCAGGCGTACCTCGACAGCCTGAAGATCAAGCGGGTGTAGATCTCTGTAGGGCGCTGCCCGCCGTTCCCTCTCCCCCAACCCCTCTCCCGGTGGGAGAGGGGGCCGGAGAAGGCCTTCATCTTTACCTGCTTTGCCTGTTTAATTAGCTCGCTCGGTTCTCTGCCATAAGTCTGGAGATATATTGCAATGACGGCACCTCTCGATATTCGTCCGGCGCGATCGCGCTTTAACCTGCAAAAGCTTGCCAACTCGTCTCTAGACTCGCTCAAGGCACTGATTCCGCCGGTGGTGGCGATTCTAATCTTCTTGGTGATCTGGCAAGTGCTCACTATGGGGCCTGACGCCAACCTGCCCACCCCAGTGCGCACGGTGCAAGACACCTGGGAGCTGATCATCAACCCCTTCTTCAACTACGGTGGCACCGACAAAGGCCTGTTTTGGCAGGTGTGGACCAGTCTGCAACGGGTAGCCTTGGGCTTTACCCTGGCGGCGGTTGTGGGCATCGCTCTGGGCATTTTGGTAGGCACCAGCTCATTGATGTATAGCGCCCTCGACCCGCTCTTTCAAATCCTGCGGACGGTGCCGCCCCTAGCCTGGCTGCCAATTTCGCTGGCGGCGTTTCAGCAGGCCAATCCTTCCGCTATTTTCGTGATTTTCATCACGGCAATCTGGCCCATCATCATCAACACCACCGAGGGTGTGCGCCAAATTCCCCAGGACTACAACAACGTAGCGCGGGTGCTCCAGCTGTCTAAGTCGCAGTACTTCTTTAAGATTCTGTTTCCTGCTACCGTGCCATACATTTTCACGGGCCTCAGAATAGGCATTGGTCTGTCTTGGCTGGCGATCGTGGCGGCTGAGATGCTGATTGGCGGCGTGGGCATCGGCTTCTTCATCTGGGATGCCTGGAACAGCTCCCGCATCAGCGACATTATCATCGCCATTCTCTACGTCGGCATTGTCGGCCTGCTGCTCGATCGCCTGATTGTGTTTATTGGCGGCCTAGTGCTGCCCGAAGAGGAAAAGCAGTAGAGGCCTCTCCCCCAACCCCTCTCCCTCGAGGAGAGGGGAGCCAAAACCCCTCCTATTGCGGCAATAGTTCACTGCTCATTAAACGCCGCATCAAACCTGTGATTCTGCCAAGGGTTTGTAGTGGGCAGTGCCCACCCTACGGCCCTCTCCTCCTGGAAGAGGGGAGCCGGAACCCTCCCAAGTTCAAAATTGCCAAGCCAAAATTCTCGCATTCTGCTGCACCTTCACTCCCTGCGCACCATGGCTGTCTTTGTTGAAGTTGACCACATCGATCGCGTCTTTAAGCTGCCCCACGGCGGCGAGTACATTGCCCTCAAAAACATTGACCTGCAAATTCACAAGGGGGAATTTGTCTCGCTAGTTGGCCACTCGGGCTGCGGCAAATCGACCCTGCTCAACATTCTCTCGGGCCTCGACCAGCCCAGCGCGGGCGGCGTTGTGCTCGAGGGGCGGCAGGTCACAGAACCTGGCCCCGATCGCATGGTGGTGTTTCAAAACTACTCGTTGCTGCCCTGGCTGACGGTGCGCGAAAACATCGCCCTGGCGGTAGACCGGGTGATGAAGAAGCACCCCCAGGCGGTGCGCGATCGCATGATCGACCACCACATCGAGATGGTTGGTCTGCAAAAGGCAGCCCACAAGCGCCCTGGCCAAATCTCCGGCGGCATGAAACAGCGGGTGGCGATCGCCCGCGCCCTAGCTATTCGCCCCAAGCTGCTGCTGCTGGATGAACCTTTTGGGGCCTTGGATGCGCTGACCCGCGGCGGGCTGCAAGAGCAGCTGATGCAGATTTGCCAGGAGAACGAAGTTACCTGCGTCATGGTCACCCACGATGTGGATGAGGCGCTACTGCTGAGCGATCGCATCGTGCTAATGACCAACGGCCCCGAGGCCCACGTCGGCCAGATTGTCGATGTGCCCTTTCCCCGGCCCCGCGAGCGCATGGAGGTGGTCAAGCACCCCAACTACTACAGCCTGCGCAACGAGATTGTCTACTTCCTCAACCAGCAGAAGCGGGCCAAGCTGCACAAGGCCAAGCCCGTGGTGGCCGTGGCCGCCAACGGCCTGGAGAAGGTGAATCTGGAGTTGGGCTTTATCCCCCTGGTAGATTGCGCGCCTCTGGTAGTAGCCAAAGAAAAGGGCCTGTTTGAGGCCCACGGCCTGAGCAATGTAACGCTCAACCGCGAGCCGAGCTGGAATGCGATCGCCGACGGCGTGGCCACCGGTCGCCTCGACGCCGCCATGATGGTAGCTGGCATGCCCCTGGGCATGACCCTGGGCTACGGCAACCAGCGCCCCCGACCCATGGTCAGCGCCCTCACCCTCAGCCGCAACGGCAATGCCATTACCTTCAGCAAGCGGCTGTTTGATGCCGGGGTGCGCAGCCTTGCCGACTTCAAAGCAGCGATCGATCGCCGCCCTGACCAGGTGCACACCCTGGCGGCGGTACACCCCACCTCAATGCACAACCTGCTGCTGCGCTACTGGCTGGCCGCTGGCGGCATTGACCCCGATCGCGATGTCAGCGTCACGGTGATTCCGCCGGCGCAGATGGTCTCGACCCTCAAGTCGGGCTCCATCGACGGCTATTGCGTCGGTGAACCCTGGAATGCCCGCGCCGTTAGCGAAGGGCTGGGCGTGGTAATGGCGACCGACAACGACATCTGGCCTGGCCACCTGGAGAAAGTGCTGGGCGTCACCGAAGCCTGGGCCGAACAGTATCCCAAAACCCATGTGGCCCTAGTCAAAGCGCTGCTCGAAGCCTGCGAATACTGCGACGATCGCCGCAACCGCGAAGAAATTGCCGACCTGCTCTGCAAACCCGAGTACGTTGGGGCCGATGAAGCCCACATTCGCCAGGGCTTCCTAGACCCCTACGATCGCGGCGACGGCAGCCAGCCCGAGCAGGTGCTCAACTACATTCAGTTCTTTACCGGCAAGGCCAACTACCCCGATGTCTCTGAGGCGGTGTGGATGATGACCCAGATGGCCCGCTGGGGCATTACCCCCTTTCCCCGCAACTGGCTAGCCGTGGCCGAGCGGGTGAAGCGGGCCGACATCTTTGGCCAGGCTGCCCGCGAGCTGGGGCTGGTGGATACGGGGCGCGATCGCCACCCCATTCATCTGTTCGATGGCCCGGTCTTTGACCCTGACGAGCCGCTGAAATACCTGGATCAGTTCGCCATCAAGCGCGACCTACGCATCGAAGAAGTGCTAATGGATGCCGTGACTATCCGCTAATTCTCTCCCCCTGCCTGTGCAACGAACTCGCCGTAGGGGCTGAGCAGTGCTCAGCCTCCACCACCCACCCATCCACACCCCCCGACCATGCAAGTGCTAAATACTCCTACCCAATCCACCACCCACCTTCAGACTCAGGAACCGTTCCTGATTTTCGACAACCTCTCCAAGGTTTACCCCACCCCCACCGGCGACTTCGTCGTGCTCGACGGCATCGACCTCGCCATCAACGAGGGGGAATTTGTCTGCGTCATTGGCCATTCCGGCTGCGGCAAATCGACCCTGCTCGATATGGTGGCCGGGTTTCGCCAACCCACCAACGGCGAAGTGCGCCTGCAAACCCTGCCGATTCAAGCTCCCGGCCCCGATCGCATGGTGGTGTTTCAAAACTACTCCCTGCTGCCCTGGCTCACCGCCTACGAAAACATTTACCTGGGCGTGAATTCGGTCTTCCCCAAGAAGCCCGAAGCCGCGAAAAAGCACATCGTCATGGAGCACCTGGAGATGGTGGGCCTGGCCGACGTGGCCAACAAAAAGCCCAGTGCCCTCTCTGGCGGCATGAAGCAGCGGGTCTGCATTGCCCGCGCCCTCGCCCTGCGCCCCAAGGTGCTAATTCTTGACGAACCCTTCGGTGCACTGGATCCGATTACCCGAGAAGAGCTCCAAGAGGAGTTGCTGAAAATCTGGCAAGACCACCAGATCACCGTACTGATGATCACTCACGACATCGACGAAGCGCTGTTTTTAAGCGATCGCGTCGTGATGATGACCAACGGCCCCGCCGCCAAAATTGGCGAAGTTATGCTGGTGCCCTTTGCCCGCCCCCGCGATCGCGCCCGCATGATGGAAGACCCCAAATTCTACGAGCTGCGCAACGAAGCCCTCGACTTTCTCTACAACCGCCACGCCCACGCCGACGCCTAGGGCCAAATCCCATTTGCTACCACCAAAGGCTTCAGGACATTCGCCCTGAAGCCTTTGGATTGGCTGCGCCAACGCCTCTACGGATCAATTGAATGGGCGTTGCGGGCCTAGATTCGGGGTTTAACGCCAAAACCCAACGTAGGGGGCAAACGGCATTTGCCCGCTCAAGATTTAGCGCCGCGCCAGCAAAACCTGCTATTGCCCTTGCAACCTCGCCTGATACGGTTCCAAAGCTCTATCCAACGCTGGCAAGAACACTGGTGAGGTGAACAACGGCTCGAAAAATTGCACCACAGGAATGTTTTCTACCCGAGGCAGAAAGTCCGACGGGTTAGGCCCATCAATGTGGCGGCTAAGCACCCCAAAGCCCAGGCGCTGGCTGCGGGGCTGCCAACTGGGTGCCGTACGCTGAAGCCAGTCGGTGAAGTCTGTAGCTGTCTCCATGCTGGCCACAAGCTGGGTAATAATTTGGGGCTCTGGCAAGGCTTGAGCCAGGTCATCAATATCTTCGAGCTGGGTAACCCAGGCTCTCTCTAGCAGCGCTTGGCGCTGATCGGGGGTTTGCCAGGCAAGAATTGCGTACTTGGCTGGGGTTTCGGGCCAGGTGCTGACATCCACGGGCTGCTCTGTCCCCAGGGTGAGAAAGCCCTGCTGGAGGTCGCTGCCGCTGGTCTGCCAGTCTTCGGTCGCCCCCGCCACATCGCCGCGCCACCAGTGCAAACTACCCCGGGCCTGGTGCAAAAAGCTGCTCAAGGTGGGTTCTTTGGCCTGCTGAATCAGTTCGTCGTAGCGCTGTTCAACCTGGTCGAGCATAGCAGGGTAGACATCGGCAAAGCCTTCCACTCGCCACAGAGGGCTGGTGATCAGGGCAGGATGGCGGATGGCCTCCAAGGCGAAGGCCTCTGTGGCGCAGTCGCGGTTGCCAGTTTGCAGGCAAGCGAACCCCAGGCCAAAGAACACGCCCATTTTAGCCGGCACTAGGGCGATCGCCTCCCTAAACGAGGACTCAGCCTCAGCGAACTGACCCTTTTCAACCTGAAGCCAGCCCAGGTTCGATTGGCCAAACTCCTGGTAGGGCACCGCCTGGTTGCCGGTCTTAAACCAGGCGATCGCATCGTCAAGCAGCACCTGACGCAGGGGCGGGTTAGCGGCCGATTGCAGGGCAAACTCGCCTAGGTGGTAGCCCAGCTGATAGGGATAGTAGGGCTCCCAAGGAGCCAGCTTGTGGGCCTGCTCTAGCTGGTTGGCAAAGCGATCGATATCGACAGGTTCGGCAGTGAGGGCCGAGAAGCCACTGCTGGCAGCGCCCCAGGCACGGTAGGCAGGCACGAGCCAGAGGGTCATGGCCAGCGTCAGGCCGAGGCCAACCCCGGCAATAAGCCGATGGCGTCGCGGGGTTGCACCGCTGTCCTCGGTTGTGGAAACGGGGTTAAAGGTGCGAGCGAGCACGGCCAGGTAGAGGGCCAGAGTGCCTGCGATCGCCGGAATATCCAGCTGATAGTCGGTCAAGCTCATCAGCCCAAAAGCAAACAGCCCCGCCAGCGGACTCCACACCAACACCGGGGGCAGCCCAGCGGGGGTATCCTGAGCGCCACGCCGCATCCATCGCACCGTTAGAAGCACCAGCACTAGCACTAGCGTCAGTGCTACGGCAATTCCCCAAAGGCCCAGTTCGCCCCACAACTGCGCCGGGGTACTGTGCAGCTGAAACTGTAGCTCAGCATCGCGCCCAGCCCAGTGGGGACGATACTTTTGGTAGACCAGCGGCACACTGCCCGGTCCCACCCCAGTAAAGGGACGGCTCAGGCCCATGCGCCACCCCGTAGCGTTAGTCACCACTCGATAAGACAGTTCCCCTCCAACAAAGTTACCCTGGGCCAGGCTGCTCAGCACCTGCCGCAGCCGGGGATTGGCGATGACGCCTAAGACTCCTAACCCCAAGGCGGTGCCGCCGATAGCCAACGCCAGGGGCCGAGGCAGACGGTTGTAGAGTAGGGAAATACCCACCGCAATCAATCCGGTCACCATGAGCGCCAGCCAGCCGCCGCGCGAGCTGGTGGTGTAGAGGTTGAGCAAGCCGAGAACCATACCCACCAGCCATAGCCATCGCCGCCAGCCGCGATCGCTCCAAGCCAACCCTGCTAGTAAAGGCAGCACCAGCACCAGATAGCCCGCTACGTAGTTTTGATGGCCAATGGGCTGCCAGTTGCGCAGGCTAGTGAGCTCAAAGTTAAACGTCTGGTTAACGCCGTAGCCTTGAAGCGTTGACAACCGAGCTAGCTCAGGCTGATAGATCTGTGTGGTCCACAGCAACAGACTGAGCAGAATGAACGCCAGAGCTAGGTAGCCCTGAAAGCGCAGCAGGATGTGAAAACGTTGGGGATAGCGGAGCCAGCTGCCGAGGGCGTAGAACGCGGTGATCGCCCCTACCGCCGCCCACCCATACCACCGCGCCTGGGCCGGAAATTCTGCCCCTAGCGTCGAGACTACCAGCCCGGCTATGGCCAGCAGGGCCACCCAGTCAAACCCGTTCCCCAACCGACTAAGGGGCCGGTGCCACAGTTGCCACAGCAGCCAGAGCATCGGTAGAGTCAGCCCTACCTGCCACAAAAATACCCAGGGCCACGACACTATCAGGGTGCTACTGCCCGGTAGCAGGGTGAAAATGGTAAAGAATGCCCCTATCAGCAGGGCCAGTAGGGTGCCGTCGCTGGGGTCTTGGGCAGCGGGTTGGGGTAGGGCATCCTCGGGCATGGCTGGGGTAGATGGGTAAGGGGGTAGATGGGTGGGGGTGGGCAGGTGGCGTTCTTAGCCCATTTACGAAGTCAATGCTTTGCGCTCGGCCTTTTTAGAAAAAAAGGGGCAGAGGAGGGAGGGGCTGAAATGGCGGGCTGTTCGTCAGACTAATCTAAATTTGAGAGGCGAAAGTGGTTGTGGGTGGGGTGGGGTAGCCCCAGGGCCTCGGTGCACAGAGTTTCGATGCGGCGATCGAGGGGTGGAAATTCCCTTGGCCAGGAAGGAAAGAGGTTGAGCTTGGCTACTAGGGTATAGCGCTGGAGGTTTTGCGGCGCCAGCATGAGGGTAATTTGTTTGGCCTGGTAGTTGCGGTAGGCAAAGGTGAGCGACCCTCGATAGCCCTCTTCTGGGTTTGTGACGACGGCGGTAAGCCATAGGCGCAGAGGTTCGATTCCAAGGCTTTCTTGGATGAGCAAGGTGTCTCGGTCGGGTGGGGCACCTTGGAGCGGGGCGGAGCTAGCGGAATAGGTATTGGGGTCAAGCCAGGCGGCGAGCAGCCGTAGCTCAGAGGGCGGCTGCCCTAGGCGCAGGTGGGGCGCGATCGCCTTCAGAGCCGCATCGGGGTCAGAGTCGGCTAGCAGCAACCCCGAGACCACCGGCCGCAGCAAGCTGGGATCGACTTCTACGAGGGGTTGCTCGCTCCACCAGGCGAGTAGGGCGCGGGTTTCGTAAAGGGTGGCAAAGCCTGCCTCGCCAGGAGCAACTTCGGCAAGTAGGGCATCGTATTCGGCGAGGGTAGCCTGCACCACAGAGGCATAAACTGCCTGATATGGCGCGGCTTTCCACTGGGGATAGATCAGCGCGGCGGGGTTAACCAGGGCTTCTAGGGTGAAGGCGGCGATCGCACCCGCTTCATTCCCCGTCTTCAGCAGCAGATCGCCCAATAGCCAGTAGCCGTAGTGGCGGTGGCGCGGCATGAGCTGCACGGCACGGGCGGCGTAGGGCAGAGCGGTTGCCGGGTCAGTAGTCTGGTGTAAAACGGCTAGATTGTGGTTAAACCAGGCATCGTTGGGGGCAGCTTGTTGGGCCTGATGGGCGTAGTCGAGCAGCAGCGATCGCACATTATCTTCAGCGTCAGAGCTGCTTAACACCTGGTCGAGACCCCACAGCGCTTCAGTGGCCACTGCCGAGGCGCTCGGATCCCATGGGCTCAGCCGATAGGCTTTGTACCAGCGCGTGTCGGCTAAGTTGAGCCGCTGGTTGTAGAATGCTCTGTCGGCCAAAGCACTGTAGGCCACGGTAAGGGTAAAGGGCAACCAGATCGTCAGCAGCAGCCCCAGCCATAGAGAAACCGCCAGACGTGATCGCCGTCTAGCATCCCCTCCCAAAGGTGTGGCCATGGGTAGATAGCGATCGCCTAACGGCAGCAGCAGCACGACGATCCCCAGCAGCGCGCCCGCAATGGGGATATTCTCCAGCTGGTAATCGGTCAGGCTAGAGACTCCATAGGCCAGCAGGCTGCCGCCAATGCCCCCCAGTAGCGCTCGATCTGTGGCTTCAAGTGGCTGCCGCCAAAGCCGAATCCACAATCGCAGAATCAGCACAATTCCAGCTAGAAATATCCCTAACCCGACTAGTCCTAGCTCTCCCGCGATCTGCACCGGAGTGTTGTGGAGCTGCTGAATGTGCTCCAGGCCCGCCCCCGTTTCAATCGGGCGGTAGAGGTTTGACACCCGACTCATGACACCGGGGCCAACGCCAAACAGAGGGCGATCGCGCAGAATGTTGCCGCCCAATCGCAGCATAAACCAGCGATCGAGGGTGGGGCCGTCGGTCATGCCGCCCGCGCTAAACCAGGCACGAATGCGAGGATTGCTGGCCAGAGCCAATCCTAGAGCCACGGCTCCCCCCAACCCAGCCAAACCCCAGCGCCAGCGTTGGGAGGGTTTGAGGTATCTAAAGCGGCTCAGCCAAGTGACTAGCAGCCATACCACCAACCCTAGCGCTGCTCCCCGCGACCCACTGACGTATGATGCCACCAAGATCAGTCCGGCGGAAGCTATCCAGATGCCTCGCAGCCAGCCCGTTGTGGCCACCACCGCCGCCACTGCCAGAGGCAGCATCAGTACAAAATAGCCCCCCACAAAATTGTGGTGCCCGAGGGGCTGATGGTTGCGCAGCGCCGTTAGAAAGCTATCTGCCGCCCACATGGCGTTGTCGGGCCGCCATAGGGCCAGGCTTACCACTGCGGCCCCCGCTGCCACCACGACCAGACCCCACCACAGCCGCAGGCGACTCAGCCAGCTGCGATCGACCACGTTGCGGTAGAAGTACAGCACCGCAACGTAGGTCACTACCAGGCTCACATTCCACAGCGCCACTCGGGGAAACGGTGACACCAAGGCCGACAAGGCCAGGACAATGCCCATTCCCAGCGCCACGCAATCTAGCCCGTAGCCCAAGGCATAGAATGCCCGTCCTGGTTCTGAGCTAGATTCTCGCTCTGCATCAGTTCTCAAAGGCTCTGGGCAGCGCAGCCGACGCCACAGCCCCACCAACAGCGCCATGCTGCCCGCCTGCCATAGCAAAATCCAGGCCCAGCCCACCATGCGGTAGTAGCTCAGAGGCAGCCAGCTAAAGGTAAGTAACACCAGTCCTCCAACTAGCCATAGTCCCGGCTTTTGGCTAGCCCAATTTCGACGATGGTTTATCCCTGAGTCCTCTGCATCGCCAGCATCGGTTGCCCCTAGTGGTGGGGAAGAATCGGCGGTCAATAGGCCCCCTTGCCCCAGAGCACAATTCCTAGGGTGGCGGTGAGAATTTCTAGATCCAAATTCAGCGACCAGTTGTCGATGTAGTGCAAGTCAAGGCGGGCCACATCGTCAAAAGTGTCGATGTCAGAACGACCCGAAATTTGCCATAGCCCCGTCACCCCCGGCAGCACCTGATGACGAATGTTGTGCCAACCGTCGAACTTGGCCACATCGCGCACCGGCAACGGGCGCGGCCCCACCAAGCTCATCTGGCCGCAGAGCACGTTAAACAACTGGGGTAACTCATCAAGACTAGTGCGACGCAGCAAGCGACCTACCCGCGTAATGCGCGGATCGTGCTTGACCTTGAACAGCACCCCATCCGCCGACTCGTTGTGCTGCTCTAGCTCGGCCTGAAGCCGAGGCGCATCGACCACCATGGTGCGAAACTTCCACACCTGGAAGATGTTGCCGTGCAGACCCACCCGCTCCTGACGAAAGAATATCGGTCCAGTTGAGTCGAGGCGAATGGCCAAAGCGATGCCCAGCAGCACCGGCCCCAGGGCGATCACGCCTAGGCCTGCCCCCAGGTAATCCATCCAGCGCTTGAAGCGGTAGTCCCAGCCGCCCATCAGGGGGGCATCAAGGCGTAGGGTGGGAAGGCCAGCCACAGTTTCGGGGGTGCCCCGGCGATAGAGCATGTCGCGGCTGGTGGGGAGCAGCTGCATGGCGATACCCGCCCGCCGCAGCTTCCAGTACAGCTCAGAAGCTAGGTCGGCGGAGGGAATGCTTTCGGCCAGCACCAGGGTGGCCCCGGAGGCCAAAATCGCCTGATAGGTGGTGGCAGAATTGGCAGTAGTAGCCAGGGCTGCCCCAATGACCGGCACCTTGGCCCGCTGAGAGAGCACGTCAGCCAGGCGCTTGAGCCGGGGGGCTGGGGCAATCAAAAAGACTGAGGAGGGCACCTTGGCCTGAGTGAGGGGGCGCAGCAGCAGCGTTGCCACTAGCCGTAGCCCCACCACCAGCCCCACCCCGCTGAGCCAAGCCGAGAAAAAGAGCGATCGCGGCAAATCCAGCTTGGGGTCGTAGAAGTACATCAACACCAGCGCGCTCAGGTACACCAGGCTGAGCAGCTTGCCTGCCCGCAGGTGCTTTTGCCCCTGGGAATTAGTGTCGTAGAGGCCGCCGTAGGCAAATAGCCCCACAGCACAGGCCACCAGCACCCAAAACGGACTGGGCAGCCCCAGCCAGGTCCACCATACGAGCTGGGCCGGAATTGGGGAGAAAAACTGATTGAGCGATCGCGCAATGTGCCACGACAGCCCTAGGGAAAGAATATCCGTAGCCAGAAGCACCAGCCCCCGCCGCCCAGGCCCAGTAAAGGCGTCGCGCAGCTGAAGCCTGAGCCTGCGGGGGGCGCGAAGATCTTGACGGTAGCGGGGCCGCTGTTGCATCACGGCGGGTACGGCACGATGACAATCCATAGCAGGGGGCAGACGCATAGGGATGAGGTTGCCCTAGTATTCCGCAATTGTGCTGAGAATCCATCATTGGAGGATGGGTTTAAGGCGCAAGGTCCAGGGTTTAAGGGTATAGACCAACCGTGAACCCTAAACCTTAAATCCTGAACCCTTTTCGTTGTCCCGCGCTCCCCACAACCTATACTTAGCTACCTGCGCCCCAAACAAGATTACAAACATAGGGTTGTTCACTAAATAGCGCTGCCACAGGCGGCGGGGTTCTTGGCCAAAGCGGTAAAGCCACTCCAGGCCCAGGCGCATCATCCACCGGGGAGCCTGGGAGACATCACCACTAAAGAAGCTAAAGGCAGCCCCAACGCCGATCATCACAGCGTTGACCTGGCCCTGGTAGCGGTGCATCCACTGCTCTTGCTTGGGGCAGCCTAGGCCGACAAACACCACCCGCGCCCCCGACTGGTTGATGCGCGCCACATCGGCAGCGGCTTCTTCGGCTGAGAGCGGGCGAAAGGGTGGGGCATGGGTGCCCACAATGGACAGGCCGGGAAATTGCTGCTGCAAGGAAGTGGCCATCTTCTCCAGCATGGGGACAGTGCCGCCATAGAGGTAGATGGGCAGACCTAAGTGGGCAGCGCGATCGCACCAGGCCAGCATCAAATCCGGCCCATACACCCGGCTCTGGCCGGACACCCCCAGCAGCCGCAGCCCCATCACTAGGGGCATGCCGTCGGAAGTGACTAGGGCCGCATCCTCGAGAATGCGCTGGTATTGAGCATCCCAATAGGCGGTCATCACGACGTGGACGTTGGCGGCGACTACGTAGCATGATCGCCCGGTGGTGGCCCAGGTCTGAATGCGATCGCAGGCATCGGTGTAGCTGGTGGCATCCACCCGAGTTTTAAGAATGCGCCTAGCCTGAAGCACTGGCTCCGTCATAGTAGTGACCCTTGCATGGCACCTATTCTAGCGAGGCTTGGGATTTGGCCCTCTTTACCCCTTAATCTCTGCGGGGAGCGAGGCCGAGCTGGCCCTGAAGCTCCATGTGGTTGGCCGTGAGGGCGGTGGTGGCGCTGAGGCTGCGCAGGCTGCCGAGATAGGGTTTGGCGACATTGAAACTAGGGTCGTCATGGAAGCCAAATACCTCGTAGGCCAGGGCCAAGGTCGCGCCCACATTCAAATAAAAGTAGCCGTCGTTGGGAGTGGGAAAGGTCGCTGTTGCCTCGTCAAACAGGAAAAAGTCAGCGAGGGGGTCGTGGGGCGAGGGGGCCAAAACACTCGCCATCGGCACCGCGCCAGAGGTGATCGCCAGAGTATCGTCGGTGACCCAGCCGTGGCTACCCACGCTGAGGTCGGGCACGTAGTCACCGCTCAAGCTAGAAAATAGCTCCCAGCTGGTGGCGAGCCGTTGGTTGACGGTTCTGGGGTTGACGGTCAAGCCAACGTTGGGCAGCAGGTCATCCACTGCTGCTAGAGTGCGGTCGGCGGTGGGGCGAGCGCTCGTTTGCAGCAGCAGCCCTAGCCCCACATATTGCAAGGGGCCACCCTCGGCGGGGAAGGCGGCGATCGCATATTCCCCATCCATCCAGCCGAAGACATCGTCGTCCAGATCAAGTCCGGTGAAGAGGGTAAACCCAGCGCGCACCGTGGCGAGCCCGTCTCGGGTAAAGTCGCTAGCCTGATCCAAAATGCTGGCCACAGTGCGCCAAAAGCCCGCAATGTTGCGACCGCTCATGACTACAAAGGTCGAGGCGGGCAGTAGCTCTAGGGGGCTGTCGGCATTGGCCACCGTGGGGGTGAGGCCAAAGGTAAACGGCACCGCATCGTAGTAGTAGCGGCCCCGAAACTGCATGCCGGTAGCCATGGGGTACACCAGCGCCTCTAGGGTGCCGCCAAAGTTGAGCGATCGCAGGGTTTGCAGCGTCTCGTCATCCAGGCTAGTGGGGGGCGTGGGGAAAGGCAGCGGCAGCTCGGCGGCGGGTAGGGTGGTTGCCGAGAGGTCATAGTTCAGCAACTCAAGGGCGTTGCCGTAGACGGCAAAGAGCGCCTGGGTGCGCTGTCGATTGGCCAAGGTGCGCTGAAACTCTCGGCTATCGCCGAGGGAGTTTTGGGCTTCGCTCTGGCGCAGACGCAGATATTGCTCAAGGGCGGCGGGGTTTTCTGCCGTAATCAGGGCATCGGGCAGAAAGGCCACAGCCAACCCACTGGGGCCAAACTCCGGCAGGGGCACCGGCACCTCGACCTCAAACTCCTCCTCTTCGTGGAAAGATTTGACGGTGAGAGGTAGCCCCACGGCTTCGTTAAAGCGCAGAATTTGCGTCGGCGCAGGGTAGGACTTGAGGGGCACAACCTCGGTCTCCCCCATGTCGGGGCTAGGACCGTCTAGAACTTCTAGATCCGGCTCAGACTCCCAGTCGTCAGATTCCCAATCGCAGGGGTCAGTTTCAGTAGGGGCAAAGGTTTCAGGAATGACTGGCTCAGACCAGTCGTCGAAGTCAGGGGTGGGCCAAAAGTAAATCTCGGTGCCCAAAGCGGAGGTAATCTCAGGGGCCTCACCTTGCAGCTCAAAAAAGGTATCGCGAAAGGCGGCAAAGGCCTCAGCGTTAGCGACCGGGGCCACCATGATCGAGGCATCGGCAATCGTTGTCGTCTCCCCAGGCTGTACCGGCAGCAGAGCCACCACAGCCGTGTCGCCAATCCACGGAGCCACTTCGCTGTCAAAGTCAATTCCGTAGGGCAGGTAGGGCAACCCCGGTAGGGCTGGAGTCAATCCCTGTTCCTCGTCCAACAGCTTGAAGAGCTGGTACTGGCTGAGCTGCCCCCAGGTGTCGGTGGTCGTGTCGATCAGCAGCACTAGGGCGGTGTTGTTGGGCAGGTGCTGCCAAGCTTCGGGTTCGGCGGCGTGGGTAGCCAGGGGCGGCATGGTACTCACGGTCAGTGTGGAGCCGATCAAACCCAAGGTGAGCCTTTGCCCCAGAGGAAAAATCCTCGACCATTGCGCCCACTTGCCCCAACCCAATCCCTGATTCCCAGTGCCCATAGCCACAGCGCTCCACACAATCTTTTCTATCAAAACCGAGGAAAAGAGCGATGTCTGTAAACTATGGCGGTTTATTTACGTTAAAGGCGCAGTTTCGACCACATCCAAGGGTGTTTGCCCCGCCGCGTAGGCCCGTAGAGCATTAATGATGTGGATGTTGGCTTTGGGAAAGGGGTATTCCTCAATGGTGTCTAGGGTGACCCAGCGCACCTCGTCGCACTCGATCGGTTGGGGCTCGCCGCTTAGATGGGTGCAGTGGTGCACGTTGAGGGTGACTTTAAAGTGCGAATAGGCATGAGTGACAGTGCAGAGGCGATCGCCTACCGCAATTTCAATCCCCAGTTCTTCCTGAATTTCTCGCGCGATACAGTCCTCGATTGTCTCGCCGGGCTCGATTTTGCCGCCTGGGAACTCCCACAGCCCGCCCAGAAGCCCTTCTTGCTTGCGGCGATCGATCAGAATTTGGTCTTGCCCATTCCAAATCACAGCGACGCCGATTTGCTTATGGGGCAGGGGGCCTTTGGTTTCTGACATGGGCAGCTCCGATTGAATATTGCGATTATAGGCTTGGCAGTGGGCCTGCCAGGGGCAGCGATCGCACTGCGGATTGCGCCGCGTACACAGGGTTGCGCCCAGATCCATCAACGCCTGGTTAAAGTCGCGGGGGTTCGTCGGATCTAGCAAAACTTCTGAGAGTTGCCAAAGATCCTTGAGCGCTCTGGCTGGGGGCACCGGCAGCGCCACCAGCCGGGCCAGCACCCGCTTCACATTGCCGTCGAGAATGGCGTGGGGCAGGTTAAAGGCTGAGCTGAGAATGCCCCCCGCCGTGGTTTTGCCAATGCCGGGCAGCGTAGTGATGGTGTCAAAATCCTTGGGAATTTCGCCATTGTGCTCGGCCACAATGCGTTGGGCGGCCTGGTGTAGGTTGCGGGCGCGGGCGTAATAGCCCAACCCCTCCCAGGCTTTGAGCACCGTTTGCTGATCGGCAGCGGCCAGCGCCTCCACAGTGGGGAACTGCTCTAGCCACCGCTGGTAGTAGGGCAGTACCGTCTTCACCTGGGTCTGCTGGAGCATGATCTCCGAGATCCAAATGGCGTAGGGGTTGTCGATATTGCGCCAGGGCAGGGTGCGGCCACAGTCGCCATACCAAGCCAACAGCTCTGCCCGCAACGCCTCAACAGGAAAATCCGGCCAGGGCAGAGTCGCCAGGGCCGGATTAGGGGAAAGGGGGGACTGGTTTAGAACCCTCCTTTTGCTCGTTGTGTAAGAACCCTCAGTATCGCGCGCGGTAGAACGGCGATGGCCAAAGGAGGAATTGAAACTTGGCTGATTCGCTGGGACGGGTGGTTGACTATGGCTCACTCAATCTCAGGGACAGATTCGGCCGACATCAGCGAGTCCTCGAAGGCCATGCGCTGTTCGGCACCCCGCAGAAAATACCCGCTCATCATAGCAGAGGCCAGCAGACGACCCAGGTTTTCGCGGTTGGTGGTGATTTCTACGTCAAAGTGCTGAGACGGCAGCCCACCGAGCAAGCCGATAATGTTGTGTTCCATCATCTGCTGCACTTCAGTAGAGGCAGGATTAGAGAGCTGGGCAATCGTCTCAGGGCTCATGCCATGGACGTACTGCATGAGGGAGTTGGGATGCTCAGAGGAGTTTTTGAAGCCGTTGAAAAGGTCTTGGGCTTTACCGGAAGAATTGCTCACAGGAGATACCTCGCTTGGCTAGCAGTGTGCGTGCGGCCTGGGTTTATCGAATTGAGCTGGATAGGGTTATTGTTCCCCATTGGGATTAGAACCCTAACTTTTTGTTGTTTACGTCACTGTTGACTATCTACATGGAGTCGCTCAGTCATTCCTGAAACCCATGTAACTAAGTTAACAGGCTAGGTTTTGTTGTTGGGTAGGCAGAACCGTACCACTCGTGGAGAGGTTTTGCCCTGAAACGGCCATGGGATGTTTCTCCATAGATAGATGTTTGGGTCAACCCTAGGGTTCAAGCTGAAGCAAGACTTTCCACGGGTATTCCATCTAACTGAGAATCCTAGCCCAGGTTACTGAAACCAACCGTTCAGTAGAGCATGGTTTGGAATGAGGCTAGAGCCGAAATACTCTCAGGAAGTTTTCAGACACGTTAAGGTAGTCATCATTTTGTGGCGAGTGCTATCTGTCACAATTGCCAGCAATATCCCCCAAAATCCCCAAAATGACGCTTTCTTCACCCCTTGCACCACCTCTAGACGTCTCCTTGACCGCCACTGATTTGGTTGCTCAATATTGGGCTGTGCGCCACCTCAGCGAGACCCTCTGTGAACCGCTTGAGATTGAAGACTATGGCGTACAGAGCATGGCTGATGTCAGTCCTCCTAAGTGGCATCTAGCCCACACTAGCTGGTTTTTTGAGACCTTTCTGCTGCGCCCCCACCTCGCAGGCTACCGAGAATTTCACCCCGGCTACGGCTACTTGTTTAACTCCTACTATGAGGCAGTGGGCGATCGCCATCCTCGACCTCAGCGCGGCCTGCTGTCGCGCCCCACAGTAAAAGAGGTCTACGAATATCGCGCCCATGTAGATGCAGCAATGGAAAGGCTACTGTGCGATGGTCAAGGACCGGCCCGAGAGGGCCATCGCGCCGACCATCCCGCCGTGGCAGAACTGACCACCCTCGGGCTGCACCACGAGCAGCAACACCAAGAACTCATCCTCACCGACCTCAAATACAACCTAGCAATCAATCCCCTGCGCCCGGTCTACCGTTCAGACGTCGCCTTGGGACAGGTTCAACCCCTAACACCGCTGGCATTCGTGGATTTTCGCGGCGGCCTCTATGACCTTGGCCATCAATCTTCTGGGTTTGCCTTTGACAACGAAAGCCCAGCCCATCGGGTCTATCTCCAAGATTTTGCCCTGGCCAACCGCCTCGTCACCAACGGCGAATATCTAGAATTTATTGCTGACAAAGGCTACCAGACCGCTGCCCACTGGCTCGCTGAGGGCTGGGGCATGGTGCAGAGCGAAGGCTGGCAAGCACCTCTGTACTGGGAGCAGCGCGACGGGGAGTGGTGGGTGTTTACGCTGGGCGGCATGCAGCCCGTGAACCCAGCGGCACCTGTATGCCACCTCAGCTACTTTGAGGCCGATGCCTTTGCCCAGTGGCGGGGCGATCGCCTCCCCACCGAAGCCGAATGGGAAGTCGCTGCCTCAGGAGTTTCTATCCAAGGCAATCTCCTCGCCGCCGACCATCTGCACCCGCAACCCGCATCGAAATCCCAGAAACTTCAGCAGCTCTACGGCGATGTGTGGGAATGGACCCAGAGCGCCTACCTGCCCTACCCCGGCTTTCGCCCCGCCCCTGGCGCCGTGGGAGAATACAACGGCAAGTTTATGTGCAACCAAATGGTGCTACGCGGTGGATCCTGCGTGACTCCGCCCGACCACATTCGCCCCAGCTACCGCAATTTCTTTCCCCCCAGCGCCCGGTGGCAGTTTAGCGGCCTGCGGCTAGCGAAGGGAGTGGATGGGTAGATGGGTGGATGGGTAGGCGGGTATGCGAGTAGGTGGGTAGGCGGGTAAGTTTCACGCCAGCATCGCATCCACCCTCCCACTCATCCACCCATCCACCCTCCCACTCATCCACCCATCCACCCTCCCACTCATCCACCCATCCACCCTCCCACTCATCCACTCCCCTACTCACCCACTCCCCATGCCCCCCACCTCCCAAACCAAGCCCTCTCCCGTCAAGCTCTACGACTTTCATCCGCCAGTGGAAGATTTTCGCGGCGCAGTGCTGCGGGGTCTGAGTCAGCCGCAAAAGACGCTTTCTCCTAAGTTTCTCTACGACAAGCGGGGGTCTGAGCTGTTTGATGCCATCTGTCAGCTGCCGGAGTATTACCTCACCCGCACCGAGATGGCTATTTTGCGTGCCCATGCGGAGGATATTGCGGCGGCTCTAGATCACCGCGTCTTGGTTGAACTGGGCAGCGGCAGTAGCCAGAAGATTCGCATTTTGCTGGGCGCTGCCCCTCAGGTGACGACCTATGTGGGGGTAGACATTTCGCGGCAGCACTTGCAGGAGGCCTGCGCGGCGCTGATGCAGGATTTTGGTGGATTGGATGCGATCGCCGTCTGTGCTGACTACACTCAACCCCTGCCCATCGCCGCCATCCCTGAGCTACAGAATCGCCCCACCATCGGCTTTTTTCCCGGTTCTTCCATTGGCAATCTGGAGCCTGCCGAGGTGATCACTTTCCTCAAAACCGTGGCGGTGCTGGGTGACTTGATTGTTGGCGTAGATCTAAAGAAATCTGCCGCCATTCTCGAACCCGCCTACGACGATGCCCAAGGGGTTTCAGCAGCCTTCGCCCTAAATGTGCTGGAGAGGATCAACCGAGAACTGGAGGCCGATTTTGACCTGTCCCAGTTTGAGTATCGGGCGCACTACAACGAGTCCCAGGGACGGATTGAGATGGCGATCGCCAGCCTCTGCGACCAAACCGTGCGCCTGGGCGATGCCGAGATTTCCTTTCGCCAGGGCGAAACCCTGCGTACTGAGCACTCCTATAAATACACGGTGGATGAGTTTCAGCTTTTGGCGATGGAAGCGGGTTTCAAGCCAGTACAGGTTTGGACGGATGAGAATCAGCTCTTTAGCCTGCACCACTTAAAACAAATATAGGACTAGAGTCTGAGTTAAATCCCCCGGTTTTTGAGGTCAGAGATGCGCTCTGTAGCTCCCTCAAAGGGACAGTAAATCCGTTTTTGAACAGCATTTGGCGACAAAAATGGAATTTTCCTGCGGGCAAGCGCTGCGGAACTGTAACCCATTTGCGCTTGCTGCAAACACCAGTGGTAGGATGCTATCAAGCTAGGGGTGTCCGAGCAATTGGACTGAGATCATACCCTCAGAACCTGACCTGGTTGATACCAGCGGAGGAAAGCGTTGCTTGAGGTCACAGACCGAAACGACGAGCCTATAGGTGTTCTAGAAAGTGTTCTAGAACAATTAGTTGAGGTGTCAGCATAAAACTGATGCTCACTAGCTGTAGCTTTGTAGCGTTCGATTTCACCCGTCCTCACTTACCCAACGACCCGCCCAGGAACGCCCTCTAGCGCCACACCGTTGTTTGTGAGGTGCGTTTCTATGACCATTGGTGCCACAGCGATCGCTGTCATCTTAGTAACCGTGGCTAGCTTTACCCTGCTGGGTTTGCTGCAAGCGAGCCGCCACACCATCACCTTAGAAGATTACGTGGTGAGCCGTAACCGGGTGGGCACCGGCATGGCCTTAGCGACCATCGTCGCCTCGGCCGTAGGCGCTTGGATTTTATTTAGCCCACCCGAGGTGGGAGCCACCAGCGGCATTGCGGGCATTGTGGGCTACTGCATTGGGCAGGCTACCCCAGCGGCAATGCTGGCATTTCTGGGCACCCGCATGCGGTTTTTGATGCCCAACGGTCACTCGCTGAATGAGTACGTGCTTCACCGCTATGGCCAGGCCATGTACTTGCTGACCCTGGGCATTGGGGTGTTTTACATGTTCATTTACCTGGCGGCGGAGCTGACGGCGATCGCCAAAGCGGTCGAACTGATGGCCGGGGTGCCCCTCTGGTTAACTGCCCTGCTCGTCATTACCGGGGTCTTCATCTACACCGTTGTCGGCGGGCTAGAGGCGTCTATCTTTACCGATGCCCTGCAGTTTGTGGTGATCGTGCCGCTGCTGCTGCTCAGCTTTGGCGTAGCGGTAGTTGCCCTAGGAGGATGGGGGAATGCGATCGCCCCCGTGACCCAGTCTGCGCCAGAACTGCTGAGCCTAGCTAACGGCCCCGGCATTAAGTTTGGCGCCACCCTGGTGATCGCCGTGATTGCAGCCGAAATGTTTAACCAGGGCAACTGGCAACGGGTCTATGCCTGCAAAACCAACACCGTTGTGCGGCGGTCTTTTCTAGGGTCGTCTTTAGTCATTTGGCCCATGCTGTTGCTCGCAGGGATGCTGGGCATCTTGGCTATGCACTTTGGCTTCAACGACGATCGCGCCTTTTTCTCGCTGGTTCAGGCCTTGGAGCTGCCTACCTGGGTGGGCATGGGCATTTTGCTGCTGGTGCTAGCCCTGGTGATGAGTACCCTGAGTGCACTACTGAACGGCATCGCGAGTGTTTTTACCCTCGATTTGGTGCGGCTGATGCCGACCACGCCCACGGCGGGCATTTTGCGGGCCTCGCGCATTCTAACCGTGCTAATCGGCATTCCCGCCATTCTGATTGCCTCTCAGGGATACAACGTGCTGTACCTGTTTTTGCTGGCCGACTTGATTTGCGCCGGAGCAGTATTTCCGGTGCTGTTTGGCCTATATTCGCGACGGTTGACGGGAACGATGGCGTTTTGGAGTGCAGTAGTGGCGATCGCAACGGGTGCTCTATTCTTCCCCCGACCCGACTTCAGCCCCTGGAACGGTCTACCCTTTGCAGGCGATCTGCTGGTTAGCTTTGCCGCCCCCGTCGTGGTATCGACGCTAGTCTGCCTGATATGGATCCAGATTAAAGCCCAGAGCGGTAAGACGGAGGTCTTCGACTTCGGCATTCTCAGCCGCGACATCCGCGCTTACGGGGAAAACAATACGCTTGCGGCTGATGGTTTGACCGATACACAGCGCCAGGCGAATGATCCACTGCTATAGGTCTCAACCAAATTCCGAATGAACCCCGTAGGGGCGTAGCATGCTACGCCCCTACGGGGTTCCTGATTATGGATCGGGGTTTACCAAATCGATTTCGTTATCAGTCGTCTTCAAGACCGAGACATTGAGCCCGCAGCTCGTAAACAGGATTAATCTAAGCCTTGCGGTAAGCGACAGCTGAGAACTAAATAAGCGCACGGTCAAAAATCAACCGTGCGCTTAGGGCAAAACCTGACGTCTATAGAGTCAATTTATAGCGCCAGCCAATAGCAAAGCTATTAAACGACTATTGAGTAGAAGGAGCTGTCGATTCGGGATGGCTAGGATGCCAGACGAAGGCGAAGTAAGCCGCGATCGCCCCTGTTACAGCGTTGAACCAAACGTTGTTGCCAAAGATGGGCATGATACCAAAGAGGGTATTTGAGAGCGGAATCAACCCCATAACGGCAAGCAGCAAATAGCTAATAGCAAAGAATCGATTGTATCTAAATGCCCCTTCCTTACCCGTAGCCGAAAACAGACCAAAACCACCGATGGCTAAGTGAACCATGTTGTGAAGTAGGTTAGTCGGGAAGAGCCCAAACAAATAGCCAAAACCTCTTAGGTAAGCAGCTATGTAAGTAGGCCCACCGCTAACTGGAATTGCGCTTGTGTCTACCGGTACACTAGCTCCCATTCCTCCGCCAGGCAGGTTGATAAGAGCGGGAATGAAACCAGCAATTCCTAAAAAGGTAAAGATGATTCCCAGTGCTAATGCACATTTTTGTTCACTATTCATGCTGTTCATATCAAGATACTCCTTGCGACAAAATTTTTCGTAAAAACAGCGTTGTCTATCATTAGCAAATAAAAGCGTTAGCTATATTCCTAGACCATAATGCTGTTAACTATCTAGACTGTAGAACTCGACTGGTTGCTGCTTGTAGTAGCAGGCCTTTCTATTCTTTCGAACTCTATGCTCAGAGAGACTTCATGGTCTCAGCTAGTAGCGTCACTACTCTCGATGAAAAAGATTACGGTGGCACTAGGTGCATCATAGAAACTGCGCGATGCCCCTTCCTCTCCCTGAAGAACTAAGTTGGGGAACGCTTTACCTATCTGTAGGAATACCTAAAGCTAGTGAACGGCTCTAATTGCTATACTTAGCTGCTTACTCGTTGAAATTCGTCATAGATAACCTACAAAACTAGCTATAGCCAGCAAACAATAATTAGGGCAGTTCAGGTTGACGAAAACTCGTTGTAAAGAGCCTTTTTCGTTTTCCCTAGGCCCTCTGTGTCCTGACAGTAGGGGGGTGGCGCGCTCTGTGAGGAACCGTAACTAATTCGCGCTGCCCTTAAATATCGGTGGTACGATGCCAGCAAGCTAGGGGTGTCCGATCGCATCGGACTGAGATCATACCCTCAGAACCTGACCTGGTTAATACCAGCGGAGGAAAGCGTTGCTTGAGGTTACCAACCGAAACGACGGATAAATTGAACGTTCTGGCACTATGCCAGGGATTAGGTGAAGATTCAGCAGATTGCTGAGCTTTGCCTGCGATTGCTCCACCTTTTTCGGTCAAACTCATCCTCACTTAACCCGACGTGATTCATCAGGCAATCCCTCTAGCGCCACATCAGAGGTAAACCATGAGAACTGAATGGATCGCCAAGCGCCAAGGTCACACCAACGTGTCCCAAATGCACTACGCTCGCCAAGGCATCATCACCGAAGAAATGGCCTACGTGGCAAAGCGGGAGAACCTACCCGCCGACCTGATCCGCAATGAGGTGGCGCGGGGCCGCATGATCATCCCGGCCAACATCAATCACCCAAACTTGGAACCGATGGCAATCGGCATCGCCTCGAAGTGCAAGGTGAATGCCAACATCGGCGCGTCGCCCAACTCGTCGGATATCAATGAAGAAGTAGCCAAGCTTCACCTGGCGGTGAAGTACGGGGCCGACACCTTGATGGATCTTTCGACCGGAGGCGGCGATCTCGATGCCATTCGCACCGCCATCATTAATGCCTCGACAATTCCAATCGGCACAGTGCCGGTGTATCAGGCCCTAGAGAGCGTCCACGGCAACATCGAAAACCTCACCGCCGATGACTTTCTCCACATCATCGAGAAGCACGCCCAGCAGGGGGTCGATTACCAGACCATCCACGCCGGAATTTTGATTGAGCACTTGCCCTTGGTACGCGATCGCATCACCGGCATTGTCTCGCGCGGCGGCGGCATTCTTGCCCGCTGGATGCTGCACCACCACAAGCAAAACCCGCTCTACACCCACTTCAACGACATTATCGAGATCTTCAAGCGCTATGACGTGAGCTTTAGTCTAGGGGATTCGCTTCGCCCCGGCTGCCTGCACGATGCCACCGATGCCGCTCAAATGGCCGAACTCAAAACCCTGGGCCAGCTCACCCACCAAGCGTGGGAGCACAACGTGCAGGTAATGGTGGAAGGCCCCGGCCACGTACCGATGGATCAGATCGACTACAACGTCAAAAAGCAAATGGAAGAGTGCGCCGAAGCGCCCTTCTACGTGCTCGGCCCATTGGTCACCGACATCGCCGCCGGCTACGACCACATTAGTTCTGCCATTGGCGCGGCGCTAGCAGGCTGGAGCGGGGCAGCTATGCTCTGCTACGTGACGCCGAAGGAGCACCTGGGTCTACCCAACGCTGAGGATGTGCGGGCGGGGCTAATCGCCTACAAAATTGCGGCTCACGCAGCGGACATTGCCCGGCACAGACCAGGAGCGCGCGATCGCGACGATGCCATGTCCCACGCCCGCTACAACTTCGACTGGAACAAACAGTTCGAGCTATCGCTGGATCCTGAGCGGGCTAAAGAGTACCACGACGAAACCCTGCCTGCCGACATCTACAAAACCGCCGAGTTTTGCTCCATGTGCGGCCCCAAATTCTGCCCCATGCAGACCAAGGTCGATGCTGATGCTCTGACTGAGTTAGAGAAGTTCTTGGCCAAGGAGAAGGCAACAGTGTAAGTAGGTGGGAGGGTAGGGAGTGGGAGAGTAAAGTGGGTAGGGAGTGGGATATCTGGGAATGTAGCAATCAACCACCCATCTACCCCTCACCCATCCACCCCTTACCCTCCCACTCCCTAACCCCCACTCAATCCTAGGTATTTCTCCATCCTCCATTTGTGGGACACGATTTAGGTGAACCAGATTGTGTGACTAGTGCTCCCTAAAACACCGGCCTATCGTAGTGATTAAGCCAATGTGTTTAACCCTTGGAGGGTGTCCCATGGATCAGCCATTTGAGAGCGATGTAATGGATGACTTGGCTGCAGAAACGCCCCTTTCATCTACTCGCGATCTCTACGATAACTATGAGGATACGGAGGATGAGTACGATGGGGAAGACTCGTTTGCAGAGGGTCTAGATGACTATGGCGACTCCCGCGATCACTTGAGTGATCTAGACCATTCATTTGACCAGGCTATTCATCAAGAGTTATCAACGGGTGCCCAGACAAGAGGGGCCGTCAGGAGCTTGCCCAATGCTCTTGAAGCGGCGATCGCAGCAGCTTTGAGCGCTCCTTCAACGGATACATTCTTGCGGCGGCTGAGCCAGGGGCTGCAAGAGATAGCCAGTGAGCCCATCCCAGCTAGAAAGAATGGCCAGCGCTCTACCCACCGCAAGACATCGCCCAAATCGACGATCGCTAGCGGACGGGCGATCACCCCAGTGGCCAATCTAGCGGCCCAGCTTGCCCGCTCAAGAGCCGAACCACAGGATGCCCTAGAGGCCTTTCTCGATCTGGCCGATGCTGAGCCCGACAACCCGTCAGTGGCTCCAGTAATTGCTGGACTGAGTTTGCACAGCACTCTGGCTGATCACCTGGGCGGCACCCGTACCCAGCGTCAGCGGCTAGTGCACAGCGTCAGCCAGGCGACCCAGACCATAGCCCAGCACCACGGTAGCCAAGCCATGGCTGCTATGCCCCGCATTCTGGACGTGGTGCAGCGTAACGCCAGCGCGCAGCAAATCCCTCCCTCAGAGCTACCGGGAGCAATTCAGCGCATTACTCGCCAAGTCGCCGCCAACGACGATCTGGTACATCGCCTGGCCCAAACAACCTTACCCCCTGCTTCCGCACCGACTAAACAGCGCGTCACCGTGACCAAAGGAACCGTGCAGCGGCTGGTATTCGACCGTCCAGTAGAGCTGACGATTCGCTATTTGTAAGTTCCCAGATTTGAGGTTTGCGCTTGCTCCTACGCCTAGCGTGAGCTGGGAGTTTTTCTTCGGGCAAAACTCCACGGCTAAAACTGGATTTGGTCCATGCCAACTCCAGCTCAGGGTTTGTGGTTTTTCACAAGCAAAACTCCGCTTCTAGACATGGCTTTGATTGACTCTGCTTATAACCGACGACATGACGAGGATTCACCATGTACCAAAACTCATTTGAAATGGATGTGATGGACGATCTGTCCTTTGATGCAGCGGAGGGCCCTGCCGTCGCTCAAAATGCCTACGACGAGTACGACGACTACGGCGACGAGTTTGATGACTACGACGCTGCTGAAGATGATGATGATGCCTTTCTCAGCGGCTTGGCCAGGGGCGTTGGTCAAGCCGCTGGCAGCGTTTTGGGCGGTGATGAATTTGATGACTATGACGATGCCTACGATGCCTATGACGATTTTGAGGCCTACGATGCCTATGACGAATTCGACGAATACGATGCGTATGATGCCTACGACGAGTACGACGACTACAGCGCCATGGATAGCTTCGAAGACGCCATGGCCGATGCCCTCGATGCTGAAGATACCGACGAATTTCTGCGGCGGATTCGGCGGGCGGCTCGGGCTGTGGGGAATGTCGCCCGTCGTGTAGCCCCCGTCGTGGGCCGCGTCGCCCGAGCCGTTGCCCCCATTGCCAGCGCCATTCCCTTACCCCAGGCTCAGGCTATTGGCCGCATTGCCAGTGTGGCGGGACGATTGCTAGCCGATGGAGCCGATGAGTTTGAAGTCCTCGATGCCATGATCGATATGGCCGAAGAAGAAGATGCCATTGATGCTGCCGCCCCAATGATTGCTGGTATGGCCCTGCGTACAGCGGCTCCCCGGGTGGCCCGAGCGGCGCTACCTGTCAGACGGCAGGCGGTGCGAGCAGTATCGCAATCCGTACAAACCCTAGCTCGCCAGCAAGGAGCCCCAGCCGCTAGAGCAGCGGTGCGGGTGACCCGAGCGGTAGGTCGCCGCCCCGTGCCGGCCCGGGCAGTAGGACCAGCGGTACGCCGCATTACTCCCCAGGTAGCCCGTCGCCCTGGGGTAGTGCGCCGCCTCTCTCGGCCACTAGCTCCGGGGGCACGGCCTGGAGGAGCCACGGGCCGTCGCCGCCGGATGGGAGCCCCACGGCCACGGCCTGGCATGACCGCTCGGCGACCCCTGCGTCGCCAGGGAGGCATACGGCCTGGGGTAATGCGACCTGGGGCGCGCCCTGGCGTTGTCGGTGGCATTGGTCGCGTGGCTGGCTGCCCCACCTGCGGCAGAGCCCGCCAGTTCAACCTGCGCGGCCCGGTCACACTGACCGTTCGCAGCCACGGTTAGCCGCCTCTAGTGGATGGGCCTGATGGAGTCACAACCTCATTACCCGGTCACCCCATCACCCATCCATCCCCACCCCTTTCCCTGGGTTAATCACCGGAGCTGATCATGGTCACTCGGCAATTCTTAAGGGTCAAAATCAGGGGCTTGGCCGCCCGAGCTAAGCGGTTGACCCGCATCGACTATGCCTCAGTGGGCATTCGCCCCCAAGACCTGCCCTACGCCCCGTCCCCAGCTCACTTTCGGGCCGCCAACCAGCGGCTGAGCAAGATTGGCCGAGAAATTCGGCGGCGGCTGCGCCGGGTGCAGCGCCACAGCTCTGCGGTGCCCGAGCAGCAGATGCTTGTCGACATTGCCTTGGTCGAGCGAGAACTCGATCGCGCCCGACGCGCCTTTGGTCTTTTCTTCGAGGTGTTTGGCCAGCGGGGCACTACCTTTGCCCCAGGGTTGGCAACCCACGATGCGATCGCCGTTGACTGCTACGCCATCATTCGTCAAACCGCCCCCGACCTGTTTCGCGGCCCCCTGCTTAAGCCTTTGAGCTATATGGAGCATGGCTTTTCTCCCGCCACCATTCGGCGTGGGGTGGTGCTCAACCGGCTGCTAGGCGAGCCCAACCCCTTCCCTATCATCCGTATCCCGTGGGATCGGGAGAGCCCCTGGCAGGCCGTCTTCCTTCACGAGGTAGCCCACAACATTCAGGCTGATTTGGGCATCTGGCAAGAGAATCGGCAGGCGGTAGTGCGCCGCGCCCTGCGCTTTAGTGGTAACCCCATGCTCACCCGCATCTACGCCCGCTGGCACAAGGAAATCTTTGCCGATTTGGCCGCAATTTTGCTGGGCGGCCCCGCCGCCGCCTGGGGCATGGCCATATTTCTAGCCAACCCTGCTCCTCGGGTGCTGAGCTTTCGCCCCGGCAGCGCCCACCCTACCGCCTTTTTACGGGTATTTATCTTGGCTGAAATGCTTCAGCGGTTGGGTTTTGGGGGTGAGGCCAGCCGCCTGCGCCGGGTCTGGCAGGGGCTCTATACCCCCCAGGCCCCAGGGCGCATTCCCCCCTATCTAATGACGACCGCCGACCAGCTAATTCCCCAGATTGTGGACGAAATTGTCTTTCAGCCCCGGCGCAATTTGGCCCAGCGTGCCCTGGCAGATGTCATCCCCTTCACCCGCGATGACCAGAGGGCTATCCTCGCTGGTTCGCGAGCCCTGAGCCGGGGGCGGGTGCCCGACGATTTGCCGCCCCGGTTCGTCGTCAGTGCTGCTAGCTACGCCCTGGCCTCGGGTCAAATTTCGTCCCAAGAGTTGTCACAACAGGTGATTCGCCATCTGGCATCCCTCAATGCTCAGCCGATCGCGACCCTGACTGAGGCCCAACAGGCCGTTGCGGCCTAACTCACTAGCAAACCCGATTGACTGTCGGCCCTCAGGCTATTCCCTAGCCTTGCCCAAGCTTCGTTTTCAACCCCTTGTACGCAGGATGTTGTAACCACCATGGCCACTCAACCCACCAACCCGTTCCAAAACAGTTCTGGTGCTGCCTCAGCGGTACCCGCGACCCCGGCGCGAATGGCATTGGATAACCTGCTGCGCCGCGAACTCAAGGTCAGCGACCCCAACGATGCCAAGTTGGTGGCCGAGGCTCTGCTGACTCGCTACAAAGATACACCCAAGGCGATCGCCATCAGCCGCGAAGCCCAGGGTGTACCGTTTCTAACGACATCCACCGCACCGCTCAATCTTGCTCGAGCCTCCACTTCATCCGATGCCGAATTGCAACAGGCTATGGATGATATCGAGCGGGATTTGCAGGAGTTGACCACCAATACCATTTTGAAAGATATCACCCTAGAACTCCAGGGGTGGGCCAGCGCCATCCGTTCAACCTTGGTGGAGGGGTCAATGGCAGCCCGATTTGCCCTCGATCCCCGCCAACGAGATAAAGCCTTTGGGGCCAGGCGATCGCTGGGAGACTACGCACGCATTGCCCGCCTAGTAGGAGCGTTGACTCCAGCGCTCAACATCAACTACCGCAAACTAGCCCAGAGCCTCGACGAAGCCGCCGCCGTGCTGCTGGTCATAATGGGTGAATCGCTGGCCAATGTCAGCTTTAGCGGCGGCCGGTTTTTGCTCCAGGCTCCCTACAGCGAACTCCAGGTACGGCGCGATGCTGCCATCTATGCCCTCCGCAACCTGGTTGGCTCCACCCAAGATGCCTATGGCCCTAATGAATGGCCTCGCGGCCTTGATGCCTACCGCCGTCTTTACGACACCTTAGAGCAGCAGGGGCAGGGCGACCTGCGCGCTTTGCTCGTAGAAGGCGAGCTGTCGCGCATGATGGATGTATTAATTCAACGGGCCGCCCACGGCAATGCCGATGGCCTCAGAGCTTTGGGCGCAACGGCTCAACTCGATCTGGAACGGTTCCGTCGGTTGATCACGATTGGTCAGCGCCTGGTCGTACCTGAGTCGCCCCCCTTGACCACGTTTCTCTCAGCGCTGCAACTGTTTGCCGATTCGTTTAACAGTTCTGGCGGCTTCCGTCTGCTGCGCGTTGCCCGTCCACCTATCCTGTTCTATGGTCTCTACGGCATCGGCGGGCTAGAAGACGCCGACCAACGCCTGTTAGCCTTAATTATCCAGCGCGGCGTGCTGGCAGAACAGCTCGATTGCTTCTTGCAGTGTGGCTGCACCTCCGAGGCCGTACGCTGCCAGATTATTCTCGACAAGATTCTCTACGATGTCGATCGCTCCATCGACCTCTACGCCTTGGGCAACGAAAACTTTGGCGAACCCGAACGGCGGGCGGCAGCCTATGGTTTCTTAATTGAGGTGTTTTTAGGCCAAGTAGAACGTCCATGCATCTTGCCAGAAAACCCGCTCCATCGTGTTTTAGGGTTGAACGGCGGCATTCAAGCCCAGCTATGGCCAACCCTTAGTCAAAATGATCCAATTATTCGGCGGATTGTGGAAGAGGTGACTTGGTTTGGCGAGGGCGTGTTAGCTCAATTAGCTAATTTCCCTAACCAGCAAAGGGAGCTAAATGAGTCTTTAAGCGAACTAAAATCCTCTCCTTTAACGGTTGGGTCGATTGGTCGAGTCTATGGGCTTTCTCATCAGGGTCGTGCTCAGCTTTTGCGATCAAACTCTAGGTTGGCTGACAGACTTGAACCGTCTGCAGTCCTAGCGCCTTATTTAAACATTTTGCATCAGGAGTTGTGCATTCAACGAGAAACCGAATCGCGCTGGCGAGACCTGGTAATGACCATGGCACCTAGCTGCATTACTTACGATGAAGTCTTTACAGGGTTGTCGCAGGTAATTGAGCGCGCCATCGAGATGGTGAGCGGCACTCCTATCTGCGAACAATACAACATTAGCCTGCCGCCTCACTACGAAACTAGTTTAGATGGTCTAGTTAACAATGTGCTGCCCGATGGCCTCAACCGTGATTACTGATCTTTACTGCCGTGAGGTGTTCTTATGCCTTCAACCGCTTTCATTGGCATCTGGGAGGACATTCAAGCGTCCGTTAATTCTCTCAATGCCGGTTTACTTACGTTAAGCGATACCAATACTGCATCTAATGCCACTTTAGCGACTAAGGTTCAGGCTTTAACGGAGGCAGTTGACCTGCTACCTCAGCAAATAGGAGTTCTAATCCGAGAAGTAGCGGGAATTCCTGACTTAATTCTTCTAAAAGATGCAGATGATTTTTGTATTCAGCATGCGTTTACGTTTATGCGTACGCTAAATGAGATTGAAAGCTTGATGACAGATTCAAGCTTCACGGCTAAAAAAGGCAAAGGCAGGGGCAGTAAAGCTAGCAACAATGACACGCTTGCTAGTTATAAAAACTCCGACCACGCTCTCTATAGAAACTGCGTTGAGATTCTAGATGAGCAGAGAAATCTAGACCGTCTTAGCGCAGAACAATATAACCAATTTACGGCTTATTTTAATGCCCTTTTTGAGGACGTTGAGCCTGACTTTAGCGATCGCGCCGAGCGACTGGTAGAGATACATGAGTTTCGCGATCGCATCCTGAAGTTCTTTGCCAAACGGTGCAGCGAGCAGCTAGAAGCACCTAATACTGAACCTACTGAACCCACAGTCAATACCCAAATTTCTTTAGTGCAGGGTGACACAACCAGTAGCTAAAAGCCCTCAGCAACACCAAACCCGTAGTAACTATTCCTTAGGCTAAGGACGAATGCCATGAGCTTTCAAACGACAGAGACAATTCAACGCTTGTGGGCAAACTTTCTGCGAGAGCAGTTGTCCTCAATGCCGCCAGAGGAGCGCCAGCAGTATGAACAGCAGCTTGAAGACCGCTTTGGGGAGCTACTCAAAGATGCTGCTGATGGAACAGGCGCACCCGATGGCTTTCTCGATTTAATTGGCTTTGGCGGCAAAGGCCCCGTGCCCTTTGAAAACGTCACCTACCCCTACATTCAGCCCAACTTTGACGACTCGGTGGTGCCCAGCCAGCTCCACGCGGCGGCAGAGTTGTACTACATCTATCAGCACGAGCGCATGAAAGTGTTCCAGGTAGTGCAGGTGTTGCAGCGGCTGTTTCGCGAGGGTCGTATGCGCATTCAGCGGGGGCCAGGGGCTAGGGGGCTTTACCTGCTAGAGAAATGGAAGCCACTGCGCTACGGGGTGCGCGATCGCATGGTGGCCTACCGCCGCGCCTTCAACTACGGCACTGCTCCGGCTCCGGCGGGGGCGATCGTCAACCAGCAGTTTCACCGCCAGTTTGTGGGCTTTATGGTGGCGGTGGGGCAATACTTTCGCGATTTGTTGATCGGCGAAGTGATCCGCGGCGGGCCGCTGATTGAGCAGCGCCCCTTTGGCAGCATCGGCACAGTGCAGCGGATCGGGTTGGACCTGCGCTATGCCCTCGATCGCTCTACCTATGGCAACATTTTGGCCCTGACGGTCGAGACCGGTCATTACCTCAACTCGGTGCTAGAGCTGCTTGACACCCCTGACATCAAAAAAGCCTTTGACGCCAACACCAAATGGGATGTGATCGAAATTGTGTCGAACCGATACCTGGGGGGCATTTCGGAACCGTCGCAGCGGGCCAAAATGGCCGAGAGCGGGCGGCGCATACTGCAATTTGTGGCCGACAACGACTTCAAGACCGCGATCGACCCCATCCTCTTCCAGTCGGAGCTGCGGCCCATGGGGTCCCATGCAGAAGCCTGGCTTGCCGCCTACCGCATGACCCCCGAAGGCCGGGGGTTTGCGGGGGTAACCCCGGCGCTCAAGCGGGTGATCGGGATCAACTCTGCCCGACTGTAATGCGGTGGTAACGCCTCACGCAACGCTTTAGAGGATGCTAGCTATGAGAAGACCCTACGGTATGGCCTACTTGCCAAGAGCAGTATCAGCCTTCGATGGCCGCGATCGCCTAGACGACTGGCTTCAGGAGAAAGAGGGTGACTACGCCCGAGGAGGGGGTTTTCCGCCTCCCCCAAACCGGGGTCGTTCCGCCCTCAATACTCAGGTGACGCGATGGAACCAAATTATGAGAAGGCTGCAGCAGTGGGGGGTATCTCGAAATACCCTGCGCAACGAGCAGGCCCAGGTCATTCCTCGCCAGCGACCCGTTATTCGGGGACGGGGGCAGCGACGACGCATTGAGCGCCTAGTCACAGCCCGCAATCAACCCGATATTCAAGCGGTCGATCCTCGTAGTGGGCGACGCATCAACATTGAGGTAGATACTAGCCGCCATGACCTGCAGCGTCATCAGCGAGAAGTGATTGGCAACGATCCAGGGGCACGTAGCGTGTTCTTACTCATTGATCCTCAGTCAGGGCGAACCCTCGAAAAGCATGTTTATGACCCACTTACCCGCAGAACCACCGTGAGCAACCAGGATTTAAGGCCTCGGGATGTGTTGGATTTCGATCGCTAGCGATTCGTTCAATCAATAGCAGTTTAAGCAAGGGGTAGAACAATGACAGGAACCCTGGTCTCGGATGTATCGATTACCCTCACCCAGCGGCGGTGGGCCTGTGTGCTTGACCCGGCCCTGGCGCTGTCAATCTACGGCCTGCCCCTAGTCAAACAGCTCAGCGAGCTGATGGAGCTGTGGATTGTGCGGGAGTTTTGGCATATGCTCGACAACCCGCAGTTTTATGTGGAGCAGCCAGAAGCTCTGCTAGGAAAGCAGATTGAGGTGTTGCCCCCAACTGAGCGACAGGAGGTGTCGCAGCAGATGTTGCGATCGCTGCAAGAGTGGGAGCGCCTGCGGCTTCGAGTTGACCCCACCACCCGCAACATCAACTTTTTAGCTGATGTGATTGGCGAATCGTTTGTACCCGCTGGAGCTGATAGCGATTTGATTTGGCGTTGGGAATCCCTGGCCCAAAGTCTTGATGGTCAGATAGGAGAACAGTTGGCCAGGGATGATGTCTTAACCCTAGCCTACCGAGATTTAGCGGCCTTAGCCGCCGCCCGACCTGCCTGCATTTTGACCCACCGAACCACCGCAGAACTAGCTCAGAATCAGCCTCCTCGTGTTTGTAGCACGCTCACCAAATGGGGCATTGCCTGTCAAGAAATTGGATTTGACAATGTAATGGCCGATATTGAGCAAAATTACTTTCGTAGTGTTCTAGTTCATGCTGGGGTCTCTAAATTTCTCTGGTCTGGCTTGAATTTGAGTATTATTCATCTCGTTGTGCCCGCCGCTGCAACTTTGGGCACGACACAAAATTGGTCAGAAAGTTTGCCCTTCACTGCGCTGGAGTCATCGGAGTTTTTGGAGCCCTCTATAGACCTCTGGCAAGGTGCTCAGGGGTTTTGGTATTCCCTGCATTAGCCTAATTCAATAGGTGGCTTTAACTTTACTTGTTACGAAGAGCGATAGCAGCAGGATGTCTATCTTCTTATATTGATAGTCCTTTGTGGTTAATCTGTGGAGATTAAGTCATGTATCGGAAATTCCAGATTGATAATCTAGATCTTGACTTCGACGATTTTACAGATATCGATGAATTCACGAGCACATTTAGAATTCGGGCTCGATTACCCAATTCAAGAATCTTTCCAGTCACTCGTGGTGCTGTTACAGTTAGCAGCTCGGCACGATGGGATCGGCCCGCGAGTTGTCCAGTAGCTGAATATCATATTCAGCTACACAAGAGCGAGTCTTGGTATCGGCCAGATCGAAGTTTTGGATCAGCCAGGTTTCCAATTTCTCGACCTGCTAATTTTACCTGGAATAACTTGCCCTCTGGCAATTACTACCTCGAAATATGGGTAGGTAATACCAATCCAAACTGCATCCTGCTAGGCGATATTACGGTGACTTAAACTCTTACCTTCGCATAGTACCTATTGGGTAGGCATGGACTCATGGCTAAAGTCAGACATACTCTCCGCACCAACCAGCCTGACCTAGTGATGGTGGCGGTGATGGGCCAGGTGGCGCACCCAGTGGGGGCGGTTAACCCTTACCGCATGGGCCACGATGGGGTGTCGCGGGTGCTGCCCGCCACGGGGGGCATTGTGCTCAACCAGCGCATTGGCGATCGCTGCGTCGGCCTGATGGGTGACCACATTGAGCCGGGAGTGGCCCTGCACAACAACAACCGCGAGGTGATCGGCAGCCGCCGGGGACCTAATCTGGCTCTGCTTACCTACTCTTGCGTGGGCAACCTGGCGCGGGTAATCAGCGGCCCCTGTACCGGCCAGCGGGGGTTAGTGACGGGCAAACACGGCGGTGTCGATCATGTCATTGTTGACTTTGCCCCCCCGGTGCTGGGGCGGCTACAAATTGGCGATCGCATTCAAATCTACAGCCACGGCTTGGGGCTGCGGCTGCTCGACTATCCCGAGGTGACCGTCAGCAATTGTTCTCCAGTTTTGCTGCGGCGGTGGGGCTTGCACCCCAGCCAACGGCGATTGCAGGTGCCCGTCACCCACATGATTCCGTCACAGATTATGGGGTCAGGGTTGGGCAAAAATACCGTATGGCGGGGCGATTATGATATTCAGCTGTTCGATGAGGGGATACGCGATCGCTACCGCCTAGGCAGCCTGCGCTTTGGTGATTTTGTTGCAATTTGTGATGGTGACGCCCGGTTTGGACCAGCCTACCGACAAGGGCGGGTTACCCTTGGAATTATTGTGCATGGCGACAGCACCGTCAGTGGTCATGGGCCAGGAGTCACTCCCCTGCTCACCGGGCCGGGTAGCAGCCTACAGCCCGTTTTAGACCCCCAGGCCAACCTGGCCGTTTGGTTTAATCTGCGCACGCTTCCCCCCGCTAGAGTTCATCGCCCTTTAGCCGGGTCATCTATCCCCGCTGCTCCTCATCGTCAGCCGGTTACCCCTCGTGTTCCCTCGATTCGTCATCTTGAGCCCCGCTAACCTGGTCAGGAGTTCCTTCAGTTTCTTGATGGTGTTAAAAATTTGATTTTTAATTTCTCTTTTTGCAGTCAACTCGCTAGGGGAGTCCAGGCCCCAGCCTAGAGGCTAGTGATTGCACTTCTCCCCCCCTGGAGGTTTAAATGCAACCTTTTTCCTCGGTTCAGACGCCAACAGAGTTTAATTTATCAACCCGAATTTTAGACAGCTTTGACATCAATCAGCAGCACTACTGCGTGGTGATGTTGGCAGACTCCGCCAGTGGGGTCAATGGGTCAGAGAGCGAGGATGAGGAAGCCCAATTTATTGAAATCAGCCGCTTTGAAGTTAATGGCTACCTCTGTGCCGTGGTTAAAGTCGAGCCCGAGCTCTCAGCTGCCAATGACCTGACTCGGCTGTTAACCGATCGCGAATTGCAGGTAGCTACCCTGGTAGCTATGGGGCGACCCAATAAACAAATTGCCCGCCAGTTGCGAATCAGTGAATGGACAGTATCGACACACCTGCGACGCATCTTTCTCAAGCTGGGGGTCGATAGCCGGGCAGCCATGGTCTACCGCTGTGCCTCCATGATTCAATGCCAAACCTAAGGGCTGAGTGCTTTAGTAGAAGACCTGGCTTGTTAAACAGTATTGATGCCATTGCCGCATCCTTGCTTGCTGAGGCGGCACAATAGCCCTACGTGGGTAGAGCGGCGTCTATGATGCTTGGTGAGCAGTAATCACAGCACGAACATGACGCAGTTGGGGGCGCGATCGAGCATGACGCAATCGGGGCTTTTGAGAAACTACATCAACGGCCAGTGGTTGCCGTCGGCGGCGGGGGATGTGCTTTCGGTCAATAACCCGGCGACCGGAGAGGTGCTGGCCCAAGTTCCCATTTCTCCTAAGCAGGAGGTCGATCAGGCTGCCCAGGCAGCGGCAACAGCGTTTGAGGAGTGGCGTCGAGTTCCCCCGCCCCAGCGAGTGCAGTACCTATTTAAGCTGAAAGACCTGTTAGAAACGCACCTAGAGGAGCTGGCCCAGACTATTACCCAGGAGTGTGGCAAAACCCTGGCTGAGTCGAAGGGCGAGCTGCGGCGGGCGATCGAAAACGTAGAGGTGGCCTGCGGCATCCCGATGATGATGCAGGGCACGGTGCTGGAGGATATTGCCAGCGGCATTGATGAGTTTATGATTCGGCAACCGTTGGGGGTGGCAGCGGCGATCGCCCCCTTCAACTTCCCCGCCATGATTCCCTTTTGGTTTATGCCCTACGCTCTGGCCTGCGGCAACACCTACATCGTCAAACCCTCCGAGAAAGTGCCCCTAACTATGCAGCGCATCTTCGAGCTGCTAGATCAGGCGGGCTTTCCCCCCGGCGTGGTGAACCTGGTAAATGGGGCCAAAGAAACGGTGGATGCGATTCTAGAACACCCCACCATTCAGGCGATCAGCTTTGTCGGCTCCTCGCCGGTCGCCAAATATATCTACGCCCAGGCGGCGGCCCACGGCAAGCGGGTGCAGTGCCAGGGCGGGGCCAAAAACCCGGTGATTGTGCTGCCCGATGCTGACCAGGAGATGACAACACGAATTGTGGCCGATAGCGCCTTTGGTTGTGCCGGTCAGCGCTGTCTGGCGGCGTCCCTAGCGGTGACGGTGGGAGAAGCGACCGAGTGGTTTACTGATGCGATCGCCCACACCGCCGCCACCCGCACCGTTGGCAATGGCCTCGACCCCGAGGTGCAGATGGGGCCGGTGATTACAGCCCAGAGCCAGCAGCGCATTGGGAGCCTGATTCAAACCGGCGCTGATGAAGGGGCAACGGTTTTAGTAGACGGCCGCAACGCTCACATTCCCACCCTAGAAGCGGGTCACTTCGTCAAACCCACGGTGCTACAAAACGTGCCACCCTCTGGAGAAATCGCCCACACCGAAATCTTCGGCCCCGTGCTGGGGCTGATGCCGGTGGATACGATTGAGGCGGCGATCGCCCTAGTGAACCGCAGCCCCTGGGGCAACATGGCCTGCCTCTTCACCAACAGCGGCGCCGCCGCTCGCCAGTTTCGCTACGAGGCTACCGCTGGCAACATCGGCATCAACATCGGCGTGGCTGCACCGATGGCCTTCTTCCCCTTCAGCGGCTGGAAGGATAGCTTCTTCGGCGACCTCCACGGGCAGGGAGCCCACGCGATGGAATTTTTCACACAGACCAAGGTAGTAGTCGAGCGCTGGCCGCAGGAGTGGAGTCGGCAGTTTTAGAAGTCATCGCCGTGGTTCAGTCGCCGCATCGCCCCCCGAACAGTCACCCTGTCACAGGTGGTAGGGTGAAAATCACTAGGTATTTATGGAAGTTTTGATTTCGGCGATGCTGCCTGTGGCCCTGGTCGCCCTAGTGGGGTTTGGCGTGGGCCGCAGCTTTGAGCTAGACATGCAAACCCTGACGCGGTTGAACATCTACGCCCTGCTGCCCGCGCTGGTGTTGACTAGCCTGGCTGAGACCACGCTGGCGATGGGCAGTGCGATCGCGATCATCACCAGCTTTTTGCTCAATACCGTGGTGCTGTACCTGCTGGCGGTGGGGCTGAGCCGTCGCCTCGACTTTTCGGTAGATGAGCAAAAGAGTCTCATTGCCATCGTGATGTTCTCAAACGTAGGCAACCTGGGGCTGCCCTTCATTTTGTTTGCCCTCGGCGAGGCCGGGCTAGAGCGGGCGGTGGTGTATCTGGTGGGCTCTAGCGTCATGATCGCCACCGTCTTCCCCATTGTGCTGCAGCAGGCAGGGCTAAAGGCCGGGATCAACGTCACGCTGCGGCTGCCGGTATTTTGGGCCGCCCTCGCGGGCATCGGTCTCCAGGCTACACACGAAGCGTTTCCGCTGCCGCTGGAGCGGGGCATGGCGCTACTGGGGGAGGGCGCAATTCCGGTGGCGCTGCTGACGCTGGGGGTGCAGCTAGCGCGGACGGAGCTGGTATTCGACCGTTATGAATTAATCGGTGCGGTGCTGCGGTTGGTGGTGGCGCCGTTGCTGGCCTACGGCATTGGTACGGCGCTGGGTTTGCAAGGATTAGACCGGCAGGTGCTGGTGCTCCAGGCGGCCATGCCCGTGGCCGTCAACTCGCTGATCTGGGTGACGGAACTGGGTGGCGACAGAACCCGCGTGGCTAGAACCATTGTGCTCTCGACCTTTCTCAGCGTGTTTACCCTACCCGTGGTGCTTTGGCTCAGCAGTTGATCGGGCGATTTCGGATTCTGGATTTAGGATGATTGTTGCGATGCCGCGTAGTGATGTAGCCAAGATCTTGGATAGCGAGCTACTGCCACCTAGCCCTCAGTTGCGGCAGGCGGTGACGGTGGTGTGCGATCGCGCCCCCACCTTTCAGCGCATTGAGGCCGAAGCTGGCCCCCTCACCGTCCGCGCCTGGGCCGCCGGATTGCCATCGCTAGTGCGCATCATTATGGGACAGCAGCTGTCGTCTAGAGCGGCCCAGGCAATCTTTCAGCGGCTGATGGCGACCATAGAGTTGACCCCTGAAGCGATCGCCTCTACCCCAGACAGCACCCTCAAACAGGTGGGGCTCAGCCAGGCTAAAATCGCCACTTGCCAACGACTTGCCAACGCCATTTTATCGGGCCAGCTCAGCCTAGAAACCCTCGCCACCTTGTCCGACACAGAGGCGATCGCACATCTGACTCAGATTAAAGGCATTGGCGTTTGGACGGCGGAAGTCTACCTGCTGTTTTGCCTCCAGCGGTTGAGCAGTTTCCCCGCCTCAGATTTGGCCATTCAAATTAGCTACCAGCGGCTACACAATCTGGAAAGCCGCCCCACGCGCAAAGACCTATTGGTTTCTACAGCAACTCTCGATCCCTACCAAGGTGCGGTGGCCCACCTACTGTGGCACTACTACCGACATCTAGCCCAGCAGTAACTGGCAGCTAGGGCAGATGCCGTACACCGTAAACTGGCAGTTCAGCAGCGAGAACCCATGGGAGGCACTCTCATTGCTGCCCACCTGGGTCATTTTGGCGTCTTCAAACTCTTCTACATCGCCGCAGTGAACACAGACCAAATGGTGGTGCTGATTCATAAAGGGAGTATTGAGTTCGTAATACTTTCTGCCCTCAGCTAGCTCTAGCTCTTGCAGCAACCCTAGTCTGACCATGACGTGCAACGCTCTATAGATGGTAGAAAAGCTGATTTTTTCACCCTGATCTAGCAACTGATGATGGATTTCTTCAGCATTGAGGTGATGACCCAGAGCTGCCGACTGAAACAAGTCCAGTATTTTTTGTCGCTGGTTGGTGAACCGAAACCCTTCCTTATTAAGAACGGTTTTGAGTAGTTCGGGCTCTTGATTTAAGCTAGGCAGAGCTGGATCTTGTTCCATCGTCTGGTCGTCACAATTGAAGAAAGCAGTTAGGTTGACCATATAAATCAGAGCATTGACATCTAACGAAGGGAATAACTAAAGCAGGATTTTGAGCGATCGCCCAGGCTTATTAAAATAGTCATTGCTATTGAAAGTGGCTTTCACCAAAGGGTTTGAGCCTATCGCCAATCAGTTTCGATACAAAGAATTAAACCTATTGAAAATCATTTTCGCTATCTCTATTAACAGTTGAATTCTGCACTTCTCTATACTTTTTTAGGCAAACAAAGTTATTAGCTAGATTCAAAAAAATGAGCTAGGCTCAATAAGCAACCCTGAAAGGCTAGGGCTGCTTTCACTGCTAAAAAAGGGGGATGCTTATGCCGATTACTGAGACTCTGCTGCAAACCTATGGCGAGGTGGCAAACAACCCAGTATTGCTGGAGAAGTCGGTTACAGAACCAGTGGTGGATGGACTGGCGACGCTCTATGCCAGCTTTACAGCCCTGTCGCTGCAGTACCAAAAGCACCATTTTGTTGTGGAAGGTTCTGAGTACTACATGCTCCACAACTATTTCGAGGAGAGCTACGAAGCGGCTCAAGGCCATGCCCACGAGGTGGGAGAGCGCCTGCACGGGCTGGGGGGAATTCCTCCTCTCAGCTTTGGCAAGCTGGCTGAGCTGTGCTGCTTCGACATGGAAAACGACGACACCTACCGCTGCCGCATCATGATCGACCACGATCTGAAGGCTGAGCAATCGCTGATCGAACTGATTCGTCGGCTGGCTGCCCAGGCTGAGAGCTTGGGCGATCGCGCTACTCGCTACCTCTACGAGCAAATTTTGCTGAAAACCGAGGAGCGGGCTTACCATCTAGAGCACTTCCTCACTCCAGACAGCCTCAAGCTGGGCTGGTAGTTGCTGAGAAGAGCCATTTGCAAACCCTGCTGCTCATTCATTGAGGGCAGGGTTATTTTGCTGTAGTTGTCCTCCAGCGGACGATCACTCACGCTCACCACCTACGAATCGAGATACACCTTCTAGATAATCCAGTTTGAAAGCGCCCAGTCACAATCACCAGCCAATAGTTCTACCGCTGGGGATTAGATTCCTGAGCGGTCATCGTTTTGCGTCTAGCTGCGCTAAAGCGTCGGCGGGGCTGACTCGGTGCAGCATTCGGCCATTGGGCAGGCGAAGGTTTGGGCCTTGCTTGCAGGCTTTCATGCAGCCAGTTTCCTTGATAGCAACGTGGGCCAAAGCTGGATCGCGATCCACGGCCTCTTGCAGGGCGCTGTGGACTTGACGCGCCCCCTGCTTGTAGCATTTGCCCTTAGTGCAAATCTCGATGCACATGCGTTTTTGCGAGGTTCGAGTCAGCTCTGGGACAGGGGCAAGGTCGCCCCACTGCTGTTGCAGTATCTCCGCCTCGCACTTGGGCAGAGGCAAAACATTAATTGCCCGCCAGCGATCGTCTTCGGGATAGGCCCAGACCTGCACGAAGTCACCCGGTGCTAACTCACGCATCAGCATGGGACGCAAATATTTGGGCAGCTTAACAGTGAATTTGGCCTCACCGGCTTGCAGCAGCAGCCCCTTGATCTTGCCTTTGTCGGAGCGATAGACCCCACTGTATTGACCCTTGAGCACTTGGCCAGTGGGAACAGTACCAGCCTCTAGGGTGGCGGGCTCGTGGCGGCTCATGTCAAGCTCCTTTGCTGCCAGCAGCGCTTCAGGTGGTCGGCGAGGCATAGCTTGGGCTGGATAGCAGCCTGCACCACGCTCCAAACCAGCAAAGCATCGGCAGGGGTATGGATGGCGACGGTAAGCGGGCGATCGCTACCACAGGCGCACACTAGGTTCAGCTCTTGCAGGCGGCGGTAGACGTTCCAGCGGGTTACCCGGTCTAAATCAACCACGGTTTGAGCGGGGGCAGTATTTTGCAGGTCTTGCCCTGACCCTAAATAATCTGACTCTAAAACGTGCATATTAACTCGACTGAATCTCCATAGTGTTGACCGCCAATGGTCTGAACTTATTGAAACTAACTCTGAGCTAAACGCTAAGGTATGGGGCTCAGCCGAGGCTTAAAAAAGCTGAAACCCTTTCCTAGAAAGCATTAGGGCATTTTTCTAAAAATTACTGAACGCGATATCCTGGGGACTCGGTTGCTGTTGCTATTGACTATCGTTGTTACTAAGATACCCAAGCCCTGGGATTAATGCAACAGATTTTCAATAAGGGCGTTTTATTCGCAGCAAGGCCCATGCATCGGCGATAGGATTCGGCAGACTGACTTGGCCGCATCGCTTTACAGGTGGGGGATTGGCCTGTTTAGGGCGATCGCTCACCCAGCTCGCCGCCTCATCCTGCGCTATTCTGATGCGTCGTGCTGAGGATCCAAAATCGGAAAAGTTAGTACGGCCTTATGCCTTATGCCGCCATTATGGCTACGATGATGAGTCTAGCGATCGCGCCCACCCTACGGGCCGACTTTGGTCTGGTGCGATCGGCCTGCGGTCCCCACACCTTATAGATATAGAAATCCCCAGATCTTCTCTTGTTCGAAAAGGGCTGGGGATGAAGATGAATGCGGCAAAAGCGGAGGCAGTCTCGTCGCTCTGCTAGCGCTTCAGAGCAGGAATTGCGATCGCATGCATCTCTTGCTTTACCTGGCTGTGCCACCCACGTAGACCAAGGCGACGTGAAAGGTACTCAACTGCTGATAGGCGTAAGCCAAAGAAGCTAATGCGGCGCTGCCACATAAACACTTTCTCCATTAGCTTAAACCGCTTGAGATCTAGAGAGCTAACAGTCAATCTGGGCAGTTCGCTGAGCTTATAACCTCTATCGATAAGCAAGTCTGAAATGTTAGCTTCTGCTACTTGTATTTCCCAGGGCGAGAGATGCGATCGCCATAGACCACTAAACTTTGGATCTGGCAAAGTGAAGTAGCTTCCTGCTTTACTAAATTTCAGCATTTCAGCATCATAGTCAACACCTAGAAACTGACAAATCTCTGTCAGTGTACCTACCGTGTCGTTGACCATATCCTCATAGGTAATTTCTAGATACTGTCCCTCGGGAAGACGCTGAGCCAACCGCTCCCAAGCCTGCTCTGCCTCACGCCATTTCTCAGCGGCGAACCAAGGATTTTCAAAGAGATGCATCTCCTTCATCCAGGAATAGGCGACATCTCGCCCATCTCGCACCATGTGAATAAAACGTGCATCTGGCCAAAGCTTTAAAAGCCGAATGAAATCAAAATGGCTGATTGCACCCACTGCCTGCTTATTGCTGCAATCCTTCTGTTGGCAAAGAAAATCGTTTACCAATTCATAGAAGTCTAAATCAGGGTCGATAGTGAAGTCGCAACAAGATTGAAAAATGAAATCAGATTCTAGCCACTGGCGGTACGTTGCCACATCAGGCATATCGCCATCATCAGACACCAGTTCAGTGATGTAACCCACTTCATCAACACAAGATAACTGAGGGTGGTGATCCAGCATGAGGCGTAGGTGGGTAGAACCAGACCGCCCTGAGCAACAAATAAAGAAGGGAGATTTTACGAGAGGGCGCTGAGTGCTGAGCCCTCGGGTTAACGTATCAACAGCCGAAGTCGCAGTAAGGCGGGGCGATGCACCTTGCTTCACCATGTCTATGAATCCTAAGTTGGGGGCAAAACTTAATAGCAATGGCGACAGATAACCTATGCAAAAGAAGGTCAAAGGTTATCTAAAGGTAAACTTATACTTAAGTTATGGTAGGTAAGATTAACTAGAGGTTAATTAAAGTTTTGATAAACTTCAATGAAATTTCCATAAAGCTAATGGCACAGTGAGTTGCTTTTTTCCGTCATCTACCTTTGGGAATAGGTACTAGAAGAACGCAAAATCAAGGGTCAGGTGCCTTAGAGCGCTGCCAAAAAACTCTCAGGCTCTGACAGAATAACCATCGAGCGAAATATTGACATTTGGCAAGAATTTGTGTACGGGTCTAATCTCGTTAGACAGGCCTATAGAAAGCTTAGATAGAGGAAAAGCTTATTAACTGCTTAGGAAGGAAGCGGTGAGGAAGCAGAGACAGACTTTTGAGAAGGTTAAGGAAGCAGGGAACTCCGCTCAATGGCATGTCAGCCTTGTGAGGCGATCGCCCTATGTTCTTCGCCACAACATTAAAAGCAACAAAATGAGGCTGGCATTTCTCAGTAGTCGAACAAACCATGGTCTTTTCACAGCATTTTTCTGACCAAAGGAAGCGATAACCAGATCAATCGATCTAATCAACACAGCCTGCAGGAGAATGTGATCTTTGAAACTGCTGCCATTCAATAGATAGAGTGCACAATTTGCCAGCCCTTTAAATCTCATAAAGATTACGGCAGGGTAGTTACACTTTAAACTGATTCAGCCAGTATATGCGAGCAAAAATAAGGCCTGATTAAGCTTAGCTTTGTTGCTGATTACTCATCGCAGCAATATGCTTGAATATTGATTTAGAGGTTCTATCCCTACATAGCAAGAATCTGAGTTTATCCTTAAATATCCTTCTTCAAAAGAGATTCTGGGGTTGAATACACTCTTTCAAGGGGCTGTGAATCAAGTTGCGACAGGTCCCTTTGCAAACAGCCTTTCAACTTGGCAAAAATCAGGCTGCTAGCATAGACACAAGCGACTCTGGCTCACCCAAGACAATTCACTGGCGAGCACAATATATCTTTTCCTATAGATGTGCTCGATTTAGCAGAAATTCTTGGCGGTTAAAAAGCCCTAGCTTTTGTGATATTTCGCAAACTTCTTAAGACATTGATCTGATTATTTTCTTAAGGGACTAGTCAATACCCCATGGCTCATCGCAGAATAGCTAGGCACGGTCCATAGCTATGTCTGTTTGAGTTCCTTCCTGTTGCTCGATAAATCAATGACCCTATCTCAACCGCCCCAAGCTCAAGGTCTTTACCATCCACAGTACGAACACGATGCCTGTGGCGTTGGCTTCATCGTCCACATGAAGGGCGCTCAGTCGCACACTATTGTGCAGCAGGGGCTGACGATTTTGGTCAATCTGGCCCACCGAGGTGCGGTGGGGGCTGAGGCCAACACCGGCGACGGGGCAGGTATTTTGCTGCAAATGCCCCACAAATTTATGGCAAAGGTAGCAGCAGAAGCGGGCATTACCCTACCAGGGCCAGGGCATTATGGTGTCGGCTTTTTCTTTTCGTCACCCACCCCGGCAGACCGCGAACAAGGTCGTCGCATCTTTGAGCGAATTGCCGCAGAAGAAGGGCAGCAGGTGTTGGGCTGGCGCGATGTGCCCACCGACAACGCTTCCCTAGGCGATACGGCCAAGGCCAGCGAGCCGTTTATGCAGCAGGTGTTCATTCAGCGATCGCCCGATCTGGCCGACGACCAAGCCTTTGAACGCAAGCTCTATATCATTCGCAAGCGCACCCACTCGGCCATTCACCCCACCGACCCCTACTGGTATGCCACTAGCCTGTCCTGCCGTACGGTGGTTTACAAGGGCATGTTGACGCCAGAACAGGTGGGGCTCTACTTCCCCGACCTGGCCGATGAGGCGATGGAAAGCGCCCTGGCCCTGGTGCACTCGCGCTTTAGCACCAACACCTTCCCCAGTTGGGAGCGGGCTCACCCCTACCGTTATGTGGCCCACAACGGCGAAATCAACACCCTGCGCGGCAACATCAACTGGATGTATGCTCGCCAGTCGATGTTTGAGTCAGAGCTGTTTGGCGGCGATCTCGATCGCGCCAAGCCACTGATCAATAAAGAAGGCAGCGACTCTGGCATCTTCGACAATACGTTGGAACTCATGACCCTGGCGGGCCGCTCGCTGCCCCACGCCATGATGATGATGGTGCCCGAACCCTGGACGGCCCACGAGTCGATGAGCGCTGAGAAAAAAGCCTTTTACGAATACCACGCCTGCCTGATGGAGCCCTGGGATGGCCCGGCTGCGATCGCCTTCACCGACGGCACCATGATGGGTGCGGTGCTCGATCGCAACGGCTTGCGCCCTTCCCGCTACACCGTCACCAAGGACGATCTGGTGATCATGGCCTCGGAAGCCGGGGTATTACCCATCGAGCCCGAGCGCGTCGCCTACAAGGGTCGCCTAGAGCCGGGCCGCATGTTCCTGGTGAATATGGACGAGGGCCGCATTGTCTCCGACGAAGAGATCAAGCACCAGATCGCCGCCGAGCAACCTTACCGGGAATGGCTCGATCAGCACCTAGTGAAACTGGGCGATCTGCCAGAGTCCACAGACCCCGCAGGGTTAAACGGCAATGGCACTAACCCCGTAGGGGCGCAGCATGCTGCGCCCCTACCCACCCCTGCACCCCTATCGATCGCCCAAACTGCCTTTGGCTACACCTTCGAGGAGCTGCGCCTGCTGCTCAAGCCCATGGCCGAGAGCGGTGTCGAAGCCGTCGGTGCCATGGGTACCGACACGCCACTGCCCGTACTGTCGAATAAGCCTCGGCTGCTGTACGACTACTTTCACCAGCTGTTTGCGCAGGTGACCAACCCGCCCATCGACTCCATCCGCGAGGCGATCATCACCTCGGCAGACACCACCATCGGCAGCGAACGCAATTTGCTCAAGCCTGAGCCGGAGAGCTGTCGGCTGATCAACCTCAAAACGCCGATCATTACCAATGCGGAGCTGGCCAAGCTGAAGAATGCTGAGGCTAGCGGATTTCCTTCGACGACGCTGCCGATTGTGTTTACGGCGGCTGATGGTGAAGCGGGGCTAGAAGCGGCGCTGAATGGGATCTTTGCGGCGGCGGATGAGGCGATCGCCAACGGCACCAGTCTCATTATTTTGAGCGATCGCACTATTGACGCCGACCATGCCCCCATTCCCGCGCTGCTGGCCGTTGCTGGCCTGCACCACCACCTGATTCGCAATGGCAGCCGCACCCGCGTCGGCCTCGTCCTCGAGTCGGGCGAACCGCGCGAAGTGCACCACTTTGCCACCCTGATCGGCTACGGCTGTGGGGCCATCAACCCCTACCTAGTGTTCGACACCATTGAGGGCATGATTGCCGACCAGCTTCTCCCCCCCATGGATCTGGAGAAAGCCTGCCAGAACTTCATCAAGGCCGTCACCAAGGGCGTGATCAAAATCGCCTCCAAGATCGGCATTTCCACCATCCAGAGCTATCGCGGCGCGCAGATCTTTGAGGCCCTGGGCCTGAACCAAACCGTCATCGACCAATACTTCACCTGGACGGCTTCGCGCATTCAGGGCATCGGGCTAGACATGCTGGCCGAGGAAGCTATCAAGCGGCACTGCCACGCCTTCCCCGATCGCCCCACCGACCGTGTCACCCTTGATGTAGGCGGCGACTACCAGTGGCGCAAAGAAGGCGAAGCTCATTTGCTCAGCCCTGAGGTGATCCACACCTTGCAAAAAGCGGTGAGAACTGGTGACTACGATGCCTACAAGCGCTACGCCGCCCTGGTAAACGCGCAAGACAAGCAGATGTTTCGCCTGCGCGATCTGCTGCAATTCAAGCAGCGCGAGCCGATTCCCCTCGACGAGGTAGAACCGGTAGAGGCCATCACCCGGCGGTTTAAGACCGGAGCGATGAGCTACGGGTCGATCTCCAAGGAGGCCCACGAGGCGCTGGCGATCGCCATGAACCGCATCGGTGGCAAGTCCAACACGGGCGAAGGCGGCGAAGACCCCGATCGCTACACCTGGACCAACGAAAAAGGCGACTCCAAAAACAGCGCCATCAAGCAGGTGGCCTCTGGTCGCTTCGGCGTCACCAGTCTCTATCTGTCCCAGGCCCAAGAGATCCAGATCAAAATGGCCCAGGGCGCGAAACCAGGCGAAGGTGGGCAGCTACCGGGCCGCAAGGTCTATCCCTGGATTGCTAAGGTGCGCCACTCGACCCCCGGCGTCGGCCTAATTTCGCCTCCGCCCCACCACGACATCTACTCCATTGAGGATCTGGCCGAGCTGATCCACGACCTCAAAAACGCCAACCGTGAGGCCAGAGTCAACGTCAAACTGGTGTCTGAGGTGGGCGTTGGCACCATCGCCGCCGGGGTGGCCAAGGCCCACGCCGATGTCATTCTCATCGCTGGGTTTGATGGCGGTACTGGGGCCTCACCTCAAACCTCAATCAAGCACGCCGGTCTACCCTGGGAGCTGGGCCTAGCGGAAACCCACCAAACCCTGGTGATGAACAACTTGCGCAGTCGGGTGATCGTCGAAACCGACGGCCAAATGAAAACCGGCCGCGATGTGGTCGTTGCGGCTCTGCTGGGGGCCGAAGAATTTGGCTTTGCCACTGCACCCCTGGTCTCCCTGGGCTGCATCATGATGCGGGTCTGTCACCTGAATACCTGCCCCGTAGGCGTCGCCACCCAAGATCCTGAGCTGCGCAAGCACTTCATGGGTGACCCCGACCATGTGGTCAACTTCATGCAGTTCATTGCCCAAGACATGCGCGAGATTATGGCCGAGTTGGGTTTCCGCACCCTCAACGAGATGGTGGGCCGCACCGATGTGCTAGAGCCAAAGGCGGCCGTTGAGCACTGGAAGGCCAAGGGCCTCGACCTCTCCCCCATGCTGCACCAGCCGGAGGTGGGGCCAGAGGTGGGCCGCTACTGCCAGATGGCCCAAGACCACGGTTTAGAAAAATCCCTCGATATGACCAAGCTGCTGGATCTATGTGCCCCCGCCATTGAGCGCGGCGAGAAAGTTACCGCCAGTCTCCCCATTCAGAACATCAACCGGGTGGTAGGGACCATTCTCGGCAACGAAATCACCAAGCGCCATTGGGAAGGGCTGCCCGAAGACACCGTGCACCTGCACTTCCAGGGCAGCGCCGGGCAGAGTTTTGGGGCCTTTGTGCCCAAGGGCGTCACGCTCGAACTCGAAGGCGAAGCCAACGACTATCTGGGCAAGGGCCTCAGCGGTGGCAAGCTGATTGTCTACCCACCTAAGCAGTCGACCTTCGTGCCCGCTGAAAACATCATCACTGGCAACGTCGCTTTCTACGGAGCTACCAGCGGTGAAGCCTACATTCGCGGCCTGGCGGGCGAGCGCTTCTGCGTGCGCAACTCTGGGGTAACGGCGGTGGTAGAAGGGGTTGGCGACCACGCCTGCGAATATATGACCGGCGGCAAGGCGATCGTGCTGGGGTTAACTGGGCGCAACTTTGCGGCAGGCATGAGCGGCGGCATCGCCTACGTGCTGGATGAGGCGGGTGACTTTGCCACCCGCTGCAACACCGAAATGGTGGATCTGGAGCAGCTCACCGACCCCGAAGAAATTCGCGATCTGCAAGAGCTGATCCAGCGCCATGTCGATTACACCCAGAGCAAGCGGGGGCTGAGTCTGCTAGAAGATTGGGATAGTGCGATCGCCAAGTTTGTGAAGGTGATGCCCCGCGATTACAAGCGCGTGCTGCAACACATCCAAAAGGCCCTGGCCGATGGGCTGACCGGCGATGATGCCCTCACCGCCGCCTTTGAAGAAAACGCCCGCGACGTCGCCCGCATCGGCGGCAGTTAGACCAACCGTAGGGTGCATTCGCGCCAGCAATGCACCGCGCGCGAAACCTCGGATTATGGTGCATTGCTTCGCGAATGCACCTTACACACCTGCCCTAGGCAAAGTACATTTCCCCCATCAACACGCTTTTCAGGATAAACACCATGGGAAAACCGACTGGCTTTATGGAATATCTGCGGGAAGTGGCGCAAGAAGTCGCCCCTGCCGATCGCATTCGCAACTGGGACGAGTTCCACCTCCACATGCCGGAGGAAAACCTCCGCACCCAGGGCGCGCGCTGCATGGATTGCGGCACCCCCTTCTGCCACACGGGCATGACCATTAGCGGCATGGCCAGCGGTTGCCCCGTCAACAACCTGATTCCTGAATGGAACGACCTGGTCTATCGCGGCCTGTGGGAAGAAGCCCTGGAGCGACTGCACAAGACCAACAACTTCCCCGAGTTTACCGGGCGCGTTTGCCCCGCCCCCTGCGAGGGTTCTTGCGTGCTAGGCATCACCAACCCCCCGGTGACAATCAAAAATATTGAGTATTCCATTGCCGAAAAGGGCTGGGAATCGGGCTGGATTACCCCCACGCCACCGCAGCAGCGCACGGGCAAGAAAGTCGCGGTGATTGGCTCTGGCCCCGCTGGACTGGCCGCTGCCGCCCAGCTCAACTCGGCAGGCCACTGGGTGACCGTGTACGAACGGGCCGATCGCCCCGGCGGCCTGCTTATGTATGGCATTCCTAACATGAAGCTCGATAAGCAGCAGGTGGTGCAACGCCGCTTAGATGTGCTGGAAGCCGAAGGTGTGACCTTTGTTTGCAACACTGAAGTCGGCAAAGACATTTCAGCTGAAAATCTGCTCAATGAGTTCGACTCTGTAGTGCTCTGCACTGGCTCCACTAAGCCCCGTGACCTGCCCATCGAAGGGCGCGAGCTGAAGGGCATTCACTTTGCGATGGAGTTTCTCACCGCCAATACGCGATCGCTGCTGGATGGCTACCCCGGCAACGACTACATCTCGGCGGCGGGCAAGGATGTGGTAATTATCGGCGGCGGCGACACGGGCACCGACTGCGTGGGCACATCCATTCGCCACGGGTGCAACAGCGTCACCCAGGTGGAAATTATGCCCCAGCCGCCCGAAACCCGCTCGGCGGGCAACCCCTGGCCCGAGTGGCCCAAGGTCTACAAGATGGACTACGGTCAGGAGGAAGCCGCCGCTATGTTTGGCGACGACCCCCGTGCCTACCTGACTACAGCCACCAAGTTTGAGGGCGATGAGCAGGGCAACGTGAAAGCTGTCCACACGGTGCAGATTCAGTGGGGCAAGGACGAAAACGGGCGGTTTGTGCCGCAGAACGTGCCCGGCACCGAGAAGGTTGTTCCCGCCCATCTGGTGCTGCTGGCCATGGGTTTCCTTGGTCCGGAGCAGCCGCTGATCGATGCTTTGGGCCTAGAAAAGGATGGCCGCAGCAATGTGAAGGCTGAGCATGAGCAGTACACCACTTCAATTCCGGGCGTGTTTGCGGCTGGGGATTGTCGTCGGGGCCAGAGCCTAGTGGTGTGGGCGATCAATGAAGGGCGTGGGGCGGCGCGGGAGTGCGATCGCTACCTGATGGGCACCACTGAGCTGCCCTAGCCCACTAACTCGAAGTCGAATCTATTGTCCAGCTCAACCCTTCAGACCCGTAAGCACGACTTATGAGCCTGGAGGGTTGAGTTTTTGTGGCTTGCCTACAAAAAATCCGCTGTTTCAATCAACGGATTCATTCTGTAGTGGCGGGTGAGGTTACCAGAGGTTGCAATGGTTGTAGCGAGAGACTGATACGGGCGATCGCAAGGTTGGATAAATGTTTAACCAAGGCTAAATAAACTTTTAGCCATCTAAATATATTGAGTAACCCTCTGCTAAGTAGCAATGATAGTTTGAGTAAATGACAGACGGTGATCGCCGCTCAACTCATACCGTTATGTATAAAGAAAACACTTTCTTTCAGGGAATTCACTAGTTCAGTTTTACCAGTCAGCAAAAAATTGAGCGAATCACAACCTTAAATAGAACATTTGAACCTCCGAGCAAAAATCTTTTAGGTTGTTGGAGTGGAGCAAAATTTAGGGAAAGCTAGTAGTGCCTACCAGACGATAGGTAGCTATACGCGGTTTCTACCCTCAAATCTAAAGCGAATTTATTATGCCGTCCAACCAGCTTAATTCACTTATTCAAAAAGAGGTCAGTCGCCTCGCCAAGGATTACAAAGTTGACTCTGAATTACTTCTGGAATTTGCTCAATTCGTTATTGAAAATCATAAGAAGAAAGATAAAGCAGATAAGAAAATCAAGCCTTTGCCAATGGCTGAACTTAAAAAGGCTGTTTATAACTATTTTGAGGTTAAAAATACAAATGAGCTGAAGAAATCTAGTTCATTCAAAATGGCCACAGATGGCATGGAGCAAATGAACCTAGGCTTGAAAGATTCTTGGGAAGTTTTATATCGGAAGTTTATCGGCGTTCTTCCTGGAGAAGATCAGGAAGAGGGCTACGGCTGCATCAATGGGATTGATATTTTCAAGTACTTCTTACCTTGGCGAGTATTTGACCTCGATCCAAAGTCGGCTTCAAAAGAAGATATCAAAAAGGCTTATCACACTTTAAGTAGAACGTATCATCCAGACGGCTCGGGCACGGACGACACGAAAGTTTTTGACCGCATCAACACCATGTACCAGAGCATTGGTGCGGAGGCTTAAAAATGGCAAAGGACACCTCGAATTTCACCATCAAGGAGAAAGATCTAGCAGATGCCTTAGGGATTTCTGTTAGTAAGTTAGATAAAATCATAGTCTTCTTTGAGTCTGATCCTAATGACGAGTGGGATTTAAGAGAGAACGATCACTACATCTACTTAAACAAGAAGCTCAAAGAACGGATCTTTGCAGAGCATGGAGCCTTTGCGATCGCAAAGTACATGGACTCAGTAGAGCCAAAAAGCCTCTGGGAAAACCTGGTTGAGTTTATAACGAGACATAAAGAAAAACTCCGGAATGCTTTTGTTCGCCGCAAAATCCATGAAAACTGTAGTTCTCTAAGTCCTAGAAACAACAGATACTTTTTGTCTAAGAAGGATGTAGTTAACATCTTCTGCACAAGCTATGCCCGGCTTAACCGAGCTTTTGATTCAATTCAACGCTCTGAAAGGCCACTTGTTAAATTTGAAGATTTCGACGATTTCGATGGAGTTAGATATTACTCTTTATCTGGTTTTGATCGTTTAAGCCGGGAACTAGCTCAGTCATTGACTATAAAAGACCGTAGAGAATGGTGTAAAGCCGTCGAGGTAGTAGGGAAGAAGACGCTTAATTTAATCATTGACACCGAGACAGCTCGGCAAAAAGAGATTACTAAAGCCAAAGCGGCTGCCAAAAAGCGAGATAAAGAAACTTGCCAAATTACTCGCAGTAAATATGGTAAGTCTCATAAGTTTAATCTCGCTGCTCACCATATTTACTCCGACAGAGACTATCCAGACTTAGCCGCTTGCATAGATAACCTTATAACCCTTAATGAGGAGGTTCATAAGGAGTTTCATAGCTGGAACGGTGGCACTCAGAAAAGCTGTACGGCCGATGAGATGATCAACTTCCTTATGGAGCGATATCCTGACGCTGAAGAAGCCTTGCTAAAGCTTTACAAGGTCAAAACCTTGTTTGGTCAGCACAGTCCAAAATCTGCATTAGGTTATAAGTCTTTTCCACCTGCGGCCTAACAGTAACATAGGCTTTACGCCCTACTTCACTAGCAACATGGCAAGCGATTAGGATGCGGGTTGTAGGAAACTGCGATCGCTACCTCATGAGCACCAATTAACTGTTCTAGGCTCACCAGTTTTGAAACCGGGTTTCGACTAAGCTTTAATAGCTAAATTAGCTTTGAAGTTTAGAGCAAGAAACCCGGTTTTCCTGTCTAGTGCGCCTAAAATGCTTCTGCCTAGTTTTCAAAATCCAGCTTTGCTTCGGCAAGCGCTCACCCACAGCAGCTACGCCAACGAACACCCCAACGAAGGCCCCGATTACGATCGCCTAGAGTTTTTGGGCGACGGCATTCTTGAAGTTGTGGTGCGCGACTTAATCTTTGCCCGCTATCCTCACCTGGCAGTGGGAGAAATGTCGCAGCGGTGCGATCGCCTCGTCGATGAGCCTTCCCTCGCAGAGATAGCAGTGCAGCTAGGCATTCCCAACCAAATGCGCCTAGGGGCTGGAGCCCAGCACGAGCGCCACAATCCCAGCGTTCAGGCCGACATATTTGAAGCGGTGATTGGCGCTTACCGCTTAGACGCTGACATTGCCGCCGCCTATAGCTATGTTGAGGCGCTCATGAGCCCCCTGATCGATCGCGCCCTAGACCGTCAGGCCACCGACCCCGTGACCGAGCTGCAAGAATATGTACAGGCCCACATGGGTGGTACATTGCCCAGCTACCTAGAAAAAGAGCGGCTTGGCCCAGACCACGCCAAAGTGTTTACCCTAGAAGTTTGGGCGGGCGGAACAAGCTATGGCATCGGCCAAGGCCGCAGCATCAAAGAAGCACGTAAAAACGCCGCGATCGCAGCACTGAGGATTTTAAAGCCATGAATGCAGCAATTTTGGGCTGTGGATACGTGGGCAAAGCAGTGGCCCAGCTTTGGGGCAGTCAAGGCGTCAAGGTCACCGCTACCACTACCAACCCCGACCGGATTGAGGAGTTACGTTCCATAGCAGCGGCTGTGCAGGTAGTGCAGGGGTCAGATGCAGGCGGCATTGTCACTCTCCTACAAGATCAAGACACACTGCTCATCTGCGTAGGGGCCGGTCGCCAGGCCAACTACGAAGAAGTCTACTTAAAGACTGCTCGAACGGTTGTGGGCGCTCTCGATCGCGCTCCCAACCTGAAGCAAATTATTTTCACCAGCAGCTATTCCGTGTATGGCAACTACGACGGGGCTTGGGTAAGAGAAGACGACCCAGTTAAACCCGCCACCGATAATGCTCGTATCATGGCCGAGACCGAGCAAACGCTGCTAGGAGCGGCTACACCCGATCGCCAAGTCTGCATCTTCCGCCTCGGCGGCATCTACGGCCCCGGACGAGAGCTGGTCAAAATCTACAGCCGCGCCGCTGGCACAACCCGCCCCGGCTCCGGCCACGAAGGCAGCAACTGGATTCATTTAGACGACATCGTAGGGGCGATCGCCCATGCCCAAACCCACTCCCTCAGCGGCCTCTACAACCTGGTGCAAGACGAGATTCCCACCGTGCGCGAGCTGATCGATCGCGTCTGCCAAGCCAACAACCTAGACCCCGTACAGTGGGATCCATCACAACCCAGTGCTCGACCCTACAACGTGCGCGTGTCGAATCAAAAGCTCAAAGCAGCAGGCTACACCTTTCGCCACAGCACCTTTGAAGGCATTTAGGAAGCCTAATTCTGCCCCACAAACTCAATACTGGCCAGATGCAGCTTGCCCTGAGAAACTTGATCAAACACCAACTCGACACTCGCCAACGCCGCTAGATCCACGCCTGCAAACTGCCCCAGAGGAATGCGCAGGGCGCTGGGGTAGAGAGGCGCTGTAGCTCCGTGGGTAGGGTCAGCCTCAAACTGCGGCAGAGCAGGCACCATAGAGAGAATTTCAACCCGTGCAGCGTTCCCCTGGCGATCGCGCAGCACCACCGCAAACGCTGGTTGCCCTTGGGGTAGCGACCAAGATGGGTCAGGGGCAAGACGCAGTTCAAGGCTAGTAAAGTCGCTGACGTTGACACCCTCCAACGGCACCTGCAGCGATTCTGTAGCGGCATCCCACCCTAGCGTGAGCAGGGTCGGAAAGTGGGGATAGGGCCGCGAGGGCTGCTGGCAATCGGTTAACAGTTCGCAGAAGGTTGCCTTTAGCCCAGCGGTGAGAATAGATGCCGGAGTATTCTCGGCCTCAAACACGGTGTAGCGTTCGGCATTGGGAGACACGAGAGTGGTAAGTACCGGCTGGCCAAACAGCTCCGCTGGGGCTACTCGATCAGGAGCCATGCCCACCTCAGCGAGGGCTGCCTCCCCAGAGGCAGGCCAGGCGGTGCGCAAAAACGCCTGGGTATACTGAGCAAGAAAATTTTCTTGGGCCACCCGCGATAGGCGATCGCGCGATCGCTGCGGGTTGCACAACGGCCCATTGTTGGGTCTGCGGTAGTAGTCATCCTCCGCCACAGCAGCGTTGAAATAGTTGTGGTTGGCCCCCGTCAGCAGTAGCCCCACAACCGGCGTTGTGCGGGGCTGCTGGCGGGCCATTTCGACGTAGTAGAGGCTGCTAAGGTCAAAAATGTCGCGATCGCATCCCCCAGCGATCACCGCCGTCGGCACATCGGGTAGCTGATAGGCCTCGGGGCGTTGGGCCATGGGGTAGCTGCGCGTAGGGCTAATCAGCACCAAGGCCGACGGGCTGAGGCCAGAGACGGTTCTGCCTTGCAGAGCGCTGAGGGCCGCTGCGCCACCGCCCATAGAGTGACCCACCATCGCCAGACGAGTCGAGTCAACCCGTCCAGTCAGAGAAATTTCAAAGCCGGCATCATCCCCTTGGTGGGCCAGGGCCAGGCGGGTTAGGTGGGCGTCAATAATTTGGCCGCTGCGCTGGTCAGCAAAGTCGTTGCGGGTGTCAGCGGTGGCCCCGTAGGTTTCGCTAAAGGCCGCATTTAGATTAGGCATCAGCACGCCGTAGCCCGCTTCAGCCAAAGACTGAGCCAGGTAGGCAAAGCCCAGATCAAAGCGAGGTTCAGGGTCACAGGGCCACTGGCTAGTAGCCTCGGGCTGAAAATGGCAGCCGGCATGGCGACCATGGAGTACCACAACCCAGGGAATAGAGGAATCGCCGGGAGGGAGGGCGATCGCCCCAGTCAGCGCCAGCGGCATGGTGTCAAATTCATCCCCGCTCTGGGCCAGGTTAGACATCCCCAAATCGTAGGATTTCACTAAGGGGAAATCGGCCAGATCAGGGGTGAGATCAGCATTAGGGGGCGGCAAGAATGCCAGGCCCGGTACCAGTATTCCCCCCAAGCTCAGCGCCAGCGTGAGCATTGTCAGAGCTAAAAACCTTCTGACATCTCTAATTTCCCCGCGTAGGGGCGCAGCATGCTGCGCCCCTACAGCACGTGAGGTGTCAATCGAAGCTATTGCAGCGCGATTTGGCCAAGGATACCGACATCGCAAAACGGCTCTACGACGAGTTTTTTGCCATCGCAGAGCCATCCAAACTTGCAAAACGCGACCTGACCTAGTAGCCGTAGCTCCAGCGGGCTCGGTAGCCCCGCACGTCGATGTGGGTAAACACTGAAGAGCTGGCCAAGCCGCCCCGGCTGCCCCACCAGCCGTTGAGCCGCGCATACACGTCATAGCACCGCACGCCGGGCACCACAAAGTCCACCGCGTCGCCTGATAGGTGACGCGACATCGAGGCTCCGCCGACCGCTGCGTTGGTAGCCGGGTCACGATACCAGGAATTAATCTTTAGTGGCTTATCGCCGTACATCTTGCGAATTTCTTCCATGGCATCGGCCACTTTCAAAATGTTGTAGATGACGCCGGCGTTGGCGGGGCGACGGTAGGCCCCCGTAGAGCGATTGACGTGCAGAGCCTCGCCCCAGGTAAAGTTGCCCCGCACCCCGTAGCGGTTTTTAGGCTGAATCGGGTCGTTGGAGTAGTAGGTGCCCGTAAACCCAGGGAAGCTCATCGCCACGCCCCGATCGGCTGGGTTAGTGGGCTGCCCTGGCCCTTGGTCACTGGGACGGTTGCCAAGCTCGGTGCCCGAAATTTGAATATCAGGCACATAGGCATGCCAAGACGTGCGGTTTTGGGGGCCGAGAAAGGCGCCTTGCAGGGCCACCCGCACATGGTTGCTCTCGGGCTGAGCGTAGGAGTTCAACAAGAACACCGTGCCCTTCTTCACCAGCACCTTATCGGCATCAGAGAGCTGGCTAGCTTGCACTGGCCGAGCCTTAAAGATGGTGTCGCCTGTAACCTCTAAGGTCTGACGGTTGCCGTCCACCTTGGTGTCGAGGCTGTAGACATACCACTTGGTGTTGACTTCGGCCCCCGCGATCGCATCAGCGAGTTCAATCTCGTAGTGGTCGCCTGCCGCTGGCTTAAAGGCCAGCAGACTTACCTGCGTGCCGTTTTTGACAAACAACTTCTGCGACTCGCTCAGCTGCGACGATATTTTAGGCTCGGTCTTAAAGAGGGTATCGCTGATCACCCGTAGCCGAACGCCAGTCAGCACATCAATGTCTGGGGTGTAGACATACCAGGTGCGATTGGTTTTATCGCCCAGGGTGGGTTCGAGCAGCTGCACCTGCCAGTGGTTTTTGCCTACGTCGATGTAGTACTGAATGTTAAAGGTCGTGCCGTTGGTGACCAGCACCTTCTCGGCATCGGTCAGCTCGTTGGCCAGCTTGGGCTGGAGCTTAAAGTAGGTCGTGCTCTTAACTCGCAGCGCCAGGTTCTTGGCTGGTTCGGGAGCGGGTTCTGCTCCTGAACCAGGCTCTTCGGGCGAGGTGTCGCCGCCTATGGGGAGTGGGGTTTCTCCCTCAGGCGGTGGAGTCTGGCCGCCACTCGAGGAGCCAGCCTGCTCTGGCTCTGGCCCGCCAGTTCCTACCGACACCGTCATGGCCAGGGGCGAATCCGATCGCAAAAACCACTCCCGCATGCCTTCCACATTCAGCACCCGCTCGTTGGGGTTTCCGGCAGAGGGGCGCTTCTGAATGCGGGAGATCCACTGGTTTCCCTGCATCAAGTAAAAAGCTTCATCGGTTTCCTTAACCCAGGTACCCATGGTTTAACTCCCGTAGACACAGTGCAGTGCTGGCCCATGCAGAGATGGCCACCTAGCTATGAATATTAGAATCTAAAAGCCGTTGTGGTGCAGTTTTGTCGCCAATACACCAGGTTTGTTACCCAAAGCCGTTACCAACGGCGCGCTAGAGGAGGATGACCCCAAGATGTGGGCACTCAAGTCAGTGCGCCCGGCCTCTAAAAACCCGAGGGCGGATAGGTCTAGGCTAGCATTGCCCCTATTGCCCCTCAGGTGGCCCCAGCTTTGGTAGATCAGCGGCAGGGCACTACTGCCAATTAGCAAGGCGATCGCCAAACTCAAGGCCCCATCCACCCAAAACCAGTGGAACAGCGCCATACACAGCGCCCCCACGATTACCCCCACCGAGCTCACCAGGTCGGCCACCACATGCAAAAACGCCCCGCGCCGGTTCAGCGACTCATCGCCCTGGCCGTGCAGCAGCCAAACCCCAAATCCGTTAATGCCCAAGCCCACCAGAGCCGTTCCTAGCATTGGCCCGCTGACCAAGGCCACAGGTGGCGCACTTAGGTGCTGCCAGGCCTCTAGAGAGATCAACCCCGCCATGGCCAGCAGCCCCAGCCCATTTACCAAAGCCGCGATCGCTTCCAGGCGCGGCTGCCCCGGTCGAGGGCGGGCCAGCGTCAGCCGGGTCAGCCAGCTCGCCGACAGCGCCAGGGCGATCGCCCCCACATCCGTTAGCATGTGCCCCGCGTCTGACTGAAGTGCCAGGCTGTGGCTCTGACTGCCCACCAGCCATTCCACCACCGCAAACCCCAGCACTACGCTAAGGAATAGGCCCAACCGTTGGCGATCGACAGCATCCAGACCACAGCGACAGGCAAACGGCGACGTTGGGTGAACCGAACAAACCATGGGTAAACCGTAAATCTAGGCAATTTTCATAGCATCTTGGCATGCTTCCAGCATTCTGGGCGCATCAATAGACACTTTCCCCATTCCCCTAGCCTACCCCTCATCCCCTGCCTACTCACCCTCTACTCCCCTAAACCCCATCGACGGCTTCCCCTCCAGATCCAGAGAATCTTCTGCCGATCGCTCTCGAGCAAGCCCAAGCGCACCTGGTTGATCACCCTCTGAATCTAGCCGTCTATGGAAAAGGTCGCCCAATGGGCGACCTAAACTTAGGTTTGGGATAGCTTACTGTTGAGTCGAGCCGATGACTGTTCTCAAACTGCTGCTTGTGCGTCACGGTCAGTCGGTGGGCAACACCGAGGGCCGAATGGAAGGATGCAGCTCTACCGGGCTAACCCCCCTGGGCGTTGAGCAGTCGCGACGGTTGGGCCAACATCTGGCCACTACCGGCTGGCATCCTACCCACATCTATTGCAGCCCCTTGGCACGCTCAACCACCACTTTGGCAGAAATAATCAACGGCCTGGGGAAAGAGGCTTTTCAGGCTGTTAATGAACCGAATTCAGCCCCACAGGCTGCGATCGCAGGAACGCTCCAAGCCTTTGGTCAGACAGTGCCCGTGACCCTGCTGGATGACCTCAGAGAATACGACGCCGGCATCTTTACCGGTCTGACCTGGGCTGAAGCTTGCGATCGCCATCCCGACCTCTGCCACCAGCTCGAAACCAGCCTCGACTGGCAGCCCATTCCGCAGGCTGAAACCCTAGAGCAGGGCCACAACCGAGCCCAGCGGGTGGTGGATGGGCTGATCGAGCGTCACCGCAACGGCGATCGCGTTCTCGTCGTCGGCCACCACTGGATTTTGCAGCATGTGATTGCCTGCCTGATGGGCTGCGATCGCGCTTGGGGGCTGCCCATGGCCAACACCGCCCTGTTTGAGTTTTGGATCGATCGCGATCGCTGGCCCCAAACTGGCCCCAACCGCCTCAATAGCGAACTGTGGCGCATCAGACGCTTCAACGACACCAACCATTTACACCATCCGCACGGACGTTAACCCCACTCACCCACCTGCTCCGCACCCCCTTTTACTGCCGTGCCGATATACATCACTCGCATATCCTCATCGAAGCGCGCCTCAAACTTGCCCGCCGTCTGATACAGCCGATAGGCCGCCACCACTTCCCTCACCGTGCTGCCAAACATATTGAAGCCAGCCATCTTCACTTCCCCAAAGCCCGCCTGGGCCAGCATGGCGCGCAGCTCATCGGGGGTGATGAACTTCTCCCAGTCGTGAATGCCCACCGGAATCTGGCGCAGGATGTTCTCTAGCAGCCAGATCATGACTAAGCGCGATCGCGCCGTGCGGTTGATCGTGTCAAAGCAAAACAACCCGCCAGGTCTCAGCACCCGGCTGATTTCCTGCACCGATTTCAGAGGGTCGGCCACATGCTCTAGCACATCCACACAGACCACCACATCAAAGGCAGCTGCCTCAAAGGGCAGCGCTTCTGCCACGCCCTGGCAGTAGGTAATCGGCCAGCCCTCCGCCTCGGCATGGGTCTGAGCTGCCGCAATACAGCTGGCCGACTGGTCTAGCCCCCACACCTGAGCCTGTTGGTGAGCCAAAAACTCGCAGGTAAAGCCCCCGCCACAGCCCACATCCAGCACCCTCAGCTCTTTCCAGTGGGGTATGACCCGATCAAAATATTTGAACCTCAGTGGATTCAAGCGATTGAGCGGCGCAATGGTGGCGGTTTCGTCCCACCAGTGGGCAGCCTGCTGATCGTAAAAATCGAGGTTGTTGCGCTGTCGTCCCAAAATTACTTTCCTAAAAACTCCACTACCGGCATGCAAAAGCCCCGTCCACTGTAGGCATTGCTAGAACTGAATCTGAGCATCCAAAATAAACGCGTCCGTCAGCTGAGACACCCCAGCCGAGCTAGCCGGTTGCAGGCGTAGACGCTGCCGCACTACGCAACCCACCAAATCATCCACCGCGCTGCTGCCCGTGCCCTGTAGCAACCGAACGTTGGAAATTTCGCCGTTAGGCTCCACCCGAATTTGCATTTGCACCGAGGCAGCCGGAACTCCCGCCAGCAGCGCGTCTAGGTTGGCAAACCCACAGCTCGATGCCAAAGGCCGCATGGCAATGGCGCTGGTATTTAACAGCTGGGGAGCCGTTTCAGGAATATCCCTGCCATTGGGATCAAGGCGAAGACCCACGGGCACCACCTGTCCGCCCTGTCCTTCAGCTCCACCCGGTGCGGCATTCCCTGGGGGTGCCGACGGTGGCGGCGCAACGGGGGCAGGATTCTCCACCCCAGGCGAGCCCTCTGCTCCTGGCGGTCGGCTGACCTCCGGGGCGGGCACCACTGGCTCTGGACGGGGGGGAGCTGAAGCCACAGGTGGTGCCGATGTCGCTGGAGCGGGAGTAGGCTGAGGGGCTGGTGCAACCGGCGGACTATCCACTGGAGGAGCCGCTGGCTGAGGGGCTGGTGCAACCGACGGTTCTGGCGTCGGGGGCAGGGGGGTAACAGACGGAGCCTCTGCGGCTGGGACGGCTTGAGCCGCTAGGGGCGTAGCGGCATCTGTCGATGGCACTGCTGCGATCGAGGCTTCAGCCAAGGATGCGGCACCTGTGTCTTCAGCGGTCGGTCCAGGGGCAGCCTGCTCGGCAGACAACTCCACTAGCTGAATGGGTAACGGAGCCACTTCGCCCTCGGGCAGGGTAGGGGTTTGAATAGCAAGAGTCCGTACCATGCCCAGGGCCAGGCCGTGGGTTAGCACTGAGGCTACAGCGGCCACTGGCCACAGCAGCTTGGGGTCGCGGTGGCGGGCAAAGGTCGTCAGAAATGGAGAGTTGGCCATAGCTAGCGATGCCCTCGCTAGGGCAGACCAAAGGCAGTATCAGCGTTGTCGAGCTGTAAATAAAACGATTCTCTAGATCGTACCCCTTGAGCAGGGAGAGAAGGGTATATTGACTGCTAAGGCGATGGCCAACGTCCGGTTAAGTGCTGCGCACTCGCTCCGCGAACGGCAGCGCTGGCAGTAGTTGTGTTTGCCGCAGAGGCTCATGGTACAGGCCGACCCAAATATTTCTCCCCTTTCGGCCTCGGCAGCACCCCAGCCGCACGTTCGCACAGCCACTTTGCGCGACCTCGATCGCCTTACCGATGTGCTCACCGCCAGCTTTTATGATCGCGATGGCTGGCGGCAGTGGGTATATCCCTTCATTCGACTCGGCATTTACGAAGATCTAAAGCAGCGACTCAAGGCCCAGTCGCCTCGCTACGCTTGCCTAGCTGCCGTCGCTATCCCCACCGCAGGTTCTATTGCAAGCAATGAAGAGGCAGTTGCTGGCACTGTTGAAGCCTCGCTACGCCAGCCCTGGCCCTGGCAGGGCGATCGCCATGTCTACATTTCAAATCTGGCTGTAGATCAAACCTTTAGGCGGCAGGGCGTTGCTCTTACCCTGCTGCGATCGTGCGAACAGGTGGCGCAACGGTGGGGTATCCGTGAGCTGCAACTCCACGTCATGGAAGACAACTTGGCAGCCCGAGCGCTTTACCGCAAGGCCGGATTTTCAGTCGTGCAGACCGAAGACTCACCAGCCTCGTGGCTAGGGCTACAGGCCCGTCGGCTGATGATGCATAAAACCCTACAGCTGCCGACTCATCCAACCAAGCCCTAGTCCAACCGGGCAACTTCACAGAAACATCAAGCTACAAGCAGAGAAATTTATCCCTACTTCAGCGTAGCTAAACACTTCACGGAGGGTCTGGTAGGCGTTTACCCTAGAATGAAGGCCTGGGCACCTCTGTAATCAGAGCACCCAAAAAGAACCCAAGACTGTAGCTAATTGAGCTGTTGTCGCTACTATGTGACGGGGATGATCTCCAATTTTGAGCAGAATATTCCAGGACCTAGATACGGGAGTTCTCTGCACTCCCCTGGATTTTCTGCGGCATCTCGGCCTATGCGTCCCTACGCCGTTAGCCCAGTGGATAGCCTGTCAAACCCATTTTTTGAGTCTGGCCTGCTGTCAGAGGAAGATGACATTCTGGCTAGGATTCGCGGCGGCGAACTGTGGGTTGTCAACAGCCGCCGTCGCAACGGTTTGATTATCCACAAAGAGTTTTACACCGAATTTGCTGGCCCTGGTGCCGCCGTGGGTGGTGGCTTGGATGCCGATTGCCGAGCCGTGATTCCCCTGGGCAGCCTGTCGCTAATTTCTCCCGAGTCAGCCGAGGCCCAGCAAAAAGCCCTCAAAATTCGCCTGCAGTGGGTGCGGCTAACCCAGAATTTTACCGACAAGCCGGTGCCCATCGATCGTGCCCAGCTCATCCTCGAACAGTTCAAGAGCTACTTTGACCAGAACATTGTCGATAACGTGCCCGACGAGGCCTTTGCCCTGCTAGTAGGCGTGCTTCCCTACACCGTTCGCCGCGCCCGCGCCCTAGTGTAGGGGCAAATGGCATTTGCCCAACTACATTGCTGGTGCTGGACAGGATTTCGGCGGAGAATCCTACAGCTGCTGCATGTGAGCTAAAGTTCGCTGATTCTCCGCCGGAGTGCCGATAGTAATTCTTAGACCGCCGCCCGTGTGGCGCACCAGCGTTCCCTGCCTGCGCAGACAGTTGAACCAGCGCTCTAGCTCTGCGTTTGGGGATTGGCCAGAGGGCACTGGCAGTCGCCCGTAGAGAAAGTTGGCGTCGCTGGGCCAGAGATGTAAGGGGGTGTGTTGGGCGATCGCCGCCGCTAATTCCCGCCGCTGCTGCTGAATCTCAGGCACCACCGCCAATAGCTCCTGCCGGTGAGCTAGAGCCAGTTGAGCCGCCGCTTGGGTGAGGCTGGGCAGGTTGTAGGGCAGTCGCACTTTCTCAAGCGCTTGAGTCAACTCTGAGCTCGCCACTGTATAACCCACCCGGTAAGCCGCTAGGCGAAAGGCTTTCGAGAAGGTTCGCATCACCACCCAGTTGGGCCGAGGCAGCACCTCAGCCACGGTGGTTTGCTGGCTGAATTCAAAATAGGCCTCATCCACCACAACCAAGATCTCGGGAGGCAAAGATCTGAGCCAATCCAACTCTGCGGCGGTGAGGGCGTTGCCCGTGGGAGAGTTGGGGTGCACCATAAACACAACTCGCACCGGCAATTCTGAGGGAGAGTCGATCGCCTGCTGCGCCGCCGCCAGATCCACCTCAAAAGTTTCCTCGCTCCGCTCCACCGTCACCACCGGAATGCCTAGGGTGCGGGCGAGAATGCCGTACATCGAAAAGGTGGGATTGGCTACCAGCACCGACCCTTCACCCCCAATGCAGGTGGCGATCAGCAGCGAGCGAATCAGTTCGTCAGAACCATTGCCGACGGAGATATGAGCGGCGCTAACCGCGGTTCCGCTGGCGGATTCGGTGACGTACTGGGCGATCGCGCTCTTCAACGCCCCATGCCCACCGTCGGGGTAGCGGTTGGCGGCGACATCGTGGTGCAGGTGCCAGGCCAGCTTTTCTTTGAGCGCCTCAGGCAGGTCGTAGGGGCACTCGTTGGTATCAAGAATGTCGAAACTAGCTGGGGATGGGTCGTCTGCCGACTCAACATGAGGGGTATAGGCCGTCAGTTGAACCACCGCCGATCGCAAAAAGGGCAAAGCCATGAAGAACGCAAGTGCAGTAACCCCCCCATTATTGCAGAGCCGGTGGGGCGGCTAGGAAGATGGGCATTAGCGGTATACTTTTGCCAACCTGGCTCCCCTAGTGGCGTTTCATCGGTTGCTTTTGATCCAGGGGAGTACACTGAGAGGGATAGGCACTCAGCCTCTACCCGCTGCAAAATCAAGGCCAGAGCCGCAGACCACCATGCTAGACGCACTGATTATATTTTCATTTATCCTGGCCGGGGCGGGCATTGGGTTCTACAGCATTGATCTGCTGCCCCAGCCGATTTTGCAGCAGGTCACCAATATTGAGGCGCTGGGTGCGGTAACCGCCGTGTTCGGTGGGCTGATTGGCACTGGCTTGGGCTTGGTCATGCAGACCAGCTACCGCCGTCTAGAACGCCAGGTTAAAGAACTACCGCCCGATCGCATTCTCACCCGCGCCGTGGGTCTGGTGCTGGGCCTGCTAATCGCCAACCTGATGCTGGCGCCGTTGTTTTTGCTGCCCATTCCCTCAGAGTTTGGCTTTATTAAGCCGATGACGGCGGTACTAGGCAGCGTGCTGTTTGCGGTGTCAGGCATGAACCTAGCCGATACCCACGGGCGATCGCTGCTGCGCCTGATCAGCCCCAGCACGCTGGAGTCAACCTTGGTGGCCGAGGGCACCCTCAAGCCCAGCAAAACCAAGGTGCTTGACACCAGCTGCATTATCGATGGCCGCATCGAAGGGTTAATGGAGACGGGCTTTTTGGAGGGGCAGCTGCTGGTGCCCCAGTTTGTGCTGCAAGAGCTTCAGAATGTGGCCGATGCCAGCAATGACCAAAAGCGCGATCGCGGTCGGCGTGGGCTGGATGTGCTCAACCGCATTCGCGAGTCCTACCCCAACCGCCTGTTGATCAACTCCGTCGACTACGACGACATCCCCACCGTGGATGCCAAGCTGGTGAAGCTGGCCCAGGAACTCAACGCCATGTTGCTCACCAACGACTACAACCTCAACAAAGTCGCCAGCTTCCAAGATGTCGAAGTCCTCAACATCAACGATCTAGCCCAGGCTATTCGTCCTGCCTATTTGCCCGGTGACGACATTGACCTGAAGATTCTCAAAGAAGGCAAAGAGCCTTCCCAGGGTGTGGGCTACCTGAACGACGGCACCATGGTCGTGGTCGAAGAAGGCCGCGACTATATTGGCGAAGAGCTAGAGGTGGTGGTGACAGGGTCACTGCAAACCTCCGCTGGGCGGATGATTTTTGCTCGCCCCAAGACCTCTATAGTGGCCTCCTAGGCCGGACTGCAATAGGGTACGATCAGCATCGGCTTTTATTACCGCTGCCATGACTGCCCGCATTGAGTTGACTGACGCTGCCCCACATCAAACCCTGACTCTTGAATTCCCTGACGATGGGGTGGCGCTGCGGGGCCGGGTGCGGGTGCCGGGGGATAAGTCAATTTCCCACCGATCGCTGATGCTAGGAGCGATTGCCAAAGGTGAAACTCGCATTCAGGGCCTGCTGCTGGGTGAAGATCCGCGCAGCACCGCCGCCTGCTTTCAAGCCATGGGCGTTACCATGTCATCGCTTGAAGACGAATGGGTAACGGTGCAGGGAGTGGGTTTAGGCAATTTGCAAGAACCGGCGGACGTGCTCAACGCCGGAAATTCAGGCACCACCCTGCGGCTGATGCTGGGGCTGCTGGCGTCCCACCCCGATCGCTATTTTGCAGTCACGGGCGATGGTTCACTGCGATCGCGCCCCATGGACCGGGTGATTAAACCCCTCAGTCAGATGGGCGCAGAGATTTGGGGCCGGCAGAACAACCGCCTTGCTCCCCTAGCGGTGCGGGGGCAGTCTCTTAAACCCATCCACTACCGCTCCCCCGTGGCCTCCGCCCAGATCAAGTCCTGCATTTTGCTGGCCGGGCTGCTGACCGAGGGCGAAACCACTGTCACTGAGCCCAGCCTGTCGCGCGACCACAGCGAGCGTATGCTGCGAGCCTTTGGGGCCGACATTGCCGTAGACGCCGACACCTGTAGCGTCACCGTGCGCGGACCAGCCACCCTCACCGGGCAAACCGTGGTGGTACCTGGCGACATCAGCTCGGCTGCCTTTTGGCTGGTAGCTGGAGCCATTACCCCCGGCTCCGATCTAGTCATTGAGAATGTGGGCATCAACCCCACTCGCACCGGCATTCTCGACGCCCTAGAAGCCATGGAAGCCGACATCACCTTAGAGAATCTGCGTGAGGTTACCGGAGAACCCGTGGCCGATCTGCGGGTACGCCACAGCCGCCTTAAGGCCACCACTTTGAGCGGCGATCTGATCCCCCGCATGATCGACGAGGTGCCGATTTTGGCGGTGGCAGCTCTGTTTGCCGAGGGCACCACGGTAATCACTGACGCCGAAGAATTGCGGGTGAAGGAGTGCGATCGCATCGCCGTTATGGCCAGCCAGCTTGCCCAACTGGGTGCCCGCGTTGAAGAACACCCCGACGGCCTCACCATCTATGGTGGCACCCCCCTCACAGGGGCCGTCGTCGACAGTTACACTGATCATCGAGTCGCAATGAGTCTGGCGATTGCTGCCCTGCGAGTCAAAGGCTCAATGCAGGTACAGCGGGCCGAAGCGGCAGCGGTTTCCTACCCGAGCTTTACCGCTACCCTAGCTGAGCTTTGCGGATTGAGCCTGGACTGAGCTAAGTTCATGCCGAAATCATGACTTAGACCGTTGCCCTGGGCACACTCTAAGCAAGCCCCAGAGGCCAAGCCCCAGAAGCAATTTTAGGGCTCGACGTTCAAGCAACCGATGTGGCAACCGTTGAAAAACTTTGTCAATAGCCTTACCACCTATATGGCCCTCAGCCCCGACATGGTCGCCCGTCAACGGGTGAACCAGTGGCTGCGATCGCGCCGATGCCTCACCTGCGACGAGTGGTACCGCTACCATTGGACCCCGCCAGCAGTGCGTCGGCCTCTGCCCAAACCGCTGATTGACTTTGTCTACCAGCAGCTCACCGCCTACTCCGGCCTCGAAATCGGCTGCGTAAAACCCAGCGATAACCTGGTTGACGATCTGTCGTTTCCAGCGGTGTGCTGGTTTGACTGGAGCCTCACCCTCTGCGAAGACTTCTACGAAACTTTTGATCTCGATATCAGCGAGTACTTCGACGAAACCCAGCTGTTCACCTGCGCTGATTTAGTGAATTTTTTAGAACAGCAGTTGGAGAGTCGGAAAGATGAAGAGATGGAGTAAATAGGTGGATGAGGAAGACAGAGATGCTTAGATGTCTGCCTTTTACCTTGCTCTCTCCCCTTATCGTCCTCACCTCCCCATCTCCTGATCGTCCAACCAGCGGTTTGAATTAAAGTGAAAGGGTAGCCTACAGCGCGCCGTCGAGATAGGCGTAAGGATCTTCCCCATGAGTCTGAAAGACCGCATCAGCGACGACATCAAAACCGCCATGAAGGCCAAAGACAAGGTGCGCCTAGAGACGGTTCGCAGCATTAAAAAAGTGATTCTCGAAAAAGAGTCTTTGGTGCGCCCCAGCGGACAAGATGAGCTTACCGCCGACCAAGAACTAGAGGTGCTGACCCAGCTGGCCAAACAGCGCAAAGACTCAATCGAGCAGTACCAAAAAGCCGGGCGCGACGAGCTGGCTGCCCAGGAAGCTGAAGAACTAGCCATTATTGAAGAATATCTGCCCCAGCAGCTCAGCGATGCCGAAGTCGAAGCCGTCATTGACGATCTGATCGCCCAGACCGGGGCCTCGTCGCCCAAAGATATGGGTAAAGTGATGGGACCAGTCATGCAGCAGCTCAAAGGCCGCGCCGATGGCGGCAAGGTGCAGGCTTTAGTTAAGGCCAAACTAGCGGGCTAGAGCTGAGTTTAAAGCCTCTTAATTCCCCGTTTGTGGAGGCATAGGGCGATCGCTTACAAGAGACCTAGCGATCGCCAGACCCCTTAAAACACTTTGCATAACCTTTTGGAGATGTCTATACAGTGGGCTGTTGGTTCTGGCTTTGCAGCTTATAGCGCAGCTCGGCTAGATAGTCATCGCCACCAATCAGGTGCTCGTCATAGTTGCGCTGCCACACCGACTGCCCCAGCTGGTTTAGCCGTAGGTTAATGCGCTTGGCCGCTACCGCTTTAAAGCTGGCAATAAATGACGACAGCAGCCAGGGTTTTTGGCCTTCGTGGAGGCCGGTTAGCCCAGCACCAACTGTAGCTGGCACTTGCAAAAAGACAACGCTTTGTAGGCTAGTGGGGGTGATCGTCCAGACATCAAGGTCGATGCCTTTGCGGTTGGCGGCAGCTCGTACCCACTCGTCGGCCACAATCTGGCCGCAGTCGTTGAGGCACAGCTGACCCTGCCTATAGTCGCCCAGTAGCGGCTGCTGCTGAAAGGTCGAAAGCCTGATCAGGTAAGGCTTAGGCGCAGCGGAATGAGTCAAAATATTTGCCCTCGAAGCAACTGTGGCGTAGGCGTTATTGCGTAGACTCATGAGCGCCAAACCATGAAAGCACCAGTACCCTAAGTCTTCCCAGCCGACTCGGGCCAGTATCAACGTTGGGGATGAAGTTACGGTGTTGTTGCGGCTGGTCTACAGGCCATCGCTCAAGGCTTGGATGAGTTTGTCTAAATAGCTATTGATGAGCTGAGCTGAGGTTTCGGGTAAGGTAGCCAGAACTTGAGCTTGCAGGCAGCGATAGGCGGCGATCGCAGAGTCTTGTTTATGCAGGGCGCGGGTAATGTTCTGCATCCACATCACATACTCTTCCATAAAGCCGTCCGGGTCATCGAGCAGAACGGCTTTAGCAATGCACTCTAGGGTATAGAGCATGTCGCGCTGACACTTGGCTCCGTGGACCTGCACCACCTCGCGATAGGAACCCACCATGAGCTGGCGCAGGGCGTTGAGTACCAGGGTTTTACCGTCTGCTCTCAGGCGGGTATAGGTCTTAAAACGTGTATCGAAGGACGCCACAAACTGGGCTAGGGGCCGTAGTTCTGAATCGCTTAGGTACCGACCCTCAGACTCCCGAATGGAGTTGAGCAGAATGTGGTTCATAACCGTGGGAAAGTGCGTTGACCCCAACAAATATCGCCCTAAGTTGCTCCCAAAGTTGCAAAAGGTAACAATCGGAAACGGTAGAGAGAGCAGGCTGTGCTGACATCAATTGTTCTTTTCAGGCGGATCTGGTTGGTTAATAATGTCGTTGATGACGTTATCAACTGCCACGGTGAGGCGGTAGGGAATGACATTCTCTGATTGAGATACCACCACAATCTCGTAGTAACCTGACTGGGGCAGCTCTCCAGCCCAGGTGTTTTGTTGGGCATCGGCCAGAATGTGGGTCAGTTCGTCGGTAGGCACCGGCACGTAGAGCGAGAGGCGGGTACTCTCCGGTGGGGCTTGCAGGTTTAGTCGAAGCAACTGCTGAGCGGTGAGATTGACAACATAGATCTGGCCATGGCCAGGGCTAAGATTGCCTTCCTGCTGCTGGTTGAAGGTGCCCTGCTCGAAGGTAACCTCGGTCAGGTTTTCGCCAGATTCCATGGCGTTAACTTGGTCTTGGGCCAGCGCAAACCAGATTTGGTCAACAGCGGTTTCGACAAAGCCCTCCCTTTCCCGCCCTGGAAACAGCTGGCTAAAGCGGGCGTCAGCTAAATCATAGAGGGCGTTGCTGCTGACGTAGAGGGCATTAACCTGCTGCTTCCAACGATCGCTGTCGGTGGGGTTATAGCGGCCTAGCTTGCTGCGGGCGTCAGTGCTGAGGTTGGCTTCGATCAGGTTTAGATTATCGGCGGCGATCGCATCCCACGCCGCCCGCAGGGGCTCATCCTGGGGCTGATCGGTAAGCTGGGTGCCCTGGCGATCAGGGTTTTGTTCATAAAACAGTTGGTCGGTCAGGCTGGTGACGTAGGACCAGTCAACGCTGAGGGCGACGGCGCGATCGCGCAGGGCCTGTTTGCGATCGCGCTCGGCCTCGCTGAGGTTGGGATTGCTGGTATCACTGCCGCCAGGCGAGACGACTTCGGAGCTAGCCCCCCCAAACTGGCTCAGGGGGTCGAGCCACCACCACAGCCCTCCGGCGACTCCCACCAAAACCAATAGCCCCGCTAAGGCCGGCCAGCACCCCGGCGATGTTTTTTGCACCGGCACCGCCCGAGGCGGCGGAGCCACCGTGGCCGTGGGGTCGTGGGCCATGGGTGGCGCATAGGAAGCCGCTGGGGCGACCGCCATCGTGGGCGCTAGCCTTGGCGGTTCGGGTTGGGGCGGTGGCACCGTGGGCTGCATGCGAACGGGCATGGGCTGCGACCAGGTCGCTGAGAGCGCGTCGGGGTGGGCCAGGTTGAGGGCAGCCAGCGCCTGCCCCGCCGACTGGTAGCGATCGCTCGGATCGTGAGCCGCCAGCTGAGTCAGCACCTGGCTTAGGGTAGCCGATAGCTCAACCTGCTCTGGCCAAATCCAGCGATCGCGGCGATCGTCGTAGAGGGCGTCGGGGTCTTTGCCCGTCAGCAGCACCAAGGTGGTCATGCCCAGAGCGTAGAGATCGGTAGCCGGGCTCACTTGACCTGATTCAAGCTGTTCTTCGGGGGCATAGCCCACGGTGCCCAGGCGAGTGATGGTGCCATCGGCGGCCTGGTAGGGCTGGGCGACCCCCAGCTGATAGCGCACATTCACCACCAGCTGCTTCACGCCGCCAAAGTCGATGAGTACCGGCCGACCGTCGGCATTGCGCTGAATCAAGTTGTCGGGCGAAATATTGCGATGCACGATACCTATGCTGTGCAGGTATTGCAGCAGCGGCAGCGTTTGCATCAAAAACTGCACCCCCTCCGCTTCGCTAAAGCTCTCACCCACGGCGCGGCGGCGATCGAGCAGTTCTCGGTAGGTGGGGCCTTCGACGTAGTCTTGCACCAAAAACAGCCGTCCCTGATCCCTCAGCAGTTCACGAAACCGAGGCACCTGGGGATGGTTGATCTGATAGAGAATGCTAGCCTCGCGCTCAAACAGAGTTTGGGCTTTATCCAAAGCCAGCTTGCCGGGCACCTGAGGGTTAAACTCCTTCAGCACGCAGAGTTCTTGAAATCGGTGGGTGTCTTCGGCCAGGTAGGTATCGCCAAAGCTGCCCCGACTGAGCTGCCGCAGCACTCGGTAGTGGCCTCCGAGCAATCGTTCTCCCTGTCCTGCTTCAGCCATAGGTGCGTACTGCTGAACCCAGCTATCTAGTGTTGCGTTCGATGCATCTGTCACAGATTAGCGCAAACCCGCACTATTTCTGTGAACGGCTAAAGTGGGTCACCCCTGGCGGAGCTGGGCATTGGTGCACCGCTGCTCAATTCCGCTCGGGCCACCGACTCGGCTGTAACGTGAGCCAATTCGAAGCGCATTTCTAAACACAGAAATCTGAGTTACTCCGGCGCTGTCGCGGCTCCACAGTCGGCAACAAGCCCATCGAAAGGCATTAAGTTCCTGGTTCTAGGGTGCAGCAACGAGGGAATAGCTCTCGCCCCCAAGACAAAAAGACCCCTGAGTTAGCTATCCTCAGGGGTCCGAATCAGGGTGCATCTACCGCTCCAATCTCCTAGAGCGATCGCTAAATCCCGGGGAAATACCTAGAGTTCACGGTTACTTGAAACAAAGTGGCTATGATCCAATGGCTGTGTGAATTGTTGACGTTTGCCCTATGGCTAGCCCTGTGACCTCCTCTAGAATCGAAGATTTTCCCGCCCATGCCCCTACTGCGGGGGCGGCCCTAGCGCCGGGAGTGTACATCGTCGGGGCGGGGCCGGGCGACCCAGAGCTATTGACGGTTAAAGCCCAGCGACTGCTGAGCCAGGCAGATGTGATTCTCTACGCCAACTCTCTCGTACCTCAGCAAATTTTGGCTTGGACCCGTCCCGACGCCGAGCGCATCGGCACTGCCACTATGACCCTGGAAGGTATTTTGCCGCTGATGGTAGAGCGGGTACGGGCGGGAAAGTCGGTAATTCGACTGCAATCGGGCGACCCTAGCCTCTACAGCGCCATTCACGAGCAAATCCAGGCGCTGGCGGAAGCAGAAGTGCCCTTTGAGGTGGTGCCGGGCATTAGCGCCTACCAGGCGGCGGCGGCGAAGCTCAATGCCGAACTGACGATTCCGGGGCTGGTGCAGTCGATCATTCTCACCCGAATCAGCGGGCGCACCCAGGTGCCCGAGGCGGAGGACTTGGCCTCGCTGGCGGCCCACAAGACTAGTCTGTGCCTCTACCTCAGCGCCCGCCATGTGGAAGAATCTCAGGCACAACTCTTGCAGCACTACGAGCCAGATACCCCAGTGGCCATCTGCTTTCGCATCGGCTGGCCCGATGAGCAGCTTTTAGTAGTGCCCTTGTCAGAGATGGCCAAAACCACCCGCGAAAAAGACTTGATTCGCACCACGCTCTACATAATTAGCCCAGCGCTGCGAGGGCAGAAGGTCAGGTCACGCCTTTACAACCCCGGCCACACCCACCTATTTCGCCCCCGCAACGGCTCAGCGGCTCCTTCAGACGCTACCCAAGATGCTGTGTCGCCTCAGCCTTGACCAGGGAGAGTTCTGGGCTTAGAGTATCTGCATGAAAAATTTATGTCTCTAGGGTTCCGGTTTGGCTAATGGGTCAAACGCCTGGTCCGAGAGAGGCAGGTTGGTGATGGTCAAAGACCGGCCCCTAAAGGGCCATCGCTAACTACACGGCGGGACAAAAGCCCGGGAGAATTCTAGGAGTTGAACCATTCAACTTCCGTGGTTTTCCTGGGCTTTACTATACTCACCCTGGGAATCGCGTTTAGTGTAGTGCTCAGTGCAATCCTGCGAGGCGTTCCGATGACCACCGACCCATCCAATGACCCTGTATTTCAAAGCCCGAACGGCAACTCGACCGAGGCCCAGCGTGCCCTAGAGATGGAAGCCCGCCTACCCATGACGGGCTGGCAGCAGGAAGTTTCCCAGGGGCTAGAGTATGGCCTAGAGGCAGCGGCGAGCATTCGCGATCGCACCATCCCTACCTTCTCTCGCGGTGAGCTGCCCCACTACGCGGGCATCAACACCTTCTTAAAGGCACCTTACATAGAAGATGTGCGCCGGGTGGGCGAGTTTGACGTGGCGATCGTCGGCATTCCCCACGACTCGGGCACCACCTATCGCCCCGGCACCCGGTTTGGCCCCCAGGGCATTCGCCGCATTTCAGCCCTCTACACCCCCTACAACTTTGAGATGGGGATTGACCTGCGCGAGAGCATCACCCTCTGCGACGTGGGCGATGTGTTCACCATTCCGGCCAATAACGAAAAATCCTTCGACCAGATTTCTAAGGGCGTGGCTCACGTGTTTGCCTCGGGGGCGTTCCCAATTTTGCTCGGGGGCGACCACTCCATTGGCTTCCCGACGGTGCGGGGCATCTGTCGCCACCTGGGCGACAAGAAAGTCGGCATCATCCACTTCGATCGCCACGTTGACACCCAGGAGACCGACCTGGATGAGCGCATGCACACCTGCCCCTGGTTCCACGCCACCAACATGGCCAATGCTCCAGCCAAAAACCTGGTGCAGATGGGCATTGGCGGTTGGCAGGTGCCCCGCCAGGGGGTGAAGGTGTGCCGCGAGCGGGCCACCAACATTCTCACGGTCACCGACATTACCGAAATGGGCCTCGACGCCGCTGCCGATTTTGCGATCGCCCGCGCCACCGACGGCACCGACTGCGTTTGGATTAGCTTCGACATCGACTGCATCGACGCGGGCTTTGTGCCCGGCACCGGCTGGCCCGAACCCGGTGGCCTGCTGCCCCGCGAAGCCCTCTACTTGCTCAAGCGCATCATTCAAGAAACCACTGTCTGCGGCATCGAAGTGGTGGAAGTCTCACCCCCCTACGATGTCAGCGACATGACGGCGTTGATGGCCACCCGCGTGATCTGCGACACCATGGCCCACCTAGTGAAGTCGGGTCAGCTGCCCCGCCGCGAGAAGCCCAGCTACATCCATGAGGAAGCGAACATGAGTGTGGATGAGCCTTGGCAGTAAGTGAACTAGCTCTAGCGTCAAGAGTTCATTAGGTCAGGAGGATGAGGTGGTGAGGATGGTGAGGTGAAAGAAAGCAGCCCTCCCCACCTCCTGACCTCCTCATCTTCCTCATCTCCTCACTTTTTACTTTCCTGCCATGCATGAAACCGACATGACTAAGGCCCTGATTCTCACCGTGCGCGACTGGTGGGAGGTGCAGCCTGGGCAGCCCGCGATCGAAAAAGTTCACCTGACCGTGGGCAAGTTCACCTGTGTGGAGCCGGTGGGCCTACAGTTTGCCTTTGAGGTGCAGACCAAGGGCACCTTTCTGGACGGGGCCGAGCTGGTAATCAACGAAACGCCGCTGGTGGCCTTTTGTCACGACTGCCAGAGTGAATATCGGCCTGAAATTGGTTTGCAATACGCCTGCCCCACCTGCAAGTCGCCGATGGGCGACATTCGCTCAGGGCGCGAGCTAAAGATCGATCGGGTAGAGTATGCAGAGGCGATCGCCCAACCGTAGGGTGCATTCGCGCAGCAATGCACCATCCAAAGTCTCGCTATAGCGACCGAATTATCTAGAATCCCTCAGCAGCCCTCTCCCCCAGCCCCTCTCCCAGAGGGTGAGGGGAGCCGGATATCCAAAATTCCCAATTCAAAAATTGTTCCCCCCATGCACCAAACCTTTGACGCTGCCTTAGGAATCGATCTGCTCCACGTCAACCAGGCGGGGGCCGACCATAACCGCACTCACTTCGACGCCTGGGGCATCACCTGCATGAACATCATGAGCAGCCCAGGGGCGGGTAAGACGGCGCTGCTGGAACGAACCTTGGAAGGGCTGCACCAAAAGCTAGCGATCGCCGTCATCGAAGGCGACATGACCACCGAACTGGATGCCGATCGCCTGCGCCAGTACGGGGTGCCGGTAGTGGCGATTAACACGGGGCGATCGTGCCATTTAGACGCCAAGATGGTGGCCGGTGGCATTCACACTTTAGAGCACCAGTACGACCCGAATGCCCTCGATCTGGTGCTGGTCGAAAACGTGGGCAACCTGGTCTGCCCCGCCGAATTTGAGGTAGGCGAACACGCCAAAGTCGCTCTGCTGAGCATTACTGAGGGAGAAGATAAGCCCCTCAAGTATCCGATCATGTTTCAAGAGGCCGACTGTCTGCTGATCACAAAGGTAGATTTGGCTCCCTACCTAGACGCGAACATAGAGCAGATCGCGGCCAACGTGCGGCAGATGAATCCCCACTGCACGATTATTTCGGTTTCGGCTAAGACCGGCGAAGGATTAGAAGAATGGTTTGGGTGGGTGCGATCGCGCGTTCAGGCGTCCCCTTTGACCAAAACCCATAGCCACGCCTAGGCTGCACCGCTGCGCGCATGCACCCGTTGTTTGTGCTCCCCATCGAGAGTTAAAAATTGAAATACCTGGCAGGCCGCTAGGACGGCCCCAGCAGTCGCCGCATGGCACCGCCAACCACCCGCTTCATCTGCTGGTTACGTCGCCAGCGCTGAAATTCTTGGCGGTAGGCGTATTCAGTGGGGCGATAGACACGCCAGGCATTCCAGCTAACCTGCAACGCCCAGGGACCAAGGATTAGATAAATCAACCAGTTCCAGAGCCAGCCACCAGTTACGAGTTGAAACACCAACACAAAGCCAGCGGTGATCAAAAACTGGGTTAGACCGTGCTGAAACCGCTGCCGGCGCTGGCTATCGAACAGCCTTTGGTCGGCAAGCTCGTACTTTTTCATATCCCACTCGCGCTCGGCGGCGGCTATGGTGTCGGCAGAGATACCCAATTCATCGGCAATTTCTAGCAGCTGGGTGCGGGAAAGCTCACCTGACTCGGTTTGGCGGGCGATCGCTATACTCAAAATCTGCTGAGCATCCTCAGCCTGGTATAAAAACTCACCACTGTTGGTGTAAGCATCCGTCGCCAAATCTGCCATCGTCACCTTCTCAGCCGAGATTCCCTTCTTTCTTATAAACAAAAAGCAAAGGGTTTGGTGGTCGGTTGCGGTACGGGAAACCTATTGTCACAGACTCGAGCGATCGCAGGTTGCTGGCTCGCATCAACAACCTTGACCAGAGTTAATGGCCAAACAGCCTGATTTGATATGGTTGGAGATCTCTGCCTTGGGCTAAGCATACGGGCCTGTCAACCGGCAATCAGCGGCCCATCAGTTGCCAGTCGTTGAGGAGAACGCTCATGCTGTCAAAATTGTTGGGAGTCATGGTCGGGCCTTGGGCTGCCACCACTTGGTCTGGGGCAGCGATCGCCATCCCGCTCAACCTCAATCGCCCTGAGGATGCGCTTCAGGTATTTCGCAAGTTGCTTTGCTCGGTGGAAGACGGCAAAACTGTGTATTTTGTCTGGCAGGGTAAGGTTTTTAGCCGCCGGCCCGGAGAAGCCGACCGCCATTTGTTTAATGTGCAAGGTGTGAGTACTCGCGCCTGCACTTCGCTAACGTCTGAAACCGGTGCGGCAGGATTTCGGCAAGTCACCCGAGAAGTGATGATCTACCTTGACCCTGAAACGAACGCCCTTCTGAACACCTGGGAAAACCCTTGGACTGGGGAAACCACGACCGTACACCCAGTAGCCAACGATCCCGTCAACTCTTCCCCGTTTTGGGTCGACACCACTGGGCAACGCCTTCAGTTTCAAAGTTTTGGTGACACAGACCTCCTCTTCTTCACGGTGACGTTGCCCTTGTTCTACGCCGATCCGTTAGGAGGGGATTATCAAGACTACGTTGGTGGCCATTACCATGCGATGGAAATGTTCACCTTTTCGGCCCGGCGATCGCACCTACTGGCCTCAGCAGATCAGGACATAGACGATATAGCTGTCAGCTGGAATCGCATATCTCCCTGGCTACCCTGGATGAAAATGGGAGGGCACCCCGGCGAACTCGTGGTGCATGCGGCCGGCACCCGTGTAGGCACGTGGCAACAGTTACCCGAGCCCCTGCGGAGCCAAATTGCAGATAACTTTGCTCTCTATCAAACCCCGCCCCCTCTAGACGACAATCGCCCCAACCAAACTACCTGGACCAACTTTCGCGACTTTTTAGACGGTCAGCCTTGAGCTGAGTGCTGCGCTGCCCAGAAAAGTCACCCAGAGTTGGCAAGCAGCCTTGAATTTTGGGAATGCTAGCGATCGGATACGCATCTTAACCATCGGAGTGTGCACTATGACTCAACTGGTCCCCATCCGCTTAGAGGATGGCACCGAGATCTACATGGAGGCCACCGATGACGTGGTTACTCCCGACTCGGCCCCAATCCTCGACTCCTCTGGCGAAACCACCCGCACCGCTAAGGGATGGAACAGCGCCAACCAAGCCGTTCAAATTCAGGCAGCTCAGAGCTTCAAGGCCATTGAAGGCACCATTCGCACCTACACCAGTCACACCATGAGTGCCTTCAAAGACATGGCCACCGCCAACGTCGAAAAAGTCACCCTAGAGTTTGGCCTTAAGGTCGGCGGAGAGGCAGGCGTTCCCTATGTTACTAAAGGCACCGCAGAGAGCAACTTGAAAATTACCGTAGAGTGCTCGTTCAACTAAACTGCCTTTAGAACTAGAAATCATCGTCACCCAGCCGGGTTTCGGCCAAAATAGCTAGCTTTTGTTGGCTACCCTGGCAGAAACCCGGTTTTTGTTGTGCCAATTCTGGGCCGATGTATAATGATCTGATGTATAGGTCTTAGAAATCACGGATTTCTTCTGCATCTTGTTTACTGTTAATGGGATGCAGCAGGCCGTAGGTCTCAGGATATCTGGCGATTCCCACAGCAGATCGGTTACTGGATCGCTCTTGGGAAACCTACCATTGCGTTACCCTTCCCTTAGGCTGGGTTTGATCGTCTTTAAGACCGTTCCTGAAAATCTAATTAACACCACCACAACAAGGGAATGAGATCTTGCAGGGATTGACGAGGGAAAAACCTATCTTAATCACCTGTTGCGCTGCCGGTGGTGCGCTGTTTATTCTGACGCTGCTGGTCAAAACCGGCACGGGAACAACGCCGTCGCTGCCGCCACCCCCTCCCAGCGCAGAAAGTCTCAACGTTCAGACCGTACCGGTGCCGTCGCCGCCCACTGCTGGCCAAGATTTACAGCAAGACCGCTTTGAGCGCGATCTAAACCGGCAGCAAGATCTGGTGAACAGTTTACAGGACGAGCTGCGCGCCCAGGAGAATCTGGCCGATGACCTCAAGGCTCAGCTTGAGCGCCAGCAGGCCGAAACCGAAGCGGTGATGGAGCAACTCGACACCTACCAGACGGCGGTAGAGGAGATGACCTCTCAGCAGGTGCGGCTGATTGAGTCAATACCACGCAGCAACGAGACTCAGACCATGCTGCTGTGGGGCATTTTGGGTCTGTTTATGCTGCTGGTCTTAGGGGGTGGCACGGCCTTTGCCATCATTGCCCTGTGGCTCATGCACCTTCAACGGCGTACCCCGCAGCCTCCCCAACCGATGATGTATCCGGTGCGCATGCCGCCCAATCCCTACTTCTATTACGAAAAGCAGCCCCTACCGCCGCCTGCCCAGCCGCAGCCCTACATACAGTACGACGTTAGACCCTATGAATAGGGCTACGTCCCTGCAACGGCTCAGAGATACAGAGGGTTTAAGGTTCCCGGTGTAAGGTTTAAGGGGTATTACAACGCCTTGGCCCTTTGCTGATGTCATCTAACCCGCAACGACAATGGCTATGACCCTTACCCAGGTTTGGGGTGCCTTTTTAATATTCGTGCTGTCTCCGATAGTGGGCGGGTTGCCCCTAACGGGGTGGTCGACTCGGCTGATCTCGGGAAAACGGCTGCGGCGAGTGGGCACGGGCAATGTCGGCGTGTCGGCTGCTTTTTACCACGGTGGTAAAGTGGCAGGCATTGTGGCGGTCTTACTGGAGGCGGCCAAGGGCATTGGGGTCGTGCTACTGGCGCGGCACTACTTCCCAGCAGACCCGGTGTGGGAACTTATTGCTCTGATTGGGCTGGTGATGGGTCGCTACTGGTTTGCCAAGGGAGCGGGCACTACCAACGTGGTGTGGGGCGTCGCAGCCTATGACTGGCCGACGGCACTGCTAACGTTTATGCTCAGCGGGCTGGGGTTTACCATCTTTCGCGAGCGGCGTCAGGGTCGCCTGCTGTCGCTGGTGTTGCTGCCGCTGATCACCGCTCTGCGCCACTCAGATGGAGAGCTGGTATTGGCGATGTCTTGCCTAAGCGGGCTGATCGCTTGGATTTATCAAAAGCTACCTGACGATCTCGATTTGCCTGACGACGAAGGACGATTGGAGTCTCGCACCATGTTTCGGTTTTTTCGCGGCGATCGCGCCCTTGTTGCCCTCGATCGCGCCCTTGACCCCACCAAGTTTGGCCACAAAGCGGCCACCTTGGGCCAGCTAACAGCCTGGGGTTACCCGGTGCCACGCGGCTATGTGCTGCCCGCCGGGGATGATCCGACTGCGCTACTGGCGATCGCGGAGCCCTCCCCCACCCAGCCCCTCGCCGTCCGCTCCTCGGCCCAGGACGAAGACACGGGCACGGCCTCGGCGGCGGGAGTGTATCAATCATTTCTGAATATCACTGACCAGGAGGCGCTGGCGGCGGCGATCGTGCGGGTGTTCTCGTCCTACAGCGCACCTCAAGCAAAGGCCTATCGGCAGAGCAAGGGTTTACCCGAGCAGGGGCTGGCGGTAATCGTGCAGCAGCAGGTGCAGGGGCAGTTTTCGGGGGTGGCCTTTAGCCGTGACCCCATTGCTCGCTGCGGCGATGCGGTGGTGATCGAAGCGTTACCTGGCGGGGCCGACCAGGTGGTGGGAGGTCAGGTGACGCCCGAACAGTATCGGGTGCTGGTGCAGCCCGACGATGTGCCCCCCCTGGCAGCGATCGCTGAGGCCGATTGGCAGCTCTCCGACGCGCTGACGCTGACGGTAGAGGGCCAAGGCCAGACACCCTCGCGGCTGCTTCAGCAGGTGGCCTACCTGGCCCGCCACCTGGAGAGCCGCTACCAGGGCATTCCCCAAGACCTTGAGTGGAGTTACGACGGCAACACCCTATGGCTGTTGCAGAGTCGCCCCATCACTACATTGCAACCGCTCTGGACGCGCAAGATTGCCGCTGAGGTCATCCCTGGCACGATTCGTCCGCTGACCTGGTCGATCAATCGGCCTTTGACCTGCGGCGTGTGGGGCGAGATTTTTACGGTGGTGTTGGGCGATCGCGCCCGTGGGCTCGACTTCGAAGCCACCGCTACGCTGCACCACGCCCACGCTTACTTCAACGCCACCCTGCTGGGAGACATCTTCCGCCGCATGGGTCTGCCGGCCGAAAGCTTGGAGTTTTTAACACGCGGAGCTAAGTTTAGCCGCCCTCCCCTCGGCTCCACGCTGCGGAATATGCCCGGTCTGGTGCGCCTGCTGCGCCGTGAACTCAAGCTGGAGCAGCAGTTTGCCCAGGAGAATCGCGATCGCTTCGCCCCAGCCCTGCAAGCCTTAGCCGAGACTCCCAGGGATGCCCTCACGCCCCAGGAATTGCTCGACCGAGTAGACACCATTCTCGATCTGCTGAAGCGGGTCACTTACTACAACATCCTCGGCCCGCTCAGCTTTGCCCTGCGCCGCGCCCTGCTCAAGGTGCCGGAAGAAAGCCTCAACCCCATGCAAAATGACGAGATTGCAGCCTTGGAAGCGTTGCGGGCGATCGCCCAAGACATTCGCCAAACGCTCTCGAAGCCCGAGCTAGCCCGCATTACCGACAGCTCGTCGCTGATGACGGCCTTAGCCGAAAGCACCGACGGCGAATCGTTGCTCAAGGCTATGGGGCAGTTTATTGAGCAATATGGCTACCTCAGCCCCGTGGGAACCGACATTGCCGTGGCTACCTGGCAAGAAAGCCCTGGCCCAGTGCGTGAACTGCTAGCCCAGTTCGTACGGCAGCCGCCACCTCCCAAATCTGCCGCCTCCCAAGGCAAAGCCACTACCGTCCAACGCCGCCTAGATCTAAAGGGGCAGGTGAACACCCTCTACAACCGGCTGCTGGCCGAGCTGCGCTGGAGCATTCTAGCCCTGGCCACCCAGTGGCAAACGCAGGGGCATTTGCAGGAGCGGGACGACATTTTCTTGCTCACCCTGGAGGAAATTCAGGAGCTGGTGGGGAATGGAACGCCCAACTGGAGAGCGGTGCAGGAGCGGGTTGGCGATCGCAAAGCCCAGTACGAGCGAGACAAGAAGATGCCCGCCGTTCCCTACCTAGTGTTTGGCAACGAGCCCCCCAGCCGCCAGCTTCCCCTGATGCCGACAGCTACCGTGCAGCAAAAGCTCACTGGCATTGGCGCCAGTGCCGGCACCGTTGCGGGTCCAGTGCTGGTAGTGACCCAGCTTGAAGCCGTAGCTGCCGCCAATGGACCCTTCATTCTGGTGGTGCCCTACACCGATGCTGGCTGGGCACCCCTGCTGGCCCGCGCCCAGGGATTGATTGCCGAGGTGGGGGGTCGTCTCTCCCACGGGGCAATCATCGCCCGCGAATACGGCATCCCCGCCGTTATGGATGTAACCAACGCCACCCAGCGGCTGCACACTGACCAGTGGGTACGAATAAATGGCGAAACCGGCGTTGTCGAGGTGCTAGAACCACCCACAAACAGTCTGGCCTTAGAAGCCGGTAACGAATAGAGCGATGGATTGAGCTCAACTCTGGACTCCACAACCCCAATTCAACGCAAGGGAGGTCTGTAGGTGCAAACGGTGTTTGCCCTGTTCAATTAGGAGCAGATAGGAGCAGAGCAACAAAGTTCGCCCCTAGCTTGGCTATAGAGTCAAGCCCTACTAGCCCCTCCGGTGACTCTAGAGAAAAAGCTTGGCAAATTAGTACAATTGCACTATCTTTATGAATGCAATTGTACTATTGCAGGCCCCAGCAACTCGGTTTTTGCAGCTATGGATGGTCGTTTTGACAGGGCGCAAGCCTTGGGTTGGATTGTTGCGCTTAGCGTTGGCATTGGCACGATGACAGAACTCACTCGATCAACTCCCCAAGTGATTGCCGAAGAGCAGATTGCCGCGGAGACAGCCCCTGCTAACCCCTGGCTAGGATCATCTTTTCCCCTAGAAAATTTTTCGCGCTACACGTCACCCTTTGGCTACCGTCAACACCCTATGGGCGGGCACCGCTTTCACTACGGGCTAGACCTGGCCGCTCCCATGGGCAGCTATATTCGCAGCTGGTGGGAGGGCAAAATAGTCGAAGTGCACGACCACACCGCCTGCGGCACCGCCGCTATCATTCAATCCGGCTCGTGGACTCACATCTACTGCCATATGCAGGGCAGCATTGTGATTGAAAAAGAAGGCGGCCGGGTACTGGTCGATCGCGACGGCGGCATCGAGATTCGCCAGGGGCAAATGGTGACTGCAGGCCAGCGCATTGGTCGCGTGGGCATGACCGGCAGCACTACTGGCCCACACCTGCACTGGGGCCTCAAGTATGAGGGAGCTTGGGTTGACCCAGCTCTGGTGCTCAGAGCAACTTTTGACTATCAGCAGGCCTCACAGACGGCGCAGGCCATAGATTAACCCCTGGCAAACCTGGGTGAGAAAATCTAGATCCAGCGTCTCCAACGTATCGGTAGGCTGGTGGTAGTGAGGGTTGCGCAGGTATGCGGTGTCGGTGACCAAGATAGCCGGGTAGCCCAAATCCCAAAAGGGAACGTGGTCGCTGCGGCGAGTGTCGGGCACGGCCTTTCCTTGGTTCACAACGGGTAGCCACTGGCTACGCACCCCGGCGGTGCGAAAACCCCACCACAGCCCCATCATGGTTAGCACGCTCTGCCAGGGGCCGATTTGGGCAATGTAGTTGCCCTGGTTAGGGTAGATGCGCTCTAACCCAGATGGATAATTCTGGGAGTGGGACTGGTGACAGCAGTAGCCCAGCATTTCAAGGGATAGCATGAGTCCCAGAGGTTCACCGCCCTGGTACAGGTCAGCAACGTAGTGTCGGCTACCTACAAACCCCAATTCTTCTAGGTCAAAGGCGACTAGGCGCAGGGGAGACTTCCCTGGCTGCTCGGCAAAAGCACGGGCCAGCTCCAGCAGCACAGCAACTCCAGTGGCATTGTCATCGGCTCCGGGGGAGCCGGGCACTGAGTCGTAGTGAGCCCCAACTAAGATAGGCGGACGACGAGCATCGCGCCCTGGAAGGTTCAAAACCCAGTTGGTGTGCTGTTGACCTCGATGCTCGAAGGTGTGGCCGGAGAACTGGCCCCAGCGGGAGAACTCCTGCTGGATGTATTGCTGCACAAAAAAGTGGTTAGCAGAGGCAAAGTAGGGGTTGCGATCGCTCACCACCTGCTGCAAGTGCGCCTCTAAGCGCGATCGCAAATCCGTATCGGGCAAGGGCTTCACCTAGGCAGGCTTTTGCAGGCCCTTAGTGACGTCGGCCAAATTTTTGCGGGGCAGCAGCCGGGTTACCAGGGAAATCATTTTGTTAGTCGTTCCGTGGACGGCAATGCGCTGGCCTTTTTCCATCGCTGTGTAGGCATAGGCGGCGACTGCCGCTGAGGTGGGCAGGGTTTTGCTCGCAAATAGCTTGGCGTCTTTAATCTCAGCCCGCGTCTGAAACTCTGACTGAGTGGGGCCAGGGCAGAGGGTGGTAGCGGTGACGCCAGTACCCTCGAGTTCAGTGGCGATCGCATCGGTAAACGACAGCACGTAGGCCTTACTAGCGTAATACACCGCCATATACGGCCCCGGCAAAAACGCTGCCGTAGAGGCCACATTGAGAATGCGGCCCTGGCCCTGGGCAATCATGGCAGGCAGATACAGTCGCGTCAGGTGGGTCAGCGCCACAATGTTGAGCTGAAGCATGGCGTTTTGCTTGTCCCAATCGGCCTCGGCAAAAGCGGTCAGCGACCCAAAGCCAGCGTTGTTCACCAAAGCGTAGGGCGTTACGCCCTTGAACTGAGTCCAGTCATAGAACTGGTGGCGGGTATTGGCATCGGTGAGGTCACCTCGGTAGGTGAGCACCTGCACACCGTGGGCCTGCTGTAGCTCATCCTTAAGCTTTAGCAGGGGTTCTTCCCGACGGGCAACCAGCACCAGGTCGTGGTTATGGGCCGCGCACACTTTAGCCAGTTCATAGCCAATGCCGCTAGAAGCTCCGGTGATCAGAATTGGCTTGGCCATGGTTTGTCCCCAGAGAGTCAGCTTAGAGAGAATCGGCTTGATTCTAACGAATTGCCGCTGGGATCGCCTGACCACGCCGCGACTGAATCTCCAGGTATACCAGCAGGGCGTTGACGTCGGCAGGGTTAACGCCGCCAATGCGCGACGCTTGACCAATGGTCAGCGGTTTGACCTGATTTAGCTTTTCGCGCGCCTCTTTTGAAAGGGTGTCGATCGCCATATAGTCGAGGGTTTCGGGCAGCTTGCGGTTGGTGCTCTTGGCTACCTGGTCGATTTGGTTTTGCTGCCGTTGAATGTAGCCCGAATACTTGATGTCGATCTCGGCCCCCTCTTTTTCTTCGCGAATTAGAGACGGGTTGCCGAGGCCATAGCGCTCTAAGTCGCCGTAGTGCAGCCCCGGACGGCGCAGCAGATCGGCCAGGGTAATCGAGCCTTTGATGCGCTGGTCAGTATCCGCCGCAATTTGCTGGCCCAGCTCATCGTGCTCTTTGACCCGGGTTTCCTGCAGCCGCTCTTTTTCGGCGGCAATGTTGTCGTACTTGCGGGTGAAGATCTCCCAGCGGCGATCGTCAATTAGCCCAATCTCGCGGCCCAGGGGGGTCAGGCGCTGGTCGGCATTATCCGATCGCAGCAGCAGTCGATATTCTGAGCGCGACGTCAGCATGCGGTAGGGTTCCTGCAGATCCTTAGTGCAGAGGTCGTCGAGCAGCGTGCCAATATAGCTCTGCTCGCGGGAGAACACCAGCAGCTCTTGCCCCCGCACCAGCCGCGCCGCGTTGAGCCCAGCTACAAAGCCCTGGGCAGCAGCCTCTTCATAGCCAGTGGTACCATTCACCTGACCGGCGCAGAAAAGCCCCTCAACCCGCTTGGTCATCATGGTGGGATAGCACTGGGTGGCGGGCAGGTAGTCATACTCCACAGCGTAGGCGGGGCGCAGCATGGCGCATTGCTCTAGGCCCGGCAGGGTGCGCAGCATAGCCAGCTGAAGTTTTTCAGGCAGGCCAGTCGAAAAGCCCTGTACATAGATTTCAGGAATGTCGCGGCCCTCGGGCTCCAGAAAAATCTGGTGGCTCTCCTTGTCGGCAAAGCGCACAATTTTGTCTTCGATGCTAGGGCAGTAGCGAGGCCCTTTCGAATCGACCCAACCGCCGTAGATCGGCGACAGGTGCAGGTTTTCTTGAATGAGCCGGTGGGTAGCGGCAGTGGTGCGGGTGAGGTGGCAGGGCATTTGCTCACGCTCAACCCAGGCCTCGGGGTCAAAGCTAAACCAGCGCACGTCGTCATCGCCGGGCTGGGGTTCGAGCACGTCGAAGTTGATCGAACGGCGATCGACCCGCGCTGGGGTGCCGGTTTTGAGCCGCCCCGTTTCGAACCCGAGGCGGTTGAGGGTGTCAGTCAGGCCGGTGGCAGCGAACTCCCCAGCCCGGCCTGCTGCCATTGATTTGTCACCAATCCAAATTGTGCCGCCCAAAAAGGTGCCGGTAGTGAGAATGACAGCCTTGCATTTGAAGGCCACACCAAAGTAGGTTTCGACCCCCACCACCTCGTCGTTGGGGCCAAGTACCAGATCCGTCACCATGCCCTCGCGAATCACCAGGTTCTCCTGGTTTTCGACGATGGTTTTCATCACGTTGGCATATTCGCGCTTATCGGTCTGGGCCCGCAGCGCCCACACGGCAGGGCCACGGGAGTTATTGAGTACGCGCTTTTGTAAGTAGGTGCGATCGGCCATTTTGCCAATTTCGCCCCCTAAAGCATCGACTTCGTGGGTGAGCTGCGATTTGGCCGGGCCGCCCACGGCGGGGTTGCAGGGCTGCCAGGCAATTTTGTCGAGGTTGAGGGTAATCATCAGCGTGCGACAGCCCAGGCGCGCCGAGGCTAAGGCCGCCTCACAGCCCGAGTGGCCACCACCAACGACGACCACATCATATTCATCGAGAAAGTCGGCAACACCTGGGGCGATCATGCAGTCTGGACAAAATAGTACTCACGGACTTCTAGTTTAGCGGGTTGCCGGTGGGTCTTTGGGTTTATGTCAAGCCTGAGAGGATGCTCTTAATAGCAGCTACTAAACCATCTATTTCTGACTCCAGCGTGAGGTAGTGGGTGCAGGCGCGGACGCAGTTGGGCGCTTGCAGGGTGCGGAGAAAAATATTCTGGCCCTCCAGCTCATCCACCAATCGCTTGTGCCAGGCTGGGGAAGGTTCGCCATTTTCTAAAATCCAAAAGGAAACTAGGCCAGAATCCGGTGGGGTTTGCCGCACCGGGCGAAGGTAGGGCAGCTCTTGCAGCTGCAACCACAGCCGCTGGCTGAGTTCCACCAGACGTTGGTAGCGTTGGGCTGCGGTGCCCCACTCGGCCTGATGGGCGATCGCCGCCCTTACCCCCGCCAGCAGCGGATAGTTTGAGGTCGCCACCTCGTAGCGCTGCCCGTTGGGCTTCCAGCCGGTGGGGTTGGCGGCAGCATCGGTAGTAATGCCGCGCCAGCCAATAAATGTGGGAGCAATCTGCGCCATCGCCTCGGGGCGCACGTAGAGCCCGCCTAGGCCGGCGGGGCCGCACCACCACTTGTGACCGGTAAAGGCGTAAAAATCGACCCCAAAAGCGGGCAGATCCAGCGGCAGAGCACCGACGGACTGGGCCGCATCCACTAGCACTAGCACCGGGTTGGGGCAATCGCGGCAGACTTCAACGATGCGCTCCAGGGGCAAGACCTGGCCGGTATTCCACAAAATATGGCTAATTACCAGCAGCCGAGTGTTGGGTTGCAGGTGATCAGCCACGACTGCGGCTGGGTCACCGCCATTCACGGTTTCGAGTAGGGGGCAGAGGCTGTAGGTGACACCGAAGCGACGGCAAATTTCCTGCACGGCGGCGATCACGCCGGGGTGCTCGCAGTCTGACAGCAACATGTGATCCCCAGTATTCCAGGCGATGCCCCAGAGGGGAATGTTGCAGCCGACGGTGACATCTTCGGTAAGGGTGATGGTGTCGGCAGTGGTGCCCAGTTCAGCGGCGATCGCCGCCCGGGTTTGGGCTGCCTCGGCCATGATCCACTGGTTGGTTGCCCCCGAGAATGGCCCCATTTCCTGGATCCGCTGGTGGGCCTGAAAAATAGCGTCTAGGGTAGCTTGAGCCATCGGCCCCTGCCCACCATAGTTGAAGTACTGCTTACCCCTCAGGGCCGGGAACTGCTGGCGGTGGAGAGCGAGGCGATCGAGCACAGCGGCAGAAGAATCCATCACGGTTAGGGGATTAAAGGCATCTTTTCAACCCTATACCACCCAGCCCAACCCTGGGGGCAGCCTCAGTCCATTCTCAAACGACCTAAACCGTGCCCCGCTTCCCCGGAAGCCGCTGTAGGGTATAACATGCTTAGAATAAGAAACCGTGGGATTGAGCCCAACCCAGTGGTCAGCTATGGGAAGTGATTGGCAGCAGTGGAGCGATGATACTCAGCAATGGCTGTCGCAGCACTGCGGCGTGGCCATGCCCGTCGGCACTCTAAGCGGTTCTGCTGCAGCTTTGGTGCATCCGCAACAGCAGCCCCTTTCTTTGTTCTCTAACACCTGCCCTATAACTCGCTTTGTCTGTTAGCCACCCCTTGCCACCGCGTTCAAGTTCAGGGGGTGGCTCGCAAAGCCCCCTGAGCCTTCCCGCTGAGACGACAACGCCTAAACCCTTGATTCAATGGCTCACCGACGATGTGCTGTTTCATTACCAGCGCTGTAGTCGGCGGGCCTTTTTAGATCTGTATGGCGATCGCACTCAGCAAACCTTCCCCTCTGACTACCTGCTCAAGCTGCGCCAAGACAGCTTCTCTCACCGTGAGCGAGTGCTTGAAGATTACTATCCCCTCTACCGACCCGAGTTTCCATCGGGCGACTGGGCTGCTGGGGCAAAAGCCACTTTAGATTTGATGGCCGAGGGCGTTGAGGCCATTCGCCAGGGGGTATTGGCGGCTCCCTCGGCCATGGATGGGGTGCAGTTGGTGAGCCAGCCCGACCTGCTGATCAAGCGGCCCGGCTGGTCGTGCTGGGGCGATTGGGTCTATGTGCCTGTAGATATCAAGTTGGGCAAAAAGCCAAAGCTCGACTATCAGGTGGTCGCGGCTTACCATGCCTACGTGCTCTCGCGGGTGCAGGGGGTGTGGCCTGACACCAGTTGCCTATCCCTGCGCGGTGGGCAAACCTACCACATCGACCTGGCGCGGCTGGTACCTAAGCTGCAAATGGTGCTCAACGATTGCCTTAGGGATCTGCGCAGTACAGCTACGCCTGAGCTGTTTATTTCCCACAGCCGCTGCGATCTCTGCCACTGGTTCAACCATTGCTACACCGAGGCCAGAGCAACCCGCCATCTATCGCTGCTGCCGGGGGTCACCCCTGCCCGCTACGAATTGCTGAAGCAGCATCACCTCACCACCGTTGCCGCCCTGGCCCTGGCCAGTCCTGCCCACCTTGCTCCCCTGCCTGGCTTTGGTGAACAAGTGGCCGAAAAGTTAGTTCACCAGGCCCAGGCCCTGATCGACAACCGCGCTATTCCGCGCAGCGCCCCCCACGCTCCCCATGGGTTCCCGCTGTGGCCCGAAGATTTACCCGAGGGCGAAGTCGAGCTGTACTTCGATATCGAGGCCGCCCCCGATCAGAACCTGATCTATCTCCACGGAGTACTGGTGGTTAACCACCGTACGGGCGACACTAACTTCCACGCCCTGCTAGCCGAAAACCAGCATCAGGAGCGCCGCGCCTGGAACGATTTTCTCGATTTGGTGCACACCTATCCCTACGCGCCGATCTACCACTTCTGTCCTTACGAGGCCCAGGCAGTTCGCAAGCTGGGGCAGCTCTACGGCACTCCCCACCGTCGCATTGAGACGCTGCTCGATCGCTTCTTTGACATTCACAAGTGCATCACCGATGGCGTCACTCTGCCCATCGAGAGCTATGCCCTCAAGCACATTGCCCGCTGGATGGGCTTTGACTGGCGCGACGAGGGAGCCAACGGAGCTCAGTCAATTTGCTGGTACAACGCCTGGACCGAAACTGGCGATCGCACCTACTTGGATGCGATCCTGCGCTACAACGAAGACGACTGCCGGGCCACCTACCACATCAAAGACTGGCTAGTCAAATTCGCCGAACCCTACTGGGATCAGCTCTACCAAACCATCGGCTAAGCAGTCCGTCTTCCAGTGCCTAGGAGACAACCACGCTGTAGCGGCCAAAAATCTTGGCTAGCTCTGGTACAGCGCTCTCCACGTCGCCTTTCACCGACTTGCGCAGCTTGGTATACGACGATCGCACCACCCCATTGTCGGTCTTGGCAATGCGGCGATCGGTCACTCCCAAAATGACATCGGCAGCTCGCACCTGGTTCTGAGTCAGGTAGGCCACTGGATCACCCGCCTGCTCGCCCTCGGTCCACATAGGTTCTAGGGAGGCCACCACCTCGGGCAACATCCGCCCAATGGCCCCAGGAATGTAGCCTGAGTTCATCCCCTTGACGACTCCGTAGGTGGTTTTCAGGGCCATGCCCCCAAAACCACCCTTAGAGGCCACCTGGTTATCGATAAGGGAGGCACAGTCAGCCACCACCTGGGCCTTCACAGCCTTGTCACTTAAAATATCGCTTAACCCCATAGCGCTCAAAATCTCAGTAAAAGGTTTTGTACTGGTCTCATCTTCTATAGCTCTAAGGCTAGATCAGCATTCCCTGGGTAAGATTCGAGATTGCTTAACACATCGATAAACTTTGCAGGGCAACCCTTGTCGCTGGCCCGCTTGCTCAGTAACGTCTTCTAGTGTGAAGCTGTCTACTCAAGAGCCGCCAGATCGACAACCCAGGTCTGCCCGTCTAGAGAGACGCGATCGCCGGTTATCAGCTTGCGCCCCCGCCGGGTTTCGACCTCACCATTGACGCTCACCTCGCCGTCTTGAATCATCAGCTTGGCCTGTCCCCCCGTAGAAACCACCTGCATTTGCTTCAAGAACTGGTCGAGTTTGATGTAATCCATACTGGGCATAGGGCTATCAGAAGAATGGCGTGAAAGAGCAATAGAAAGTCTTCAACTCTAGAGGCTAAACCGCCCCTTACACTCAAGTAAGAGTGTTTATATCACTGCTGCCAGTGAAGGGGCTCGAAGTTGACCAATCACCAACTCCTGCAAGAACTTAGACAAAAGCAACAGCAGCTTGAGCAATTTCGCTGCGCCGCCAGCGCGTCGCTCCAGGCGCTGTTAGACCAGTATGACTGGGGGGTTATTACTGGCGCCGGGCATGGGGGCTTGCCCCTACTCACCCTGCGGTTTGACCATCGCATCGCCCTCGACGACCCCTGTTTACTGGCCTTGGCAGAAGAGGCAGAGCAAACCTGGGGACCCATAGACTTTGCCCTCTTCTCCGGTGAATCGCAAGATCCCGTGCGAGTGCTGAGTCGCACGCTACTCGATCAGCGCTGGCGCTGGCGGCAATCTAGTCACTAGTCTCTGTCTTGCCTGGCTACTCGCACCCTGGCTATTTGACCTCAATAGCTCAGCTTTAGTGCGTTGACAGGCACCTCATCCCACGACTCAACGGTGCGTATTTGGGCGACCCAGCCAGCGGCTCGTTGCTCCTCAGACAGGTTGTCCAAAAACGACTGGTAGCAGTCCTGCGCCTGGGCTTCGTCGCTGCAGGCAATGCACGAGTAAATGATCCCTGACGGATCAATCTGTTCGTTGACCCAAATCATGTTCGGTTGTGCCTCTAGACGTCTATTAGCCGACTCTAGCACTTGAAACCTCTGTTTTTGAGGCAGATCTTAGGAAGCAGCTACCTGGGGAGTGCCGACGCTGGCCACGGTTTGGCGCAGCTCTGCGATCGCCTGCAATTGGTAATCGTTAACTTCCTGAAGCTTGGTAACTGCCCCAGTTAGGTTCTCTAAAGACTGCCTTAGCCCATTGACGCTTTCCTGCGCCGGGTTAAGCAGCTCTTCACAGACCGCTAGCTTGCCCATCAAGCCCACTAGATCTTGCTGCTGCCGCCGCAGATCTGCCTCAAACGCCTCCACCTCAGAGCGGTGGGTAGTCAGGGCCGACTCAGCAGATTCAATCTCTCTCTTGAGCTGGCTAATGCCGTCCTGGAGCTTCTTGACCTCAGTTTCTAGAGCCTGAATCGTATCTGTCGTATGCTGGCGCTGAATATCAATGGTGTTGAGCAAAGGCTCTAGATCGACAGCACTAACCTGCGTTTCTTCCACTGTTAGGCCCTGGCGTCGTCGCAGCACCGCCTGATGCTGACTTAACACTTCTTCACGCTCCAGCAGGTTGCGCCGCTGGCCCACCAGGGTCTCGTTAAGCATTTGGTAGCGATCCTGCTCCTCTTCAATCTCGGTCTCTAGCTGAAGGCGCTCAAACTCACTGGCCTGCTCAATCTTGAGCTGAATCTCATCAATGGCCTGCTGCTCTAGGGTCAGCTCCTCTTCCTGATCGGAGACAAAGCGAGACATTTTCTCCAGATCTTTTTCCAGATCACCCACCATGGTTTGGAGATGGTCTAAATCCATTGCCTCCAAAGCGGCCACATCGACCTTTTTGCTCAGCCGCACCTTATCAGTAGTGTTGAGCAGGTCGTAGATTTTCTGGTGCAGGTTCGCCTGGGCTTGCAGGGTATCCGTTAGAGTTTGAATCTGCTCCTGCTGGGTTTTAACCATCTGCTGACGCAGCTTTAGCTCTTCGCGCTTGGCCATCAGCGCGGCTTCGGCCTGACGCCAGTCGGCCCAGCGCTGATTGAGCTGGCTAGCCTGCTGATCTAGCTCCTGCTGGCGCTGTTCCAAGCCCGGGCGCTGGTCTTCGAGTGCTTGTCGATAGTCGCCCAGCAGTCCCTGATGGTAGTTCAGCCCATCGGTGGCATGGGTGAGCGGATCTCGCAGTGCTTCAACGGGCATCACGGCTTCGGTAAGACGGTTGAGAGCACCCTGCAGGTTGGCCACCTGGTCTGGGTCGAGGCCAGCGGCTGAACTACCCTCAGCCCGCTGCTCTTCCAGGCGGCGCATTTCACCATTGAGGTGGGCCCAAGCTCCTTCGAGATCCTGATTTTTTCGAGTGAGTTCTTCCTGCTGTTGCTCAAGGCTTTGGCGCAGCTGATCTAGCTCTTGCCGCTGGGCATCTAGCTGTTCAAGATCGGCTTCGGCCTGCTCGACCTGCTCCTGGCGGGTTTCTAGCTCTAGCTCACGGCGGTTGAGTTCCTGACTTTGAAAGGTAAGTGACTGCTTCCACTGCTCGATCTCTTCTTCCTGGGTCTTTGACTTTTTGCTCAGGTTAGAGAAATTTTGCAGAATGGTGGTCAGCGATCGCCCCGCCTCATAATGACGCTGGATTTGGCGGTTATTGCTGACCTCCACCATTACTAGGGCACCAGCGTTGTAAGAGGCGTCGTCGGGGGCCACTAGGGTCTCGTCCCCGGTCACGGCGCTCCAGCTATTTTCGCTACGCTGACAGGCAAGTAGCTTAAACTCAGGCTTGCCGCTGCCAATAAACCCGGTCTTTTTCTGGACTTCTGCTAGGTACAGCACGCTGGTGGTCCTCGTGGCTTAGAACGTTAATGTTAAGGAAATAAATCTGATGCAGTAATTTTAAGAGCCTTGCATCGTAGGTCGAGAGCGAGGTGGCACGGGGCTGCCTGTATTATGATGAACGATTTGGTGGCTGCGTCAATGCGTCCTGATGCACTATCTAGCTAGCTCTAGATTAGCTCAGAGCCCCAATTTCCACGCATCCCATCTATCACCAAAGCTACCGTCTATCGTAGTTGTAATTTTGCTTACCCATAAACCCTATCGCAAACCTTTTGAGTCAGGGTAAAGTTCAAGCCCCTGCAGCCAGAAAAACTGCGATCGCACCACAGCAGCGACAACGTAACTGCTATGAACCGCATCAGCCTCGACTGACGGCTAGAGCTGATTCTACTTATCCATGGGGATGCTACCGCTGATGCCAAAGCTAATGGGAATCTTAGCTAATTTTGGCTCGGTAAAATCGGCATATTGGGTAAGCGATCACAGCCGGTCAGCATCTCCAGCTGGAAGCACACTTTTAGAGTTCCCAAAAATTCTTCCACCGAGCAGAGCACCGTGACCTTACCACGCAGCATCTCTAGCGAAGCGCCGTATACTGAGAACAGACCGGAGAATACCGGTTCCCAGCCCCTTCCATCCTGAACTAACGCGATTGCCCTCCTAAAACTAAACACTTCAGCATAGCGGCACGGCCCTCTAGCAGGGCAATCGTTATGGCAAGAGGATCAAAGGGTACGATTGGGTTTCTAGTTGGGGCATGCTGAATTCAGCCCCCGACCTTCCTGGCCTGGCTAATCAGGTGCTGTTCCCATCTTGGGTTGCCTCATGCAGGGTTACTTGTCAGAAATCGATATTCGCAGCATCCTGCAGCTCATCGAGCTGGGGCAGCGCACCGGCGAACTGTACCTAGAAAGCTATAGCAGCACTAACAACCAGTCTTCTAATCAATCCTTCGACGGTGGGCTGACGGCGACTGATTCTCGCTCCTGGATTGTATTTTTAGCCAACGGGCAGCTCGTTTACGCCGGCACCACCGACAACAAGCTCGATCGCCTGCGTGACCATCTGCATCGCTACGGCATCGACCAGTCGCTGCCCGACCCTAGCACTACCGCCGCGATCGCAGCCTTTAACTCCCTCGAGTACGGCACCCTGTGGGCTTTACTCGAGCAGCACTTGATCACCCCCGACCAAGGCCGCACCATTCTAAGCCACATGGTGCACGAGACCCTTTTTGACCTGCTGAGCCTTCACCACGGAGCCTTTGTGTTCCAGCTCAGCTCAGCCCTTAGTCCCCAGCTGATGACCCACACCATCAGTGACCTAGTCACAGGCATCACCCAGCAAATTCAAACCTGGCATCAGCTGCACCCCCATTTGCAATCACCCGACCAGTGCCCCATTCTGCTAGCTCCCGAAGCCTTTCAGGCCAGCGTGTCCAACCAGGTCTACCGGCGCATGGTTACCTGGATGGACGGCAAAACTTCTATTCGCCGCATTGCCCGCTACCTTAGTCGCGATCTGCTCAGCGTCGCTCGCAGCCTAGTCCCCGCACTGCAACAGGGACAAATTAGCCTAGTCTACGGTCCTGCTGAGGTAGACCTAGCCCCTCAGAACCAACGGCCTGGGCCCGATCGCCTACCCCGTATTGTCTGCGTCGACGACAGCACCACCGTTCGTCAGGCCGTAGAACGCATTCTCGCTGGGCAAGGCTATGAGGCCACCTCCATTGGCAACCCCCTCAAAGCTTTGGGCTTGCTGTTTCAGCTGCAACCCAACCTAATTCTTTGCGACATCACCATGCCCGAGCTCGATGGGTACGAGCTATGCGCCATGCTTAGACACTCCAGCGCCTTTCGCCAAACTCCCATTGTCATGCTCACCGGCAAGGATGGCTTCTTAGACCGAGTTAAAGCCAGAATGGTCGGCGCAACTGACTACCTGACTAAGCCCTTTGGCCCTGGCGAGCTGCTAGCACTGGTAGAAAAGTATGCTGGCCCTGGCGACATCAACCGGCCCCGTCCTGACACCCTGTTAGCCGAAGCCATCGAAGACGAATTCGACGTCGACTTTAGCAAGGCCCCCATGCCCAATTAACATTCCTTAGCTTAAAAAGGGTTTTTAGATCAATTTCAACAGGATTCGCCATAATCTAAACAACCCGGTTGATTAATTTATCTAAACCGACAGCATAGTCTGCGTTTGAGGGTACGTTAGAGTCACAGGTTTGGAGTCCTTAACGGCTGCTTTAAACGTGGTCAATCTGTGACTTAAGCCTCGACCAGCGGTAGCACAGCGTCACTGACGGTTTACGTCTGGCCATTTAGCTGGCCTTTTTTGAATCAACCTATGAGTACAGTTCTGGTGGTAGAAGATAGTATTCCTCAACGGGAGATGATTACCGAGCTATTAAGGGGTATTGGCCTCAGCGTTACCGTAGCCAGCGATGGCATGGAAGCCCTCGAGCAAATTCAGAGCCACCGCCCAGACATGGTTGTGCTCGACATTGTCATGCCTCGGATGAACGGGTACGAGCTCTGTCGCCGCATTAAAGCCGATCCCTCTACCCAAAACTTGCCGGTGGTAATGTGCTCTTCTAAGGGTGAAGAATTCGATCGCTACTGGGGCATGAAACAGGGGGCAGACGCTTACATTGCCAAGCCGTTTCAACCTACCGAACTGGTTGGCACAGTCAAGCAGCTGCTGAGGGGGTAGAACTCAAGCGTGAAGCAACAGAGGGTAACGTAACAACAAGCTTATGGTAGGTAATCCTGACTTTCTCACCCAGACTGGGCAAGACCAAGATCCAGAGTTGCAAGAGCTGGAAACGCCTGATGGCGAGCTATTTTTGCGCTTCTTTGTGACTCCCGAAGATGAATTCGCGCTGCCCGCCACCGGCATTCGTCGCATTATCGAGCAGCCCCCCGATCGCATCACTCCCATACCCAATGTGTCGAACCTGCTGTTGGGTACCCTCAACGAGCAGGGACGGGTGGTGTGGGTCGCTGATCTGGGTCAGTTTCTTGGGTATTCATCGGTACTAAACACCGATCGCCCAGAGATTTCGGTCATCGCCATTGAAGATCAGGGAACTATGCTAGGCTTGGCCGTTAATCGAATTGTGGGCACCCGCTGGCTCAACCCTGACAAGACCCGGGTGTCAGATAATAGCCCGGATACAATGGCTCCATTTTTGCGCGGTGAATGGATCATTGACGCTGAGGAAAACAAAACCCTTAGGCTGCTTGACCACGTTGCTGTTATTCGTTCAGCTCGCTGGGCCACCTAGGCTTAGCCCCATCCTTAACCCCCTTAGGACATTTGCACCGGCAGGAGAAGACCATGGCTTCAGGCATCGATTACTCTCAAGCCTATCAAAAAGCAGAACGAGCCTACGTACAGGGCAACTACTCGGAGGCTGCGGCAGTTATCGATCAGCTAGCCGACGATTACCCCGACGATCCCAGCGTGCTGCTACTGCGGGGCCATATCTACTGCTACGGCCTACAGCGATATGACGTAGCTGCGGCCCAGTACAGTGCCGTACTCGATCTCACCTCAGAGCCCGAATACGTCGACTATGCCAGCAACGGTCTCGACTATGCCAGTCAGTTTGCTGCGGAGGCATCCTCCGGCACGGCTATGGATTACGAAACCGATGCCGGAGATACTTTCTTCGACGCTGGTGCTTCAATGTCGATGGGTTTAGAGAGCAGCGTTAGAGCCAATGGTGCTCCTGGGCTGTCAGATAGCCAGCTCGACCTCGGCGACTTTAGCCTTGAGGACGACATGCCCAGTTCGATCGCCAATGTCGGGTTTAGCGATACCTACCTGGCCGATCCCTTTACGACCGACGATCCCTTTGCTACCGATCCTGACGACAGGGCTAACCTTAGTTTTGGCACTGACTCCGGCAGTGGCTGGGCTGAGGACCAAGAGAGCCTAGACGACATCACCTTTGATGACGATGCCTCTTTTGATTCCCTTGAGGTGGGCAATGGCGATGACCCCTTTAGCGGGGCCACCGAGGCTCAGAGAGGCGATCTTTATAGTGATATGGAGTTGGCCTCCCAAAGCTTTGACCAGAGTTGGCCCCCCGCTGATGACGGCGGCGACGACATGACGGTTTTTGCCCCTGAGCCCGATCTCCTGATCGACGACCTCGACACCGCTGGCGATAGCGCCGATCTCGACTACAACGGCTACGCCGCCAATGGATACATGCCTGACCTAGACGACAGCACCCAGCCCAGCAGCAACGTTGACTTTTTAGACGAATTTAGCGACTTTGACGACCTGGGTAACCTACCTGACTTTGAGCTATCAGACAGTTCCGCTGGGTTTACTACACCCTCAGTGGGCACCTCAGGGCTGACTTCAACTGACGATAGTGGCTTTAGCGGAGGCACTTCCGCCTTTGACCTCAGCGATATGAACGATCAGGCGGTGATCAGCGACGATGACATTTTTAGCATTGCGGGTGCTAGCGATAGCCTGCCTGTGTTTACCCAAACCGATAGCCACGATGTGGAAGCGGTAACCACTGAGCAAGACTGGTTGGGCTTTTTAGACAATGCTCCCCTGCCGACTAAAGAGCTGATCGTTGCTATTGCTGCCGGCGTTGCCTCGGCCCTAGCGGTAGGCGTCATTAATTTTGCCGCTTCGACCCTACAGCCAGAGCGATCGATGCCCAAGGCCGTGCACGCGGCCATGGCCTTAGCGGGTGGAGTAGCCGGGTTTGGCTCAGCCCTAGTGGTTGGACGGTTGGCCCACCGCCAGGTAGGCCGCAGTGTTGACGACCTACAGCAGCAGTTTGACACGGTGATTAGGGGCAACTTGTCGGCCCGGGCCACGGTGTTTACCGAAGACGAGTTTGGTCGCCTAGCCAGCAGCTTTAACAAAATGTCGCGGGTGATTTTGACCACTACTAGTGAAGCCCAGCGCAAGGCCCAGGAGCAAGAGCAGGCTAAGGAAGACCTCCAGCGCCAGGTGATTCGTCTGCTAGACGACGTGGAAGGGGCGGCCCGGGGCGACTTGACCGTGCAGGCAGAGGTAACTGCTGACGTGCTTGGCGCCGTAGCCGACTCCTTTAACCTGACCATTCAAAACCTGCGGGAGATTGTAGAACAGGTGAGTGTAGCCGCTCGCCAGGTGAGCAAGGGGTCTACGGAAAACGAGATTTTTGCCCGCAGCCTATCGGCAGACGCCCTGCGCCAGGCCGAGGAACTCGCGGTGACGCTGAACTCGGTGCAGGTGATGACTGACTCGATTCAGCGGGTGGCCGAAAGCGCTCGCGAGGCCGAGGAAGTAGCTCGTACCGCATCATCTACTGCCCTTAAAGGGGGTGAGTCGGTGGAGCGCACCGTAGCAGGTATTCTCGAGATTCGCGAAACGGTGGCCGAGACGACCCGTAAGGTGAAGCGTCTGGCGGAGTCTTCCCAGGAAATTTCGAAGATTGTGGCGTTAATTTCGCAGATTGCCTCCCGCACCAACTTACTGGCGCTCAACGCTAGTATTGAAGCGGCAAGGGCTGGGGAAGCGGGTCGGGGCTTTGCTATTGTGGCTGACGAGGTGCGGCAGCTGGCTGACCGGGCCGCCAAAGCCTCTAAAGAGATTGAGCAGATCGTGCTGCAAATTCAAAGTGAGACGGGCGGGGTGATGACCGCTATGGAAGAGGGCACCCAGCAGGTGATTGAGGGCACCCGATTGGCAGAGCAGGCGAAGCGATCGCTAGAAGACATCATTCAAGTGTCAAACCGCATTGACGTGCTGGTGCGATCGATTACCGCTGACACCGTAGAGCAGACCGAAACCTCCCGCGCCGTGGCCCAGGTCATGCAATCAGTAGAACTTACCGCCCAGGAAACTTCCCAGGAGGCCCAACGGGTGTCAGGTTCGCTGCAAAATCTGGTGGGGGTTGCCCGCGATCTGCTGACTTCAGTGGAGCGCTTTAAAGTGAATAAATCAGACAGCTAGGTGCAGTTAGTCAACGGGAGTGAGCCGGACACGGTCGAAAAGCATTCAGAGGGGAATTGACATGTCGCCTGAAGATCAAAAACGCATCTTGGGGTACTTCATTGAAGAAGCCAAGGATCATCTCAACACCATCGAGCAGGGTTTGCTGAACCTAGCGGACACCCTCAACGACTCGGAGATGATGAACGAGGTGTTTCGGGCGGCCCACTCGGTGAAAGGCGGGGCGGCCATGCTGGGGCTGAACAGTATTCAGCGCACCAGTCATCGCATGGAAGACTTCTTTAAAGTCATGAAAGAGTCGCCGATGCGTCCCGATCGTGACTTAGAAACCATGCTGCTGCAAATTTTCGATGGGCTGCAAGAGCAGCTAGAGCAGCTGCAAAGCCCCTTTGGCTTGACCAACGACCAAGCTCAGGAAATTATGGCTCCTCTGGAGCCCATTTTTGTACAGGCTGAAGCTCACCTCGACGCTCTAATAGCCGCCGCCCCAGCGGCTGTCCCCGCCGCCACGCCGCCGCGCTCTACCATGGTAGCGGCAGCACCTCACCCCGAGACCAGCGCCCTCCAGCTTGTGTTTCGCAGCGATGTTCCGGCGCTGTTGCGCGATATGCTGGCCACCTTCAAGCAGCCCGACAATAGCACGTCTCGCCAGGCACTCAGCCGGCTCTGCCAGCGCATGCACAGCGTGGGCGAACAGTTTGAGCTGGCTCAGTGGTGCAGTCTGACCCAGGTGGTTGAGCGGGCGATCGCAAATCCTGACCAGACTTACCGCACCCTAGCGCCAGTGGTGATCAAAGACCTCAAGCAGGCTCAGGATCAGGTGCTAGCCGGAGGCATTAACCAAGTAGCCGCTTCCAGAACGCTGCAAGACCTGCTCCCCGTTTCAGCCGAGCCCGAGTTGGGTAGCGACGACTCTACCCTTGATGCCTTGCTGGCCGAAGCGCTTAACGACAATTCTGATGGGCCTGACCTAGCTGATTTGTTTGCGGCTGCGGAGGAAAGCAACGCCGACGATCTGGCTCTAGCCGACACCGAAAACTGGCTCGAAGACCTGACCCTAGACAGCGCCGACAATGTGACCGAAACCGGTTTAGAGTCGGTCTTTGGCCAATTTGACACGCCGCTGCCCACCGAACCCGTCATGCCCCAGGGAACAGCCGGCAATGTGGGTCCAGAGGTAGGAACAGCAGAACTCAACAGTCTGGCCGACCTGTTTGAGGGTGCCCCCGCGAGCCTAACCGACATCTGGGAAGAGGATTTCTCAGAGGTCTCCCTGGATGATTTAGACCTAGACGCTGACGTTACCGCCAATAACGACAACTCTGAGTTTGCCGATTTGTTTGCTACCGAGGCGACCGCTGGCGAACCTGACACCGCTGAAAACCCTGCCATTGACGATATGGCCAGCTTGTTTGGATACGACCTCGATGCCGGCACAGGAGCCGAACCCGCTGCGGGGAGCGAGCCCAATTCAAGCACAGATCCTGGCGATTCTGTGGCCGACTTGCTCACCGAAGATGCGGCATCAGAGTCTACGGTGGTCGCCGAAGCCGCCGTAGACCCCCTGGCGGATTTTCTCGACGATGAGATCAACTTTGGCACAGAGGAAATGGCCGACGCACCTCTAGATGATTTCTTTGATATAGGCGAGTCTGCTGAGGCAAGTGCGGCCAGTGCTGATAGCAATGAGGTTGATAGCTTCTTTGATTCGCTCCACGATGACGATTTCATCGACGATGACGATGCCCACACCATGCCTGAGCTGCACCTAGAGCTTGATTTGGATAGCTCAAGCGGTGATGATGATAGCTTCAGCGCTAACGACAATGGGTTATTTAGCGGTGGCTCGTCGCGTCTGTTCACTCCAGACAATCACATTCCCAACGCAGACGCGGCAGAGGCAGAGGCGGCAAATCTTTTCGGGGAGGCCGACGCCCTACTAGATGACCCATTTGGGGAGCTGAACCTCACCGACAGTGCTTTTGACCTCGCGTTTGATGACGCCCCTGACGAAGCCATCGTGGAGCCTGAGCTGGCTGCAACCGAGGCCGACGCCAGTTTTGACATTCCCACCAATGATGGCGATGGGGCTGAGCTAACCGTCACCTCTTTTGAGGATGGGGGGTGGCCCGAGACATCGGCAGAGGAAGCAAGTTTTGCCGATTTGGAAAGCTTACTAGATGAGCCTGTCTTTGAAGCTGACCTGTTTGCTGACTCAAATGGTTCTTTGAACGGCGAGCTGAGCCTGTCCAACGATGCCTTCGATGGTTTTGAGGGAGATGCCTACAACGGCAACGGTTACACCGAGGCTACCCCTACGCCCGCCCGCCGAAGTCTCGATGACGATGGTGGGGATGACGACAGCTTCGATGATTTAGAGGCCCTGCTTGGGGAGGAGTTCCCAGTTATCGATACAGTGGCTCCAGGTCAGCCAGATAATGGGCTACCAGCCGCCAGCCCCAGCTTTGATAGCAGCGACGATGAGTTTGGCGATCTTGAGAAGCTGTTGGAAGAAGCCGATCAGCTCGGCGGGTCAGCCCCAAGCTTAGGAACTCGGCGGACCGCATCGATGCAGGCAGCAAGGCGATCGCCCCGCCGAGCCGCCAACACCACCGACCAAACCATGCGCGTTTCGGTGGGTCACCTCGACACCCTCAGCAACCTAGTAGGGGAACTGGTGGTCAACCGCAACTCCCTAGAGCAAGACCAAGAACGCCTGCGGCAGTTTCTCGATAACCTGCTGCACCAGGTCTCGCAGCTCAACGACGTTGGGCAGCGCATGCGCGATTTATACGAGCGATCGCTGCTAGAAAGCTCGCTAATTGCCAACCGTCAAGCCTTTGCCCTAGGGGTTTCATCCTCTGACCGAGGCGGCGGTCACGCCACCGGGGCCACCTTTGACGCCCTCGAAATGGACCGCTTCACCGGCTTCCACACTCTCTCCCAGGAGATGATTGAGCTGATTGTGCGAGTGCGGGAAGCCTCGTCGGACATTGAGTTCACCATTGACTCCACCGACCAGATTGCCCGCCAGTTTCGTCAGGTTACCACCCAGCTGCAAGAGGGTCTCAATAAGGCGCGCATGGTGCCCTTCGGTCAAACCGCGGAGCGCCTGCCTCGTGCCGTGCGTGATATTTCTTTGAAGTGCGGCAAAGAGGCCCAGCTGGTGGTCGAAGGGCGTGACACCCTGATCGACAAAATGATTCTAGAGCGCCTCTACGACCCAATGACCCACCTGGTCAACAATGCCATTACCCACGGCATTGAGTCGCCCGAAGAGCGCTTGGCCACGGGCAAGGGACGAGAAGGAACCATTACTGTGCGGGCCTTTTACCAGGGCAACCAAACGGTCATCTACATCGCCGACAACGGCGGCGGCATCAATCCAGCGGTGGTCAAGGCTAAGGCCCTCAAGCAGGGGCTCATTACCCCCGCCGAGGCCCAAACCATGACCGAGATCGAGGTCTACGATCTGCTGTTTTTACCGGGCTTTAGCACCCGTGATCAGGCCGACGACTTTTCTGGACGCGGCGTGGGTATGGATGTGGTGCGCACCGCCCTATCCGACATTCGCGGCTCGATCACCGTCGAGTCTGAGGTGGGCAAAGGCACCAGCTTTACCATCCGCCTGCCGCTCACCCTGAGCATCACCAAGGCCCTGAGCTGCGTCAACAACCAGGCCCGCATCGCCTTCCCGATGGATGGGGTTGAGGATATGTTCGACGTGCCCAAGGAGCGCATTCAAACCGACGCCCAGGGTCACGCCTGCATTCTCTGGCGCGACACGCTGCTGCCCTTCCGGCCCCTCAGCGATCTGCTGCGCTTCAACCGCAGTTTGGGTCGGGGTCGGGTCTACGGTGGCCCTCAGGATGAGGACGTGGTTTCTATGGTGGTGTTGCGCAGCGCCAGCACCTTTATTGCGCTCCAAGTTGACCAGGTGATTGGCGAACAGGAGATTGTGATCAAACAGCTGGAAGGGCCAGTGCCTAAGCCCATTGGCATTGCTGGTGCCACGGTGCTAGGTGACGGGCGTGTCATGCCGATCGCCGACGTGCTGGAGCTGATTGATCTGGCCAGCGGTCGTCTGCGGCGCGATGCTTCAACCTCGCTGTGGGCGCAGACGGCGGATGAAGAACCGGTTGAGACCGTCGTCCACACTGACCCAACGGTGCTAATTGTGGATGACTCGATTACGGTGCGTGAACTGTTGTCGATGAGCTTCAACAAGATCGGCTACCGGGTCGAACAGGCCCGCGACGGCCAGGAAGCCTGGGAGAAACTGCGCTCTGGCCTGCCCTGTGACCTAGTCTTCTGTGACATCGAAATGCCCCGCATGGATGGTCTAGAGCTGCTCTCTCGCATGCAGAAAGACAGCGCCCTAAGCCAGGTTCCCACCGCTATGCTGACCTCTCGAGGGGCCGATCGCCACCGGCAGATGGCCGTTGATCTAGGGGCTAAAGGCTACTTTACCAAGCCCTACCTAGAGGAAATGCTGCTGGATGCGGCCAAGCGCATGCTCAAAGGTGAGAACATGATTCCTCGAAAGATGTCTGACGAGCCTGAAACCTAAGGGCTAACAACCGCCAGTCGCAGGAAGGGCGAATGACGGAGGAATTCATTGTCGGAGTGCTCATCGGTATGGTCGAGCCCCTAACGGGGGACGATCGCACTGTTGGGCGACGGCAGTTCAGGTTAGGATCACAGACATCTTGAGCAGTGTGGGCCATGACTGTAGCAGAGCGATCGCGCATTGACTGGGCACCGATTATTGACGCCTTTAGCGCCGCGCTCGGGAGCGATCGCGTGGTGCGCCGCAAAGAAGAAATTTTGGTCTACGAGTGCGACGGACTGACGAGCTATCGCCAGCGACCCGCCGTGGTAGTGCTGCCCAAAACCACCGAGCAGGTGGCAGCGGCGGTCAAGATCTGCGATCGCTTTCAGGTGCCCTTTGTGGCGCGGGGGGCGGGCACTGGCCTCTCAGGCGGGGCACTGCCCATCGAAGACTCGGTGCTGATCGTCACTGCCACCATGAACCAGATTCTCTCGGTGAATCTAGACAATCAGCAAGTAGTCGTGCAGCCGGGGGTGATCAACAATTGGGTCACCCAGGCCGTGAGCGGAGCGGGCTTTTATTACGCTCCTGACCCCTCTAGCCAGTCGGTATGCTCGGTGGGGGGCAACGTGGCCGAAAACTCGGGCGGGGTGCACTGTCTTAAGTACGGAGTGACCACTAACCATGTGCTGGGTCTCAAGGTGGTGCTGCCCACGGGCGACATCGTCAACCTCGGCGGCGAGGTTGACGAAACCCCTGGCTACGATTTGTGCGGGCTATTCGTGGGCTCTGAAGGCACCCTGGGCATTGCCACCGAAATTACCCTGCGCATTCTTAAAGCGCCCCGGTCGATCCAGGTGTTGCTGGCTGACTTTACCTCGGTGGAGGCAGCGGGAGAAGCGGTGTCGGCGATTACCAGCGCGGGCATTATCCCCGCTGGGATGGAGATGATGGACAACTTCAGCCTCAACGCCGTGGAAGACGTGGTGGCCACCAACTGCTACCCCCGCGATGCGGCGGCGATCTTGCTGATTGAGATCGATGGATTGCCGACGGAGGTGACGGCTACGGGCGATCGCATTGCTGACCTCTGCCGCCAGAATGGGGCTCGGACTATCACCATCGCCACCGATGCTGAAGAGCGACTGCGACTGTGGAAGGGGCGCAAGGCCGCCTTTGCCGCTATGGGCAAACTCAGCCCCGACTACTATGTGCAGGATGGCGTCATTCCCCGCACCCAGCTGCCCTACGTGCTAAAAGAAATTGAGGCTTTGGGCAACAAGCACGGCTATCGAGTGGCCAACGTTTTTCACGCGGGCGATGGTAACCTACACCCGCTGATTCTCTACAACAACGCTATCCCTGGCCAGCTAGAGCAGGTGGAAGATCTGGGCGGCGACATTCTCAAGCTGTGCGTGCGCGTGGGTGGCAGCATCTCGGGCGAACACGGCATTGGGGCCGACAAGCGCTGCTACATGCCCGATATGTTTTCGCCAGCGGACTTGGAGACAATGGGCTGGGTACGCCAGGCTCTCGACCCCGAGATGTTGGCCAACCCCACCAAGCTATTACCCTCCCCCCGCACTTGCGGTGAAGCGGCTCACAGCATAGCGGCCGTGACCCTGCCCAATGTGGAGCGCTTTTAGGATGGCTTTAGCTGAAAAAGGCTACCGCCTAGGTCTGCGGTCTGGGCAACAAAAACTGTTCTAAATCGTGATGTCTTCCTTTCCAAAAGCCGTGGTTTTTGAGCACGCCCTGGCTTTGAAATCCCAGCTTTTTTAACAACTGTTGAGAGGCAATATTTTCTAGCATCACCTCCGCAACAATGTTATCCAAACTCTCTACCTCAAAGCCGTAGGTGAGAATGGCGCTTAACGCTTCAGTCATGATGCCTTGTCGCCAATATTGACTAGCCAGTTCGTAGCCCACCTCCGCCCGATTTGAGGCTCTATCCCAGGTAAATCCGCAGGAACCAATGAGAGAATTGCTAGGCTTAAGAGCGATCGCCCAACGAATACCGCGATCGGTTTCAAATCCTACTCTGCGCCGTTCAATGACCGCCTTAGCTTCATCAAGCTGAGTGAAGGTATCGAGGTCATGAAACTGGGTCACCCTGGAGTCTGAAAAGAGCGAAAAGATAGCATCTGTGTCGGCTTCAGTTGCCTGGCGTAGCCACAGCCGTGGAGTTTCAAGTTTGGGGAAGATTTCCATGGCTCAATACGGTTTCATAGTGTTCAACCGTAGGAAAAGGCTCGTAGAAATGATGCAGCAGAGCACGCCAGGTTTGATATTCTGGCGATCGCCGAAACCCGAGGGTGTGGTCTTCTAAAGTCTGCCAACGCACCAGCAGCACATACTGGTTTTTAGTTTCAATACAGCGCTGCAATTCGCAGGAAATATAGCCCGGCATCTCGACAAGGATAGTAGAAGCCTTTTGAAAAGCATTCTCAAACTCGACTTGAGCACCCGCTTTAATCGTTAAAATAGCAATTTCTAGTACCATCAGACGTCCTTATTTTTGAAAGATCCAAGCCTCTAATTTTTTGCACAGCGACAGCAGAATTATTTACCTTCGCCATCAAAAAATCAGGTTAGACCCCTCCTTCCAAGGTCATAGTGGCAGCCTCAGCCTCCTGGTAGATACAAGTGGAGGAGGTATCGCTCTAAAGTTGCATCAGCGATGGTAGGTAACTGAGAAATTTACCCTACTTAAATCGCTTAATTATATTCTTACCGGAGGTTTTAATGTCTACCCCTAGAGCCGAAAGCGACAATTACGATCCGCATATTATTCCAGCAGAAACCGCTGCCCGTAAAGAGCGTGAGGGCGGTAATTTTAAGCAAACCCGCGATGAGACTCACAGTTCTATTGACCCCAGCGGTGGGCAAACTGTAGACAAAGAAGGTCTCGCCAATAACTACCCCATCGAGCCTGAAATGTATATCAATGAGCCCGGTGACCTACGCGAAGAAGCAGAGGCCGAAAAAGCCGAGCGTGTGGCTGAACTGCGCGAAATTAATCAAAACGAAGAACAAGGTAAGGTAACCACCGAGTCCGATGAGCGCGGTAAAGGTGTAGGGGCCGTTTAGGCTTACCTGAGAATGTAGCATTCTTGTAATGCTTGATGCGCTAGTGCGATCGCAGCGCGACAATGGGGGTAGGTCTAACGACCGCCTCCATTATTTTTTGCACTTTTCTTAACGTTATTTAGAGGGCATTACAGCAATGACCCCAGCTACCCTGAGAGAACTCGTCAATCGCTACTACCAGTCGGGTGCCCGCGACCTGCACGGGCTAAATTTGCAGGGGTTAAACATGGCAGCAGCCCACCTGGCCAATGCTGACCTGCGCCGCACTAACCTCACGCGGGCCAACCTATACCAGGCTGACCTGACCCACATTGATGGCTATCAAATTACCCTAGCCCAAGCCGATTTGCGCGGTGCCTCGTTGGCCAATGCCGTACTGCGCGAAGCCGACCTACGCAAGGTTCACTGCCACCGTGCCACGCTGATCAATGCTGACCTGCGCGACTGTTGTCTCGACCACGCTGACCTTAGCCATGCCAATTTAGAAGGGGCTAACTTCACCAAAGCCGACCTTAGCCATGCCAACCTCTACTGGGCCAACCTGCGCTACACCAATTTGACCGGGGCCAACCTGACCAAGGCCAACCTAACTGGCGCTAAGTTCTGCCAAACTGTCATGCCTGACGGCACTATACGTGATTCAGAGTGCGCTTTCGTGCCGCAAGCCATGTCTTAACACTTAAGCCAACCCTAGCGCAGCAGTTCGTCTGGGCTTAGGGGAGCGGTAGTTTGGCGTTCGTCTTCGGGGGTGAGGGTGTAGGGCAGCGGTGGTTCTGGCACCAGCAGGTAGCGATCGCCCCAGCCTTCATTGGTGCGGGCTAGCAGGTCTGCGGGGGGAGTAGTTTGCCCGCTGGGCAGAGCCACCGCCAGCACCTGATCGGCCCACAAAAACGGTTCTCCACCGGAGGTTACTCGCAGCACATTTGCTAGTCGTTGCTGCCCGTTTTGAGCTAGCTTGCCGTTGAGAGCTGCACCCAAATGGTGGGGGCCCAACACAATGGCAAATTGTACAGTTTTGCTGGGTTGAGCGGCTAAATCAAGGGCATCAGCCTGGGCCTGCCAAGGTTCTTGGTAGCGGCCATCGACGGCCACCTGCCAGAGATTCAGCTTGGCCGACCACCGACCATTCGCAACGGTGACGGGCTGGTAGTCGAGCACCGAATAGAGGGGGCGATCGCCAGAGGTAGTGCGTTGAGGTAGCAAGTGGCGCAGGGCGATCGCCGTCAGTTGAGTATCGTTGGGTAGGTTCGTGGTGCCGACGAGGGCAAACTTTCCATTGCCCTGAGCCGTAGCCTCAAGGGTGAGCGTCGTAGCTTCCGGCACGGGGGGCGAGGCGGGCAGCAGAGCCGTTTGACACCCCGCGCAGGCTACCAGGATAACTACCAGCAACCCAATTCTTCTTAGCCGTGAAATAATCATTGACCGACGGTGAGGAACAATCTATCTAAAGCCCATGCAACCACAGTGCACCTCTACCATCAACACCTAGAGAAGGCCTTTTGCAACTCCACACAGAAGACCAGAGGCTCAGAACTTTTTCGGTATTTCATCCTGATGACGAAAAAACTATCTGTAGGAGGAGTTAGCGCTAATACCTGAGTTCGATCGCACCTGAGCTGAAATCGTCCCGACATCGTTATTCTCATCATTAGATGCCTGAGCTTGATTCTCAGCTTTTGCTCCCAGCTATGAGTACATCACTTTCTTATCGTTTTCAAACCGTTATCTCTAATACTGATTCAGCCAACAAATTTGATGGTTGAAGCATAAGACCTAATTGCTGGTCTTGGAGAGTCAATATTTTCTGAAATCTAAATCACGTTGGTTTGCAAGAACTAAAGCGTGAGGATATCAGCTGGCATTGTCGTGCCTGATATTGACAATTGATTAACGAATTCAATTTATTTCTTTAATTTGGCTACTTAGCAAGCCAGATATATCTTTCGCGCTTATTTTCACCCAATTATTTTGAGTATCTTATGGAGCGTTATATAGGTGCTTGGTTAGCGCTGCGATATGTGCTGAACCCTAGCGCGGCAACTGGTATTGTGCTGGCAACTGCACTCTTGGGATTGCCTCCCACGGCTTTTGGGAGCGAGTTGCCTGAGAGTGATTTAGCAGCAGACAATTTTCTTACAGACAATTTGTCTAACGACAGCGCATTTGTAAACAGTGCACCTGCCGGTACATTGCCTACAAATAGTGGAGACAGTGTGTCTGCGGTAGACCCTGCTTTTAACGGCGAGCGTTGGTTGCCAACTAGCGACGGTTTTTTGCCTCTGCCCAAACCAGCGACGGACAAGAGCAGCTCTGCGGTGGTGCTAGCCCAGGGAATGCCCCACACCCAAGTTAGTGAAGCTGACGCGCCAGAAGCAGAAACCCCTGAGGCTGCGACGCCTCCTGAAGAAAGCCCCGTTTCGAGTCAGCTGCCGATCGCTGCTCAAACCGAACCAGCACCAGCCTTCCCAGCTACACCTCTTGTAGCCGATACCCCAACTCAGCCGGAGCAGAGTGTCGCCCAAACGGTCGAACCAGCGGAGCGCTCTGAAGTATTTGCCCAGGCAGCCTATTTACAGCAGGGGAGCGAAGGCTCGGCCCGCCTGCGGGTGGGAGGAATTTATGTGCTCAGCCCTTCGGTATTTGCCGGGGCTACGGTAGACCTCAGCACTGGGCAGGCCTTTTCTAACACCGATCAAACCGGTCTCAGCTTGAGTGAGCTGTATCTAACGGCCTCGCCCGCTAACCTGCCCGAACTGCGGTTCACGGTGGGGCTGATGGATTTGACCTCGTACCTCGATCGCAACAGCTTTGCCAAAGACTCACTAACCCATTTCTTTAACCCGGTGTTTCAAACCAACCCGGCCCTGAGCACGGTGAACGTAGCCTCGCGCCCCGGTGCCCTGGTGAACTGGACCCCGGTGGACGCGGTGTCGCTGACCGCCACTACTTTTTCGTCGAGCCGCGACTTGGGCAGCTTTGCCCTCGACTCGTTTGCTGGGGAGGTGGGGGTACGGATGGGCAACGCCATTGTGCGGGGCACCTACGTGACCTCGACCGATGCCGGCCAAAACGATGGCTTTGGAGAAATCGGCTTATTTGACCGAGGCAACGGTGAGTTTGGTGCACGGCCAGGCGATCGCGAGACTGGCTTTGGCCTCAACGCCGAGGCTTTTATCCCCGGTCTCAAGCTGGGATTTTTTGGCCGCTACGGCTGGTACACCAACCAAACCCTGGGGGCCAGTGGTCAGACCTACAGCCTCGGCGTCAACGGGCTGGATGTGTTTATGCCGGGCGATCGCCTGGGGCTAGGCTATGGTCGCCAGCTCTCTAACAGCGATCTACGCCAGGCCAACGGTGGCCCCACTCCCGACGTATGGGAGCTGTTCTACGACGCCCAAGTTATTGACAACCTGCGAGCCGGGGTGAGTGTGCAGCAGCGCAACGCCTTTAGCGAAACCTACCTCGGCTTTCGGATGCGCTACGACCTGATGTGGAATCCCCTGCGGAGGGCAGCAGAATGAAAATCATCCCCTATGAGCAACTGGACAACGCCAAAACTTCCCCCTTTCCCCATGGGGGCTTAAAGGAGAATCCCCTACCTAGAGAAACTGGGGGGATCCCTAGAGGACGTTTCCTAGCGCAAAATTCTCTACTAATAGGAGCCCTCGTCCTTGGTCTAGAGATTGTCGTCAGCCCCGCTGCCCTAGCCCAGCGATCGCCTCAGGTGAACGAAGGCTACACTCTGCTCGATCGCGGCTGGGTGAATGATGCGATCGCCGCCTTTCAAACGGCCCTACGCCAGCAGCCAAACTCTGCAGAGGCACGGCTGGGGCTGGCGATCGCCTATCAGCGAGCAGGCCGTGATGCCGAGGCTTGGGCCGCCCATCAGGCGGTGCTGCAAGTCAGTCCTGACAATTCCACAGCCCTAGAATCGCTAGGCAAGCTGGGCGGCTATCGACCCGAGTGGCAAATTGGGGGAATTAATGCCCTAACCAGACTACTAGCTCAGGATCCTGGCAATCTTGAGGCTCTCAGTCAGCGAGCGTTACTCTACGGCTACCAGGGGCGCTTTTCGGAATCTCTAGCCGATTATGATCTGCTTCTGGACCGAAAGCCATCTCCCCAAACACTGTTGGGGGCAGCGCAGATCCACGCTTTTAGCGGCGACTATAGCGGTGCTTTGGCACTTTTCGAACGCTACCGACAAATAGGGGCATTGCCCGTAGAGGCGTTGACGGCCTACGCGCTGACCCTGCAAGAGACGGGCAACGCGGCGGGGGCGATCGCCCTGCTCGAACCTGAACTCAGGAATTCTGACCGCACCGACAACCTTTCCCTCGGCATTCGCACAGGTTTGGCCAACGCCTACGATGCCAGCGGCCAGACCGCCAAGGCGCTGGAGCTGTTGAACCCTATGGTGGGCAAGGCCGACGCTCGCCTGGCACTGGCGCGCGCCTACAGTGCGATCGGTCGCCGCCAGCTCGACCCTACCCTGTTTGAACAATCCACCGTGCTGTACCAGCAGGCGTTGGATGCGACTGTAGCTCCTAGCTATGGTCTGCGGGTTGAGGTGGCCGATGTGCTGAGCGAATGGCCCGACACCGAGCCCCTAGCCCTGGCCATGTTTGAGCAACTGGCTGTGGAAAACCCTGACACCGCCAGCCTGATGGTAAAAGCGCGCCTGCTGGCCTACAGCCTGGGGAACGAAAGTGCCGCCGCTGTAGCCGAGCAAATTTTGCCGCTGCTCTCTCCCATGCCCAGCTCAGCGCCGGAGCAACGAGCCATCACCACCGCCCTGGTGCGTTTGGATAACCCTGACCCGGCCCTGCTGCCTGTTTACGAAGTCGTAGCAACAGCAGTGGATGCGCCGCTGCTAACCTATCGCATCGCCCAGACTTACCTGGGTCAGGGCAACTTGCAAGCCGCCCGCGATGCCCTCACCACCTACAGCGCCACCAATGCAGGGCAGGGCGACTGGGGTACAGAACTGCTGGTCGCCGACCTAGAGCGGCAGCTAGGCGATCTGGAGGCTAGCGCCCGTCGCTATGAGGCTGTAATTGCTGCTCAACCCAACTCGCAGACCACCGCCGATGCTCTGAGGGGGCTAGCCTTTGTGCGCACTCTGCAAGGCCAGCCCGAGGCAGCGCTGCCGGTGTATTTAGAGGCGATCGCAGCCAATCCGACCAACCCCAACTATCCCCTCGGCTACGCCCTATTGGCCTACCGCACTGGGCAAATCACCTCCACCGTCGCCGCTGAAACGTTAGACAGCTGGCTAGCCTCCCAAAATCTAAATAACCCACCCCCAGAGCTGTTTGAGTTGGCCGGTGCTCTCCCGGCCGATCGCAGCCGCGCCGACCTCTACCAAACCTTACTCACCCAGCAGCCCGACGATCTCTGGCTACGGTGGCGAACCATCGAGCTGTTGGCCCAAACCAATCCCACCCAGGCCCAGGTCGAGCTGGACTCGCTGATTGCCGCCAACTCCGGCGACCTCACGGTGTACTTTTTCCAGGGCGAGCTAGCTCAAAGCCAGGGAAATCTCCCCCTCGCCGCCACCGCCTACCAGCAGGTGCTAGAGCGTGAGCCTGAGAATCTCGGTGCCTTGGCGGCTCTAGCCGGAGTGCAGTTTCAGCAAGGCAATTTGCCCACCGCTCGCGCCCTCTACAATCGAGTGCTAGAGCTGGACCCTGACTACTGGGAGGCTCGGTATGCGATCGCAGAACTCAACATCGCCGACGACCAAAACCTCGCGGCCTTAGAGCAACTGCGACAGCTTCCCCCCGACGCGGCCCCCATCAACCTAGAGCAACGCACCCAGGACGTGGAATTTGACCTGCTCCGCCGCCGCGGCTTTCAACCCAGCTGGGAGCGCTACTAAAACCCACTCACTCATCCACCCACCCTTCCTGGCGACTACCATGATGCGACTTTTTAACCTGCGGCGTACGCAAACCCGTATGCTGCTGACGATCCTGCCCCTGGCTCTGGTGCTAATAGCCGCCGCGCCCAGCTGCACCATTCAAACCGCCGCCTGCGCTTGCCTCAACACTGGGGAAGTAGCCCTAAATCTGCCCGTCCCCAGCCCCCAAAACGACCTGCTGATTGAAAGCTGGCAAGCCTACCGCAGCCGGTTTATTCAGGACGATGGCCGTGTCATTGACCGGGAAGACAGCGATCGCACCGTTTCAGAAGGCCAAGCCTACGCCATGCTGCGGGCCGTTACCATCAACGACCCTGTCACGTTCGATCGCACCTACACCTGGGCCAAAAGCAACCTCGCTCGCCTGGATGAAGCGGGCGAGCCAACCGACTTGCTCTGGGCCTGGAAATGGGGCCAGCGCCCAGACAGCTCCTGGGGCACATTGGATGCCAACTTTGCCACCGACGCCGACATCGACGCCGCCACAGCGCTGATCTTAGCCGCTCGCCGCTGGTCGTGCCCCCAATACCTTGACGACGCCCGCGCCTTGCTAACTGACATCTGGGAGCACGGCACGGTGGAGCTACCTGACGGCACCCGCCAACTCATTCCCGGCCCTGCTGACGCTTTTAGCCTGGAGCCCGACCAGGTCATTCTCAACCCGTCGTATTTTGCCCCCGCCAGCTTTCGTCTGTTTGCTGAAGTCGATCGCGATCACGACTGGGCCAGCCTAATCGACAGCGGCTACACCATGCTCGATGACCTGTCGGAGTTTTCTGCCACTGGCCTGCCCCCCGACTGGATCGCCTACAACCCAACCAGCGGCACCTACCGCCAGCTACCCCTCGACTACCCGCTGCAAAGCCGCTACAGCTTCGATGCATTCCGGGTTTGGTGGCGCATTGCTCAAGATGCCGCCTGGTTTAACGAACCCCGCGCCCAGGCCTACCTAGAGGCCCGTACTCCCGAACTGATTCGCCGTTGGCAGCAAAATGGCCGCCTGCCCGCCCGCCTCACCCTCGATGGCAGTGCTGAAACCAGCTACGAATCGACCGCCCACTATGCCCTGGTTTACCTAGCCCTGACCCGGGTAGACCCCGCGATCGCCGCCGAAATTCTGAGTCAAAAGCTGCAGCCAACTTACAAAGACGGCTTTTGGGATAGCGATACCGCCTACTACACCCAAAACCTCGCCTGGTTTGGCCTGCTGCCCTTGGAAATTTCTCCCGATCGCCTCAAAACCACTGGCGGCACCTGCAGTCCCTAATCAACCGCAACAAACGTCAACTATCACCGCTGCCTAACTTTCCCGTCGCTTACCCACCCAGATCACCTACCTACCCACCTACCCCCTCCCATGCCCTTCCTTCCCTCTCTCCGCATCCTCTCCCCTTTGGCCCGCCGCCGCCTAGCCCTCTACCTCACTACCCTGCTGCTAATCACTGGGCAACCACTGCTGGCCCAGGAGACTGCTCCCACCGCAGAGACTCCCGCCCTAGCCGAAATCGCCCTACCAACCAGCTTGCCTGCGGCCCCGGTAATTGCCCCCGCTAAACCTGGCCAGTACGTGTTGGAATTTAACCGCAGCCCGGTGGTGGGCAACCGCCTCCGCTTTAACGGCATTTACGACGAGCAGCGACTGCACTTCACCCGCCCCCGCAACTGGCAGGCCGAGTCGATCAAGGTGCTGCTGCGCTACCGCCATTCTGCCGCCCTCTATGCCACTCGCTCTAACCTGACGGTGCTGATCAACGGCACCAGCATTGGCAGCCTGCCCCTCAACCAGCCCATGAGCAAAATTGGCGATGCGGTGATGGAAGTACCCGCCGACCTGCTGCAAGACGACAACGAGCTAATTCTCGCCGCCCTACAAAACAACTCCCCTACCTGCACCCAAGACCCCTTCGATCCCTCGCTGTGGACTGAGGTGCTGCCCGACTCCAAACTGGTGTTTAACTATGCGCCCCAGGCGGTGACGCCAGACTTTAGCCAGTTCCCTTACCCGCTGTTTGACACGCTGAGCCTGCAAACCAACCAAATCGCCTACCTGCAACCGACCGCTACCAACAGCTCCTGGCTGACGGCCACAGCGCGACTGCAAACCTACCTCGGCCGCACCGCCCACTATCGCCCCCTCGACACCCGCCTGGTCAAGAACCTGAAGGATTTAGCCGCCGAAGAACGGCTTGTGGTTTTGGGAACTCCAGCCCAGCAGCCCAGCTTGGCCGATTTAACCCTGCCCTTTGCCCTCAAAAACGGCAAATTTGTCGATAACGCAGGCAAGCCCTTACCCGACGAATCTGGCCTGCTGATGTGGTCGACAGCAGCGAACAATTTTTCTCCGGTGCTGGTGATTACCGGCAACGGCGAGGCAGGTGTGGCCAAGGCGGTGCAATATCTGGTGCAGCCCCAAAATCAGCAGATTGCTACCGGCCATGGGGTCGTAGTTAACCAGGCTGGGGATGTGCCCACTCCCCCCGATCGCCGGTGGCCCGGCTACCTGCCCGAAGAGAATGACTTTTTGCTGACGGATTTGACCTCCCCCACCCGTCAGCCCTTGGACGAGATGACCGTGCGCGGCTCCCATGCCCCAGCGATGGAAATCGGCTTTAAGGCGCTGCCCGACGATCGCCTGCTGCGAGGCAGCAAAATGCGCCTCTCCTACAGCTATGGCCCCCAGATCAACCCCCTCACTTCGATGGTGGATGTGGAACTAGACGGGGTGTCAATTACTGGAGAACGGCTGACAGAGGTAAAAGGCGCTAACCGTCGCACGCTAGAGGTGGATCTGCCGGGCGATCGCATCACCCCTACCTCCAAGCTCCAGGTCAACTTTCGCTTAGATCCTCGTGAGCGGCGATCGTGCAGCCGAGTCACCGACCAGCAGCTCTGGGGCACCATTCACAGCGATACCAGCTTTAGCCTCAAGCGCAGCGCCATCACCAGCCTGCCCGATCTAGATCTATTCAAAACTGGCTACCCCTTCACCGCCCCGCAAGATCTTTCCACCACGGCGATCGTCCTGCCCGACGCTCCCAACAATAACGATGTCACCGTGCTACTAGAGCTAGCCGAGCGCCTAGGTCGCCTTAGCCAGGCCGACTCGGTGCAGCTCGCCGTCTATCGCCAGGCCGACCTGCCCGAAGAGGCGCGCAACGACCGGCATCTGGTGGCGATCGGTGCCCAACCCCGCTTTCCCCTGCCCGAACTGCTAACCGAGGAAGGCTTTGCCCTGCGCGGCAGCGGTACCCGCCAGTGGGGCGACACCCAGGTACAACCCCTTCCCGACGGCGAAGGGCTAATGAAATCCGTCATTTCACCCTGGAATCCCCAGCGGGTGGTGCTAGCCCTCAGCGGCCGCGACGATACCGGCCTGGCCCAGGTGGCCGATCTGCTGCGCCACGACCCCCTCTTCTACCAAATTGAGGGCGACACCGCGCTGGTCAGCGCCCAAGTGCCCGACCCCGACCCTTACGTCAGCGCCGACTACCGCCTGGCTACCCTGCGCCAGTCGCCCCAGGTGCAACTCGCCACCACCACCCCCTACCCCTGGCTATGGCAAGTCACCCGCCACAACTGGATGTTCATCGTACCTGCCACCGTGGCCCTGTCGCTGCTGCTCTACGGGGCAGTGCAAGCGGCCATGCGGCGGAGTGGGGAGTGAAGAGGTGGGTGGGTAGGCGGGTAGGCGGGTGGATGAGTGGATGAGTAGGGGGTGGATGAGCAGGCAAAGTTTTGAGCTTTTTCTAGGAAAAGCTCTTTGTAAATCTCCTAGAGATTCCCAACAATCCCGCTGACTCAATACCTGCCCACCCCCCACATACATAATCCTTCACCCACCTACTCGCCTACCCCCTAGATACATACATAATCCTCCACCCACCTACCCGCCCACCCATCCACCCGCCTACCCATCCACCCCTCCACTCCCCATGCTCCACACCCCCTCCCCTCCCCTCCACCAGTGGCTGACCAAGACCCTGCCCGATCGCACCTATGCGCTCACCCGACACCTGAGTCGCTGGCAAATGCTGCTGCTGTTGGCCTGCTTGGGGTTGTTAACTAAGCCGTTGCTGGTAGCTCACCCGGCTATTTGGCAGCAGGCGATTGTAGCGGTGCTGCTGATTGCTTTGGGCTACAGCATTTTGCATTTGGAGGATGGCCATGCCCATAACAACGGCGATCGCGAGCGGCTGCACCTGTTTATGGTCATCCTTAGCAGCCTCACTACTCTGCGCTATCTCTACTACCGCACCTGCAACACTCTCAATTTCGACACGCCGCTGGATGCCGTTTTCTCCCTGCTGCTTTACGCGGCCGAGCTATATGCCCTAGGGACGCTGTTTTTGTCATATTTTCAGACGCTACGGCTGCGCGATCGCACCGCCGTAGACCTCACCCCTGTGCCCGAAACCGAGTGGCCCACGGTGGATATTTACATTCCTACCTATAACGAGGAGGTAGAGATTGTGCGCAAAACCGTGGTGGCGGCGCTGGCGATCGACTACCCCTCGGAGAAAAAGCAAGTTTACGTGCTGGATGACGGCCGCAAGTACCCCGAGCGGCGGCAGGAGCTTCAGGCGATCTGCGATGAACTAGGGGCAAAGCTACTGGCTCGCGACAACAACGACCACGCCAAGGCGGGCAACATCAACACCGCGCTAGAGCGCACCACGGGTGATCTAGTGCTGATTTTGGACTGCGATCACATTCCGGTGCGGGGCTTTTTGCAAGAAACCGTAGGCTTCTTTTTAGATAAAACGGTGGCCCTGGTGCAGACACCCCACTGGTTTTACAACCCCGACCCCTTTGAGCGCAATCTGCTCACCCAGGGTCAGGTACCCGTGGGCAACGAGCTGTTCTACAAGGTGCTGCAAAAGGGCAACGACGCCTGGAATGCCGCCTTTTTTTGCGGTTCGGCGGCAGTGGTGCGGCGCAATCACCTGCTAGAGGTGGGCGGCATTGCTACCGAGACCGTCACCGAAGACTGCCACACTGCCCTGCGGTTACACTCCCTCGGCTACCGCACCATCTACTACGACAAGATTATGGTGGCAGGGCTAGCGCCCGAAAAATTCTCGGCCTATGTGGGGCAGCAGGTGCGGTGGGCGCGGGGCATGGCCCAGATTTTGAGGCTGGAAAATCCGCTGTTTAACCGCCGCCTTCAGCTGTCGTTGGCCCAGCGGGTCTGCTATTTCAGTGCCACGTCGCACTTTTTCTTTGGCTTCCCCCGGCTGATGTATGCCCTGGCCCCGACGCTGTTTTTGCTGTTTAGCATCAACTCGGTGAAGGGGCTGGGGATTGAAACCCTGTTCTACGCGCTGCCCCACATCGTGCTGTCGATGCAGACCAACCACATTCCCTACAAGCGAGTGCGGTTCTCATTTTGGAATGAGATCTATGAGTTTGCCATGTCGTTTCAGGCGGGCATTGTGACGCTGCTGGCCTTGGTGAACCCCAAGCTGGGCAGCTTTAACGTGACGGCTAAGGGCTTAGTGGTCAACCAGCGCACCTTCGACGCCAACAGCGTGCGCTACCTGTTGATCTTAGGGTTGTTGACGGCGGCATCGCTGGTGGCGGTGCCCTTCTGGCTGCTGCTCAGCCCCGAAGACACCCAGGCCGTGCTGATCAACGCCCTCTGGTGCGGCTTTAACCTAGTGCTGGTGCTGGCCGCCTGCCTGGTGGCGCTCGAACAACCCCAGATGCGCCGCGCCCACCGCCTGCCCCGGCAGCTCACCGCCATCATCCACAGCGATGGCCAGAGCTGGACGGGCAAAACCATTAACGTGAGCGAGAGCGGGGTTCAGGTGCAGCTCGAAGAATGGCCCAACGTGGCCGACCAAGTGTGGGTGGAGCTAGTGGGCGACTACGACGGTCGCGCTCTGCTCGAAGCCCAAATTGTGCGAGCCACGGCCACTAGTCGCCTAGAAACCGAGCTAGCAATGGATTTCATCAACATCAGCCCCAGTCAGGCCGACGATCTCACCCTGGTGCTGTTTTCTGACGTAAAGGAATGGTATTCCCAGACCCGCCAGCAGGTGGATAAGCCGCTGCGATCGCTGCAATTTATCGCCACCACTCTCTGGCGCGTGTTCACTGATCTGCAACCGGCCACCGGGCAAAAAATGCGCAAGCAGGTGCAGGCTCCGGTGGAGCTGGCCTGGGAGGGCTGGCACGGCGACAGCTACCTGGCCCGCGTGGTCGAAATCGGCAGTCGCGACCTGCGCCTAGAGGTGCAGAATGTCTCAGAACTCGATCGCGCCACCCTGCTCGAAACCTTTCCCACCGTGGGGCTGCTATTTTTGCCCAATAGTGAGCTGCCCATAGCCCAAAGCATCGTCGCTCAGGTGGCCCAGGCGATCGAACTGCCCAACCTCAACGGTATGGAGGCGCGGCTGGTGCTGGAATTGACCTTTCCCACGGCGTTGGCCAACCAGCAGCGACGCAAGATTCAGACATTGCTGCGATCGCTAACCTAACCCCTCCTCTCAGGCAGTGCAGCAGGCAGGATGTCTTCGCAAGAGCTTAATACCTAAAACTAACCCAAGGTTAGTTGGCCTGAGCCAAGCCACTCTTGAGTCAGCTGTTAACCATTCAATGTTTTTGCCAAATTTGCCAAGTAAGTTCTCTCTGAACATTAATTTGCAACGAGAAGGGGAGCCTGGTGCAGAATTGTTTGTAATTTGAATCGATCACCTTAAAGGCCAGCCAACTTGGAAAATGCGTTAATTAAACCTTTACTACCGCTTTATAGCAGACCAATTTGGTTATCTAGTATTCACTTATTTTTTATAATTTTAATTAACAAACCTGTTATTATTAGATTATGCAAGTAACGGTTTAGCGCTTCATTCCTGACTATCGATCACTTTTCAAACAGCTTCTACTTGTCTCAGTTAAACACTGGGATTTTGATAATTCGGCTTCCTGTCTAGCCCCCAGGTCAGGTCAGAGCCATCTACTTCTAACCATTCTCAATACCGCATCTACCGCTTCAAAACTCGCTGTTAAGTCAGTCGTCCTTTTGAGAATGGTTCACTAAGGTTAAGCCCTAAGCATTTCATCAGTATTTACCCACAGCCATTGTGTACGAATCATCTTGTTGCCGTTGGCCAAGATTGGGTCCTACTAGCTAGGCGATCGCTCTAGCTGTGGCTACTGGCTAAATCATTTGATGAGTTAGAGCAACCCAAAATTTTTTGGCGGCGTTACTGTCGCCGTCCTACATCAAAAGCATCGTTATCTAGCGTGCTATAGCGCTGCGGTGCCCCTGCGGGTGGCGCACGGTGAGCCGCCGATTTTATCTACCATCCACTGTGCATTCCCCTGTCTCTGTCGTGAACTGCTATGCAACCATCGCTCTTGAACCCCGCTCCCATGCCACCGTCTTCTTCTACTCAATTGCACCCCCTTAGCCTGTTAGCCCAGGTGAGTAGTCGCCAGGCAACCGGCTGTCTTCAAGTCGTTACACCAACTAACACCTGGCTATTGCACCTAGATCAAGGACAGCTCACCTATGTTTCTACCGTCGACCGGGCTTTTGAGCGACTCGACAGCCACCTGCGGCGGCTAAGCGTGCAGGTGCCGTCTTTGGTGAGCGCAGTGCGCGTGCAGGTAAGACTCCTCTTTGAGCAACAGGCCACCACAGCTACCGCCGATTATCAAGCTATTTGCTGGTTAGTTGAGCAGCAGCACCTACATCCCAATCAAGCGTCAACCCTCGTCGAAACACTATCTAAAGAAGTGCTAGAAGCTTTTTTAGACGTGCGCCAGGGCAGCCATGAATTAATCGAGGGCAACAGTTTGGGCAACGCCCCCCGCTACTGCCAGCTCAACCTGCGCACCACGGTAGAAGAATGCTACGCCCGTCTCAAACAGCGCCGTAACGGCTTGAGCCAACTCAATGGTGGCTACCCCCGTAGGGAAAGCGCGACGGCAACTGCGGCCGCCCCTGCGGTAACCACTAGTGGCTCTAGTCTACAGACGGGGGGCATGAAACCAGGCGCTAAAGCCCATTACACCATTGCCTGCATTGATGATAGCCCTACGGTGCTTCAGGCCATCAACAGCTTCTTAGACGACAAAATTTTCTCGGTCATTATGATCGACGACCCCGTCAAAGCGCTGATGCAAGTGATTCGAACCAAGCCCGATTTGATTTTGCTAGATGTCACCATGCCCAGTCTGGATGGCTATGAGCTTTGCTCGCTGCTGCGTCGCCATCCAGATTTCAAAAACACTCCCATCATTATGGTGACAAGTAACACTGGGTTTATCGATCGCGCCAAAGCAAAATTGGTGCGGGCCTCGGGCTATTTGACTAAGCCCTTTAATCAATCCGATCTACTTAAATTCATTTTTAAGTATTTGAATTAGATTGAATTTTTGAGCTTTATTTTTAGAGTTTTGCGATCGTCTTTGCAGCTTTTTCTAGCCTGAGCTAGCCCCTGGCAATCGTTAAATATTTCTACAGCTGGGCCTGCTCAAGCGATTTAGATCGGCTTTTTCAGGCAACAGCCCAAAGCAGTAGCAGCAATCTATTCACTATTTAGGTAAACGATTATGCAAGCGACTCTAGCAGGCACCATTTTGGTGGTTGAAGATACCCCATCTGAAATGGAGCTGATGGTGCACTACCTCCGCGACAGCGGCTGTACCGTGATCTGCGCCGTTACAGCGCAAGAGGCTCTGGAGAAGGCCGCCCAGCATTCCCCCGATGTCATCGTTAGCGACGTAGTCATGCCGGGCATGAGTGGTTTTGAGCTGTGCCGCAGCCTCAAAAAACAGCCCGCCACTGCCCACGTACCGATCGTGCTCTGCACCTCTAAAAACCAAGACATCGACCGGCTTTGGGGCATGCGCCAGGGGGCCGATATCTATCTCACCAAGCCCTACACCCGCGAGCAGCTGGTGCAGGCCGTGCTCGCCGTGATCAAGGTGAACCGATGAGTAACCTATCGCTAGCTCGGCCCCAGTCGTCGGGCGAGGGTGGCCTGGCAACCCAAGCGCTCACGCCGCTGACCCACAGCTATCTGCGCTTTACCCTGGGCAGCCAGCCAGCCCTGCTGCCCACTCGCCAGGTGCAGGAAGCGATCGCCACCCCCGCTGCCCGCATTACCCCCATGCCCAACATGCCCCCTGCCCTCTTGGGGCTGATTAATCGCCGCAGCCGGGTGCTGTGGGTAGTTGACTTAGCCCTGCTGCTGGGCTTGCCCACGGCCTACCCCAACTCGCAGCAGTACAACCTCGTGCTCATGCAGATAGGAACCGTGGCCCTGGGGTTGCGGGTGAGCCAAATCGACGGCATTCTCAGTCTGCCGCCCCAGCATATGCAGCCAGCTCCCACCCATGTGCCGCCGGGGCTGGTGCCCTTTCTGCGGGGCTGCGTGCTGCAAGAGGGCGAAGTGCTGCTGGGGCTAGATGGCGAAGCCCTGCTGCGCGCCCCAGCGTTGCAGGCGCTTTAGCCCGTTTTGCCCGCTCAGCGCTAGCTCTCTAGGCTCAGGCTGCCTTCTCTTCCTGCCATCACAGCATCTTTCTCACGCTGCCTCTGGGGCTGGCCTCACGCCTGCCGGGCAGCCCTATTTCGCACACCAACCCAGCTCATTCACAAGGTAGTTGAACCCATGACCACAGATTTTCGACCCTATACGCCTACCGACGCGGCTGAAGATCCTGAATCGATGAACGGCAAGACCAATGGCTTAGACCCCACAGACAGCAACACTAAGGGGTTGACGTATCGCGGGGTGGCCTACGGCTCAGACGCTAAAAACGGTATCAAAATTACCCAGCGATCGCAGTTGAGCTGGGTGCAGTGGTTCAGCAATTTGAGCGTGCGCCAAAAGCAGATGGCGGGCCTATTTACCTCCGAGGCGATTTCGGTGCTGGGCCTGGTGGGGGTGGGGTCGCTGCTGATTATTTCTGGCGGGCGCAGTCAGCTAGTCAACCAGGCCAAGGCCGAGCTGGCGGTCACCGACATTGAGTACAACATCAAAATCAATCAGATGGGGTTTGGCTTTCGGGGCCAGTCTGATAACCGCGCCATTGTCGACGCGGCGGTGGCCTACGCCCGCGGCGAAGCCGTGCCGTCGAGCGCGATCGCCTCGGTGCAGCAAATTCTTAAAAACGAAGTCAAGGCTCGCAACATTGAGTACGCGACCCTGGTAGGCAACGACGGGAGAATTATTGCCAACGCCAACCGCGATCGCCGGGGCCAGCAGTTTGACCCCAGCGGCCTAGTAGGGACGGTGCTGCAAAACCCGCGCCAGATCAAAACTAGCGCCATCGTCAGCTGGGAAGAGCTGCGCAACGAGGCCCCTCCCCTGCCAGCAGGCTTCACCGACCAAGACGCGCTGATTCGCTATACCGTTACCCCCGTTAGCGACCCGGCTTCGGGGCAGGTGGTGGGGGCGCTGGTTTCTGGCGATATTGTCAACGGTAAAGATGCCATTCCCAAGGAGGCGATCGCGCCCTTTAACAACGGCTACAGCGCCATTTACCAGCGGGGCGAAGAGGGCTTTGAGATCGCCACCGGCCTCTACACCGGCGACAGCCCCGAGACTGACCAGGCTGCCGCCAACGTGCCCCTCGACTCCTTAGCTCTGGTTGAGCAGGCGGCCGCTCGCCCTGGAGAGGAAGTGACTCGCCGCGATCGCATCAACGGCACCACCTATACTCTGGCCGCCCGCGCCGTCGAAGACTTTAGCGGCGAGCCGGTCGCGGTGATGGTGCGCGGTACCTCCGAAGAAGGCCTCAACGACATGATTGGCAACAGCCTGCGGCTGCAAATGCTGATTGCCCTCGCCGCCCTAGCCGCCAACGTAGGAATTGCCGCTCTGCTAGGCCGCTCCATTTTGCGCCCGCTGCAAAATCTTCAGCAGGCCACCTGGAAGTTTGGCATGGGCGATCGCCAAGCCCGCGCTGATGTCTACGCCACCGACGAAGTGGGTCAGGTGGCCCACACCTTTAACCAACTAGCCGAAAACATCACCGCCTCAGAAGATGTGCTGCGCCGCCAGGGGCAACAAGAGCAGCTGGCCACCGCTCGGGCTCGGCTGCTGGCCGACCTGACTGGCCGCATTCGCCAATCGCTCAACGAGCAGACCATTCTCAGCACCGCCGTCGAGGGGCTGCGGGAGGTGCTCGAAGTCGATCGGGTGATAGTCTACCGCTTCCAACCCAACTCCCAGGGGGGCAATATCACCGCCGAAGCCATCGGCCGCGGCTGGAAACGAGGCCTGGGGCAAACCCTGCAAAACCCATTCACCGCCGATGTCCTAGAGCACTACGAAGCCGGACGGGTAACGACCGTCACCAACCGCAAGGAAGCCGAGGTGTTCCGCGAGTACGGCGACATGCTTGAAAGGCTAGAGGTGATGGCCAATATGGTAGCGCCCCTGCTGGTCGGAGATGAGCTGATTGGCCTACTGTGCGTGCACCAGTGCGATCGCCCTCGCCACTGGACCCCCGACGAAGTCGAGCTGCTCCAGCAAGTCGCCGTACAGATCGGCTACGCCCTCAGCCAGGCCTACCTTTTGAGGCAGCAAGAGCTCACCGCTACCCGCGAGCGCCAGATTACCGAAATCGTCTCCCTCATGCGCGAAAGCCTCGACCAAGATCGCATCTTCCGCGCCGCCGTCACTGAAACCCGCCGGGCGCTGCAAACCGATCGCGTGAGTGTGTACCAGTTTGACGACACCTGGAGGGGCACCTTTGTAGCTGAGTCGGTGGGTCAGGGGTGGCCTGCCGCCCTCGAAGACAAGGTCTACGACCCCTGCTTTAAAGAGAAATATATCGAACAGTACCGTCAGGGCCGGGTGCAGGCGGTAGCCAACCTGGCCGAGGCCGGGCTGACCGAGTGCCACCTGCGCCAGCTCGAGCAGTACAACGTTAAGGCCAACTTGGTCGCCCCCATTCTGGTGAACGAAAATCTGGTGGCGCTGCTGATTGCCCACCAGTGCAGCGGCCCCCGCCAATGGGATGACATGGAGGTAAACTTCTTTCGTCAGGTGGCCACTCAGCTGGGCTTTGCCCTAGAGCAATCGCGCCTCTACATCCAGACTGAAACCCTCTCTGAAGAACGCCGCCAGAAGCAAGAAGCCCTGCAAATGCAGCTGCTTGAGCTGCTCAGCGAGGTCGAGGGTGCCTCCCGCGGCGACCTCACCGTGCGCGCCGACGTTACCGCCGGAGAGATCGGCACCGTCGCCGACTTCTTTAACTCTATCGTGGAAAGCCTGCGGCAGATTGTGACCAAGGTGAAAAGCTCCACCGAGCAGGTCAACGCCTCCCTGGGCGAAAACGAGGGGGCCATTCAGACCCTAGCCACCGAGGCCCTGCGCCAGGCCGACGACGTCACCCAAACCCTGGCCTCCGTCGAAGCGATGACCGCCTCCATTCAGCAGGTGGCCCGCAGTGCCCAGCAGGCTGCCGTGGTCGCCAACAGCGCCTCCACCACCGCCGAAACCAGCGGCCAGGCGATGGATTTGACCGTGCAAAACATCCTCACCCTGCGCGAAATCATCGGCGAAACCTCCAAAAAAGTGAAGCGCCTAGGTGAATCGTCGCAGCAGATCTCAAAGGCGGTGTCGCTGATTAACCAGATCGCCATGCAGACCAACTTGCTGGCCATCAACGCCGGCATCGAGGCCGCCCGCGCCGGCGAAGAGGGCCAGGGCTTTGCGGTGGTCGCCGAAGAAGTCGGTGAACTGGCCGCCCGCTCCGCCGAAGCCACCAAGGAAATCGAGCGCATTGTCGAAACCATCCAGCGCGAGACCGCCGAGGTCGTCGACGCCATGGACCAAAGCACCACTGAGGTGGTCGCCGGTACGCGCCTGGTCGAAAACGCCAAGCAGAGCCTAGGCCGCATTCTCGACGTTTCCCAGCAGATCGACACCCTGGTGCGCTCTATCTCTGACGCCACCGTCTCCCAGGTAGAAATCTCGGAGAGCGTCACCGAGCTCATGCAGGCGATCGCCGCCGAATCCACCCGCACCTCCCAATCCTCCCTGGAGATCTCCACTTCCCTGCGAGAAACCGTGGATGTGGCGCGATCGCTTCAGGCCACCGTCGGCACCTTTAAGACGGGCGAGGAGTAGATGGGTAGATGTGTAGATGGGTAGGGGGTGGATGGGTAGGAGGTGGATGAGCCAACAGCTTCTACCCCACCCATCCACTCCCCACTCCCCACCCATCCACTCCCCCACTCCCCACCCATCCACTCCCCCACTCCTCACCCATCCACTCCCTAACCCCAACCCCAACCATGTCCGACGCAAAGGAACTTGAAATTCGGCTTCAGTTTCTCGACGAAGCGCAAGAATACCTTGAGACCCTAGGCACCCACCTGATGGGGCTAACCCAAACCTTTGAAGCCAGCACCATCAACGAAGCTCTCCGGGCGGCCCACTCCATCAAGGGCGGGGCGGCTCTGATGGGGTTTCAGCTGCTCAGCGATCTAGCCCACCACCTCGAGGACAGCCTCAAGGTGATAAAAGTGCAGCGAGGCAAGATCGACATTGATGTCGACCTAGAGCAACTGCTGCTAGCGGCGGTTGATTGCCTTGGCCAGGTAATGGTGGGCCAGCGCCAGTGCCTTAGTCAGGGCCACCAATCTCCCGTCGATAAGCGGTGGCTTGAGCACCATGCCGCCCCCATATTCGAGCGGCTCCACGATCGCCTGGGTGACCCAGTGGAGGAAGACGCCTACTCCATGCTGTCCCCCGAAGACGGTCAGGATGTGATTCCGCTGCTCTTTCAAAGCGAGGTGGAGGGCTGCCTCCAACGGCTGGAGGGGGTGCTGAGCGAGCAGTCGCCCTGCCTGCGAGAAGAGGTTCAAATTCTTGCCCAAGAGCTGGGCGGGCTGGGGGAAATGCTTCAGCTAGAGGCTTTTGTCAGCCTGTGTCAGTCGGTGGCAACCCAGGTCACCCTGGTCACTGAGGACGATTTGGTAATGGTTGTGCAGGAGGCCCTAGCGGTGTGGCGACGCGCCCAGGCCCTGGTGCTGACCGGCCATTTAGACGAAATTCCGACCCAGATGGCGATCGCAGGCGCTACCTTCGAGACCATTCCCATTGTCGACATCCCTGGCGATATCATTCCCCATCTGGAGGATGGCGACATTACTGCCCCCGTCTGGCCCCTGGGCGATGATTCAGCTTTGCAGCCCGACTACCTCGAAGCCGACATCACCGACGATGTCGCTGCCTCTTGGTCAGAGGCAGGGGTCCAGGCCGGGTTCGACTTCGCAGACGCCACTGCCGCCCAGGGGGCCAACATCCCAGGCACGGCCGCCACTAGCAGCTCAGCCCCCAACCCCGATGAGGTCGACAGCGACAGCACCGTGCGCGTGCCCGTTAAGCAGATCAACCAGCTCAGCGACCTGTTTGGCGAACTCACCATCGAGCGCCACCGGCTCGAGCTAGAGGTCAGTCGCCTACGGGGTTTGGTGGGCACCCTACAAACCCGCATGCGCACCCTCGATCAGGTGAATAGCGACCTGCGGGCCGCTTACGATCGCGTCGCCACCCAAGATACCTCGGCACCACGGCTGCCCACCAGCGCCAGCCTGCAGAACAGCCGAGCGCTGGTGTCCCCAAGTGCCGATTTGGCGCTGCAATCGCAGTTCGATGTGCTCGAACTCGACCACTACCGCGATCTGCACCTGCCCTTTCGCGAAATCATCGAAACGATTATTCAGCTGCAAGAGGTGGGGGCCGACATTGAGCTATCGCTCGATGGCACCGAGCAAACCACCCACACTCTGCGCAAAACCTCCCGCCAGCTGCAAAAGAATCTCACCCAGCTGCGCATGCGGCCCCTAGCGGATATTTTTGATCGCTATCCCCGCTCTCTGCGGCAGATGTCGTTGCAGTACAACAAGCCGGTGGAGCTGAAGCTCAAGGGCGATCGCACCCTGGTCGATCGCAACGTGCTTGAGGCCTTGCAAGAGCCGCTGATGCACATCATCCGCAACTGCTTTGACCACGGCATCGAGGACGCTGAAACTCGCCAGCAGCGAGGCAAACCCGCCGTCGGCACGATCGCCATTAGCGCTCAGCAGCAGAGCAGCCGCACCGTGATCACCATCAGCGACGACGGCGGCGGCATTGCGGTAGAAAAAATCCGCGATCGCGCCCGCCAGATGGGCCTCGACGACGGGTTACTGGCCGCCGCCAGCACCCAGGAGCTGCTGTCTCTGATTTTTGAGCCCGGCTTTAGCACCGCTAAAACCGTCACCGACCTCTCGGGTCGGGGGATCGGCATGGATGTCGTGCGCAGCAAGCTCAAGGAAATTCGCGGCGACATTCAGGTCAACACCGAGCTGGGCGCGGGCACTACCTTCATCATCTCCATCCCCTTCACCCTGTCGGTGACGCGGGTGCTGATTACCGAGAGCAAGGGCATGCGCATGGCCTTTCCGGTAGATGCGATCGAAGAAATTTTTGCCCTGCCCGCTGAGTACGTCCTGGCCACGGCCGGTCGAGAAAGCTTTGAGTGGAATGGTGAGCTGGTGCAGCTGGTGCGACTGGCTGACTGGCTGCACTTCAACTGCCCCGCGGTGATCGAAAGCCCCGAAACCGCCCCCGCCATCTCTACCCCCACAGTTATGCTGGTGCGCGCCAATCAGAAACTGGTGGGGCTTCAGGTAGAGCGATCGTGGGGCGAGCAAGAGGTTGCCCTGCGCCGAGTGGTCGGCAACCTACCGATGCCCAAGGGCTTCAACAGCTGCACCATCATGGGCGACGGCCAGGTAGTGCCCCTGATCAACACCGCCGAGCTCCTCTACTGGATCGCCAGCTGCGAAGCCTCCGGTGCCGCCACCCTAGACGACACCCCAATGCAGGCCTACCTCACCAGCGGCCCCGGCTACGAAACCAGCACCGCTGCCCGCAAGCCCACCGTGCTGCTAATCGACGACTCGATCAACGTGCGCCGCCTGCTCGCCCTCACCCTCGAAAAAGCGGGCTACCAGGTAGCCCAGGCCAAAGATGGTCAAGACGCCCTCGACAAGCTCACCGCTGGCCTAGCGGTCGAAGCCGTAATCTGCGATGTGGAAATGCCCCGCCTCGATGGCTACGGCTTTTTGGCCCGGCTCAAAGCCGAAACAGAGCATGAAGGCCTACCTGTCGCCATGCTCACCTCCCGCAGCAGCCAAAAGCATCGCCAACTTGCCATGAATCTAGGGGCTGCTGCCTACTTTACCAAGCCTTACAACGAGCAAACTCTGCTTAAAACCCTCGAAAACATGATTCAACCCGCCCTGGTGTCCTAGCGCAGTTCTTAGTTTTGAGTTCTTAGTTTTGGGTTAAGGAATTAAATCCAACCTCAAAATTCAAAACTCAAAACTTTTCCCTCTCTCCCTTCACTGCCTCCCCCCCTTATGACCTCTGCCCTCACCCGTTACCGCCGTCTTCCCGCCCAAGAACCCACCCTAAGGCTTATTGCCTTTCAGCTACGCCACAACTGGTTTTGCCTGCCCCTGCCCCTGGCCCGGCGGGTGATTCCCATGTCCGATGGGCCAGCCCAGGGTCTGATGTTGACCCAGCTAAACCAAGAGAATGTTCCGATTATGGATGTGGCCGATCGCATCTATTGCTCTGCACCGCTGCTGCCCGGCTCAACTGTCCCTCAACCAGTGGTGCAGAGCGACTCTAGTCAGTCTATTTTGGTGGTCGAATCACCGCATTTCGGGCTTTTGGGGCTGCGCATAGACGGTGTGCCTAGTCTCAAGCGGGCACGCCAATCAGCTTTTAGCCCGGTGCCCGCCACTTATTTGATGATGAATCATCTACGAGGCTTCAATACCCTGATCAATTTAAATGAAACCGATCCACCTTTATTTTTACTAGATATTGACTCCCTACTTCCCTAGAATAGACGACCGGAAATTTTTGACCGAAATAATATTATCTTGACATTATTCAAGAGCTTCCTAAAATTCTCAGATTTACAACCCATCAAGTTGATTTGTAGAGCGATGTCTGGGATAGTTTTTAGTAGCTTTAGAAAAATTTATGCATCTAGAATTTCCTAAATAAATCTTGGATTTTTAACTACGATTTCTATTGGATAAATAATTTTTTACTGGCAAGAATATAAGCGTCAAAAGAGTTTCAATGAATAGTTTATTCTCTGCGAATTTTGGTTCGGTATCATGCGAACCCAATCGTCATTCAATATGGCGGCCAAAATGCAGGCTACGGCAAGGAACATAACATGAGTGGCAGATCGGTGCAGTACTCCAAGCCTCTATCTAATTATTTGCGAGTTAAAAAACTGCAAATCTTTCCTGTCTTGAAGCGGCTCAGCTTTAGTGGACAGATCACTTGGTCTGTTCCCGAAGGTCACCAGTGGACTCTATTTTTTGACCGGGGGCAGCTGGTCTACGGGAGGGGCGGAGTGCACCCAATGCGGCAGTGGTACCGCCAGGCCCAGACCCGGCTACCCAACTCTGAGCTGAGCTACCAAGCGCTGCAAGCATCTTTGGCGGCCCCCTGCTCTAGCTGGCCCCACGACTGGGATTACCAGCTGCTCCAGCGCTGGCTAAGTCAGGGGCAGCTCTCCAGCAAAGCGCTGCAAGCTATCAGCACCAATATTGTGGCCGACATCTTGTTTGACGTGGTGCAAGCCCGCGAAACTCAGTATCAGCTAGCCCGACAGCCGCCCCTAGCCCCTGGCCAGATACCGGTCTACGTAGACGATGCCCAACTACTGACCTCGGTGACCGACCTTTGGGATGCCTGGCTAGAGGTTGGGCTAGAAGCCTACTCACCCAACTTAGCTCCGGTAATTCAGCATCCCGAGCCGATTAGGGCGGCGGTTTCGCCCCGCGTCTACGAATCGCTCATGCAGCTGCTCGACGGTCAGCGCAGCCTGCGTGACCTGGCGGTCAAGCTGGGCCAAGACGTGCTGAACCTCACCCAAGCTCTACAACCCTACATTCAGTCGGGATGGATCAGCTTGGTGGAAGTGGCTGACTTTCCACCCCTAGAGGGGCTAGACCCGCCTATGGATACCAGGGCAGCCCCCAAAGCGGCCCTCAAAATCGCCTGCGTTGACGATAGCCCCCTAGTCTGCAAAGCCATGGGACAGGTGATTCGGTCAGCAGGGCACGACTTTTTAGCGATTACTGAAGGCTCCAGAGCCATACCGACCCTGCTAGCTCAAAAGCCAGACTTAGTATTTTTAGACCTGGTGATGCCCGACACCAACGGCTACGAAATTTGCAGCAATCTGCGCAAAATATCTCGCTTTAAAGACGTTCCTATCGTCATTCTCAGCGGCAACGACGGCTTGGTCGATCAGGTGCGTGCTCGGTTGCTAGGAGCCACCGATTTCTTAAGTAAACCCATGGAGCCCATTGTGATTCTCTCCGTCATTCGCAAACACCTCGCCCCCATCCGCATCTAACCCCCCGTCTTCCCCATTCTCACCACAATTCTCCCTAACCCCAGGTGTATTCATGAGCAAAGTTCTAATTGTTGAAGATAGCCTCACCGACAAAGAAATTCTCACGCTCTGCCTACGCGATCGCGGCATTACTGTCCTCACCGCCAAAAGCGCTGAAGAAGCCTTTGATCAGATCAAAAGCCACCGCTTTGATCTGATCATTCTCGACGTGGTGCTGCCCGATCGTAGCGGCTTTGAAATTTGTCGCGAACTCAAAGAAGACACCAACACCAAGCAGGTGCCCGTAATAATGTGCTCCACCAAAGGCACCGAAATGGACAAGTTTTGGGGCTTAAAGCAGGGAGCCGATGCCTATCTGGCCAAACCCATCGACCAAGACGAGCTGATGCAGGCCGTCAATCAACTGGTCAATGCCTAAGGAGCCAAGCGCAATGAATTCCGAGACCGCAACGCCTACCGACAACCTCATCCCCCCGCTGCAAGACGCCACCTCGCCTGGAGCACCTGAAGAGCAGTTCTTAAAGGTCGTCGTCAACGGTGGTCTGCCCCTGCTGCTACCGGGGGCCAATCTGGTTGAAATCATGAAACTATCCATTGGCCAGGTAGTGCCCATGTTTCAGATGGCCCCCTGGGTCATGGGCCTCTACAACTGGCGGGGCGAGATGTTGTGGGTCGCCGATCTGGGCCATTTTTTGGGATTTGCCCCCTGGTACAACCAGGCCGAAGCCGCCACCCGCCATACGGTGGTGGTGATCAAGCCTCCCTACAGGGCCAGCCAGCTTACAGACGAGCAAACCGCCACCCTGGGTTTAGTGGTCAACGCCGTGGAGGCTATGGTGGCCTACCCAGTCCCCGCCCTACAGCCCTTATCAGCGGCATTTTCAGGCCAGTCAATTCCCGTTGAGCCCGGTCTGCTGCCCTTTCTGCGGGGATGTTGTGTCGATAGCGCCGACCGGCCCCAACTAATTTTAGACGGCACAGCAGTGTTAAACGCCATGGCTCAGGCCTAGCCCGGCCTGCTCAGAGTGCATCGGCCCTATTTCTAACCGACTACGTTGAACTCCTAAGGTTATTTGCTATGACTCAAGTTCCGTCGCTATCTCACCCCCGCCAACAGCCTCTAACGGTGGAAGCCAACAGCGTAGGGGGTGCCAACTTCGGTAAGGCCCAACCTCAAAACGCGATTAGACAGTATTTTGCTGGGCGCAGTCTGCGGCAGCAGCTGCTCTCTACGGTCTTGCCACTGAGTCTGCTGCCGCTACTGATTGGGGGTCTGATCACCTATGCCCTTACCCAAGGCCGTACCCGCGCCACTATTACCCAAGATTTGCAGGGGCAGGCCGTGCTGACGAGTGAAAACGTGGGCCTCAACCTGCTTGAGCAAACTGCCTTTGCCCAAGTTTTTGCTCAAAACCCACTAATTTTAGACAAAGTTCGTCGCGATCGCCGACTAACAGCCGATCTAAAGCTGCTACAAAGGCCCGAAGCGACCCTAGAAACGCAGTTTATTGTGACCAAGCAGCTAGCTACTAACCCCGCTTTTAACGACTACCTGTCTCAAACTGTTGAGATTAAGCAATTTGCCGAGATCATTGTCACCGAGGCCAACGGCCTCAATGTAGGCTACAACAGCATTCCCGGTGACTTTGTACAGGCAGGCGAAGACTGGTGGGAACGGGCTAAAAGCGATGGATTTTGGTTTGGTCAACCCGGCTACGATGCGTCCACTCTTCAAGTAGGCCTCGACTTTAGCCAAGCCATTCGCGACCCCAACAGCAACGAATTTTTAGGAGCGGTGAAATTCTTCATTAACACCGCCGCCCTTGAGTTTGAGCAGCTCAACGAATACCTGGTCAACGCTGGTATTCAAGGCTCTCAGCAGGTGCAATTGCTCGAACCCAATTCTAACTATGTGCTGGCCACCTTTAACGAGCAAGGCCAAGAAGCAGCGCTAACGCCTCGCTCACTTGACTTAGTCGGCGGCGAGGTGGTGAGTAAGCTGGCCACCGCTGTCATCCAAGCTGCCCAGGCCGAGGTCGCCCCCAATGATCTGCAACAGCAGCTCAACTCAGCCTTCCCGGTCAGAAATCTGGAAGTTTCGGCGGTGAGTGCTGCTGGTGGGTCAGAAAGCCTGGTAGCCAGCTTTAGTTACCAGGGCAAACAGTATTCGCTAGCGACGGTGCCCCGGCTCAACTGGGTGGCGATCGCATCGATGGACATCGCCGAAATCCGCGCTGCTGGCCGCGAAAACCTGATTACCCTAGGGCTATTGGGGCTGGTGTTGGGTGGGGTGGCCGCCCTGTTAACCCGAACCGTAGCCCAGCAAATTTCATCACCGCTCGACGCCCTGGCAGGCAACGCCCAGGAAGTCTCGCAGGGTAATCTCGATGTCCAGGCCGATCTGGTTGGGTCATCTGAAGCTCAAACCCTGGCCCAAACCTTTAATGAGCTGGTGGTACGAGTGCGGGGGTTTCTGCGAGAGCAAACCCTCAATACCCGTCGAGCCAACCTGGCTGCTGCCATTACCGGAGCCAAAATTGTTGACTCCGCTGAGTTGCTGCCCGTCTACGAACGCCTGGTGTCCGAGGCCCGCGATATTCTCGCCTCAGATCGGGTAGTCATCTACCAGTTCAACCCCGACTGGAGTGGCGCGATCGTGGCCGAATCGGTAGAGGCCAGCTGGCCTAGCGCCTTGGAGCAACAGCTTGGCGATCCCTGTATTCCCGCTGAAACCCGTGCTAAGTACGAGGCCGAAGGCATCTTGCTCGAAAATAACGTCGCCAATGCTGCCTTTCACCCCGAGCACCAGGCCCTACTGCAAAATCTCCAGGTCAAATCGATTTTGGGGGTGCCCATCGTTGGTCAGGGCAGGCTCTACGGCCTGCTGATTACCCACCACTGCCAGGCCGTGCACCCCTGGCAAGAGGCCGAAATTAGCTTTCTCAAACAGCTGGGGCTACAGCTGGGCCTAGTGATGGAGCGGGTAAACCTGATCGAGCGCACCCGCAACCTAGCCGAGGAACAGCGGCAGATCAAAGAAGGCCTCCAACGCAGCGCCCTACAGCTGCTGATGGACGTGGATCCTGTCAGTAAGGGCAACCTGACCGTGCGCGCCCAGGTTACCGAGGACGAAATTGGCACCTTGGCAGACTCTTACAACGCCACCATTGCCAGTCTGCGAAAAATTGTGGTCCAGGTGCAAGACGCCTCCCGCCAAGTGGCCGCCACCACCGACGTTAACCAGACCTCCGTGCGCGACTTGGCCGAGTCAGCCAATCAGCAGGCCCAAGCCATGCTGGCCGCCCTCGATCGCGTCCAAGAAATGGCCAGCTCGGTGCGCCTAGTCGCCACCAATGCCGAAAAAGCCGAAGCCGCCGTGCTCGAAGCCGAGCAGACCGTAGCCCAAGGCGACGACGCCATGAACCGCACCGTAGACGGCATTCTGGCCATTCGCGAAACCGTGGCCGACACCGCCAAAAAAGTAAAGCGCCTGGGTGAATCGTCCCAAAAAATCTCCAACGTGGTGAACCTGATCAGCGGCTTTGCCGCCCAGACCAATATGCTCGCCCTCAACGCCTCTATCGAAGCCTCCCGCGCTGGAGAAGGCGGCAAAGGCTTCGCTGTAGTCGCTGAGGAAGTGCGCGAACTAGCCCGCCAGTCCGCCGAAGCCACCACCGAAATCGAAAAGCTGGTGGCCAGCATTCAAACCGAGACCAACGCCGTCGTCACTGCCATGGAAACCGGCACCGAGCAGGTAGTTACCGGTACCCAGCTAGTTAATGAAACCCGCCAGAGCCTCAACCAGATCACTGCCGTCAGCCGCCAAATTAGCGCCTTGGTCGCCGCGATCGCCGACGCCACCGTCGTTCAAACCCAAGCCTCTGCGGTAGTCAGCGAAACCATCACCAGCGCCGCCACCACCGCCAGCCAAAACTCCACCGCCGCCAATAAGGTATCCGATTCCTTCGCCCAGTTGCGCTCCGTCGCCCAGGTGTTGCAGGAGGAGGTCGGTCGGTTCAAGGTTGGCTAGAGGCGGGTGGAGGGGTAGGTGGGCAGGCGGGTAGGCGGGTGGAGGGTAGGGAGTGGATGGGTAGATTTCAGCCAACTCCATATAAATCCATAAGTCCACAGGAAACGAATCGCTTCCCCCCTTATCCCTCTTTTTATCCCCTATCCCTCTCTCATCCACCCCATAGGTAGACACCGTCTGCCCCTCTCCATCTCCCCATCCACTCATCCACCCATCCACCCGCCTACCCACCCACTCCCCCCCACCTCCCATGCCAACCCCCCCTCACATCCGCGACCAGGCCTATCAATTTTTCCTCGAAGAAGCCCCCGAGCTGCTGCACACCATCGAGTCAGGGCTGCTGGGGCTGCGATCGCAGCGAGACACCGCCGAGATTCACCAGATCATGCGGGCGGCCCACTCGCTCAAGGGGGGCGCGGCCAGCGTGGGGCTAGAGCCGATTAAAACCTTAGCCCACCGCCTAGAGGCTCTATTCAAGGCTCTCTATAGCGACACTGTGGCGATCGATAGCGAATTAGAAAACCAGCTCCTGCAAGCCTTCGATTGCCTGCGGCTGCCCCTTACTCAACAGCTCACCGAGGGCGCGTTCGATGGAGAGCAGGCCCTCGCCCAGGCAGACCCCATTCTGCAAAACTTGGAGCACCGCCTCGCTGGCGCCATGGCCGAAACCGAGAACTTCATCCCCAGTTCCTCAGACCTGGGGTTTGATATGGCCACCTCTATCTTTGAAGTGGACGTGCAGCAAGGGTTAGATCATCTGACCCACGTACTAGAGCAGCCCAATGCCCACGAAGTCGCTGGCGAACTGCGCGCCCAGGCCGAGATCTTCATGGGATTTGCCGAACTGCTCGATCTGCCTGGGTTTGCCCAAATTGCCGAAACTGCTCTCCAGGCCTTAGCCATAAACCCAGATCAGGCGACAGAAATTACCCGTCTGGCTGTGGCAGATTTTACTCAAGGCCGCGCTGCCATCTTGACCGCCAGTTCAACCACGGGCGGTGAACCCTCCGCTGCCCTGCAAGCCCTAGCCGCCGAGGCCCTGCTTCTGACATCAACCTTAGAAGTAGCCCCAGCATCAATTGCAGATTCTCCCCTAGCACCAGCCTCAGAGCTGTCCCTAGAGCCGATTTCAGAGCAGTTCTTAACCTCCGTTTTTGGTGATGACAATTTAATAGCTAGCGACTGGAATGCGGAACTGCCCTCGGATGTCGATGCCCTGGCATGGCTGATCCAGTCCCAGCCAGCCCTAGAGGCCGACCAACCTGTACCACTATCAGAGCAATTCCGCCCATCTGATGGGCCAACACCCATCCCCTTCAACCATCTCAGCGCCCCCAGCCCCGTGCCCGCCATCGAGGCCATGTTTATCGAGGCCACATCTGCTGACAGCAATATTTCAGCCCCAGATGAGGCTCCCGTTCCTTCCCTCTCTCCCCCCTCACCCTCCCCTCCTTCACCCTCCCTCACCGTCCGCGTCGATACCCAACGCCTCGCCCGCCTCGAAAACCAGCTCGGCGAACTCACCATCAACCGCAACGGACTAGCCCTGCAAACCAACCAAATCCGTCTCGGCCTCAAGGAACTGGTCAGCCGATTCGAGCGCGTGCGTGCCACCGTAGAACAACTGCAAGGCGTCTCCGACCAAATCTTGATTGCTCCCAATCGCCAGCCTGCCACCATCGGCGAGTTTACTCCCGCCGTACCCCCCGTCGCTCCGGCCCGCCCCTTGGGCTTCGATTCCTTAGAAATGGACACTTACACAGCCCTCTACACCCACACCCAAACTCTGCTTGAGGAAATGGTGCAGCTCGAAGAAGCCGCCGCCGACATTATTTTGTTTAACCGCCAGACCGATCAGCTGCTGGGTCAGCACCGCAAAATGCTCTCCCAGGTACAAGACGACCTGATGTACGCCCGGATGGTGCCCCTGGGCCAGGTGCTCAATCGCTTTCCCCGAGTTTTGCGAGACCTCGCTCATACCTATGGCAAACCCGCCGATCTCAACCTCGAAGGCACCGCTCTGCTGGTCGATAAAGCCGTGCTAGAAAAACTCTACGACCCCCTGCTACACCTACTACGCAATGGCTTTGACCACGGTTTAGAAACCGTCGAAGAACGCCGCTGCCACGGCAAACCCGAGATTGGTCAGATCACCATGGGAGCCTGCTACCGAGGCCGCCAGATTGCCATTGAGGTTAGCGACGATGGCCGGGGTCTAGACCTAGAGCGCGTACGCCAGCGATTGGTAGATTTAAACTGGCTTTCGACTGAGGAGGCCAGCGCCGCCAGCACCGACCAGCTCTCTAGCTATCTTTTTGAACCGGGTTTTTCCACCGCCGAGCAGGTCAGCGATCTGTCGGGACGGGGGGTTGGTCTAGACGTGGTGCGCGACCAAATCCAGCGGCTCAAGGGCACTGTCACCGTACAGTCGGTGCCAGGGGCAGGTACTCGGTTTACCTTATCGCTCCCCATGACCCTGAGCATCGTCAACCTGCTGATCTGCTTTGTGGGGTCTACTCCCATCGCCTTTCGTAGCGACAGCATTACCGAGATCTTGGTGCCCCGCCCTGACCAGCTAACCCAAGACCCTGATCAGGCTTGGCTGAGCTGGCACGACCAGCAGGTACCTATCTACGGCCTCGGCAATCTGCTCTCCTACCGCTGCTTGCGGCCCGAATTACCTCTGAGTCAGGTGCTAGCGGCGGTGCCCTCCCCCGCCGACTGGGAAGCTCCGGTGCTAATTTTGGCTCGGGGTGACCGCCACTTTGCCATCCAGGTCGATCGCCTCGTCACCGAGCAAGAGTCGGTAATCAAGCCCTTTGGCACAGCCCTCAGCCCGCCTGCCTACGCCTACGGCTGTACCGTTTTGGGCGATGGCAGTGTCATCCCCGTTATCGATGGTCAAGCGTTCTTGGATGACCTGCTCAACCGTCCTGCCACCTATGCCTCGGAGGCAGGCTTAGACCCCACGCCCCTGTTGCCCGACGACTCCATTCCTCAGACAGCCCTACACCCAGCCACCACGGTGCTGGTAGTTGACGATGCCGTCACCTCTCGCCGCACCCTAGCGCTTTCCCTAGAGCGGGCAGGTTACCGAGTGCTACAAGCCCGCGATGGCCAAGAAGGGCTAGAGCAGCTAGAGCAAAACCCCACTGTGGGTCTGGTGGTCTGCGACATTGAAATGCCTAATATGAATGGCTTTGAGTTTCTCACCGCCCGCCGCCAAAACCCGGCCCTGGCCCAAATTCCTACCCTGATGCTGACTTCGCGCAGCAACAACAAGCACCGCTGGTTGGCCATGCAGCTGGGAGCCACCGACTACTTTACCAAGCCCTACCTGGAGCAGGAGTTTTTGGAGGCAATTCGCGAAGCGATCGGTACCGAAATCGCCCTTAGCCAATAGATATACCCCTGGGGGGATAGTAGGTCTGCGACCTGCTTCAGTACTATACCCACACAGGCTGACCCAGGTGCAAAGACCCTTTCAGGTCTATGTAACCTGCTGGTTTTGTTAATGTTATCCCCCAGGGGAGGATGTTAGCCTGTACGAGATACACCTCCGAAGAGCAAGCACTATGGTTGCAACCCCTGATGTTATTCAAACATCCGCATCTCACTCCCACCCAACATCCTCTGGCGATAGCAGGGTAGCGGTGCTGCTGATGGGCTACGGCGAAGTCGAAAGCTACGAAGACTTTGCCAACTACAACGAGCAGGCGCTCAACCTCCTAACAGCAAAATTTGCCCCCGTACCAACCTGGGTCTACCCTCCCCTGGCCAAGGTGCTGGCCGCCTTCGACCTCCACGAGTGGAGCCACCAGCACGGCAACTTTATCTCTCCCCACAACGCTATTTTTGAGGCCCAGCGGGCCGGCATCGAGGCCAATTTGAAAGAGCGCTGGGGCGATCGCATCAAGGTGTTCAAAGCCTTCAACTTCTGCAAGCCCTTCCTGCCCGACCAAGTGCTAGAGCAGGTCAAAGCAGAGGGCTACGACAAGCTGCTGATCTATCCCCTGTTGGTGGTTGATTCCATCTTCACCAGCGGCATTGCGATCGAGCAGGTCAACCAGGCTCTAGTCAAACTATCCGATGGCACCGAGCACTGGGTCCAGGGCACGCGCTACATTCCTTCTTTCTTTGACGCGCCCGACTACATCGATCTGTTGGCCACCATGGTCGAAGAAAAAATCAAAGACCACCTGGCCGTGGCCCACCTGCCCTCTCAAACCGGCATCGTGTTGATGAACCACGGCTGCCCCCACGAGGCCAAGGGCTTTACCTCCGGCATTGATGAGAGCCAAAAGCTCTACGACAAAGTGCGCGATCGCCTGATCTACAAGTATCCATTGATCTCAGTAGGCTGGCTCAACCACGATACCCCGCTGATCAAATGGACCCAGCCCAACGCTGACCTGGCGGCCCGTAACTTGATTGATCTGGGAGCCACCGCCCTGGTGTTTATGCCCATCGGCTTCGCTACCGAAAACCACGAAACCCTGCTGGATGTCGAGCACATTATCGAAGGGCTGCGCCGCAAGCGCCCCGACGTTACCTATGTGCAAATGCCCTGCGTCAACGATCGCCCCGACTTTCTAGCTATGGCAGCCACCTGGGCCGACAAGCACATCGCCGATCTGCTGGAAGAAGACGCCCTAGCGATTAATCCTTCCCTAGCGGCATCTCAGGCGGCGGCGGTGCATAGTCACCACGGTCATACCCACGACCACCATCTACCCGGACACGATCACGGTCACAGCCACGACCACGGTCATCATCACCACTAGCACCGGGTTTAGCCCTAGAGCCTGAAAAGATATTTTCGCCTCAGGCTCTAGAGGATGACATGCGTATGGGAGCGGATGAGCGAAGCTTGCTCATCCGCTTAATCAGCATATTAGGCAAAGTAATAGGGCTAAGCGCCACGGCCAAACCCAGAAAAGCCCAGCTGCTGAGGCGGCTCTTGGGGTTCGATGGATCGGTCAAAAATGAGCCAATGGCCAGAAGAAAAACCATCAGCGATGCCAACAGATAAAGCTTGAGGGCCATAGTGTTTTGAGGTTGATTGCTCTATCTCTAGACTGCCCGAGGCCAATCCCGGCAGACCTGGTGAAGAATACTGAACTTTGAAGTCAGAAATGCTGGCTCTACCTCGCTTGATCGATCGCAAGAGCAGATAGGTAACCGCACTCTAGCATCAACCACAAATACATTTACAATCCTGCGATCGCTATAACTCCAAGAGCCCTGCGTGACAAAGCCACGGCAAACCCGCTAGAATCAGCCATTAATACAGGTGTTCTCAGCAACGGATGGGTTATGCCAGTGAGTTCCAGCCAAATTAAAGCCCTGCTCGACCAGAAGCGAGATGCCTTTAGCGCCTTCAGTCGGGCTAAGTTTGAGCTGATGCACGCCTACAACCGAGCGTGGATTGAGTTTGCCGCCCTACCACACGCCAGGCAGCTCGCTCAGTTAGACAACCTAACCGGGCCAGTGGGAGCCCGTCCCTTAGAGGCGATCGCCGCCGAAAAAGGCATCTTGCCGTTCTTCTTTACAGAATCTGGCCCGGTGAGCGATCGCTGGACGAACCGTGAACAGAGCGCCCAGTGGGTGCAGACCGTCCTAGAAGACATCACCACCTTCGCGGTGGATGGTTCTCAAATTTCCCCTGGCAAAGATATTTCTATCCCAATTGCGCTGCTGCAAATTGGCTGGTTTGAGAACCCCCACAGTGCCACCCGCCCCTATAAAAAGGACGTGCGGGTCGACCTCATGACCCCCTCCGAGCTGGGGCCAAACCCTGCCCAACCCGTAGAGCGCCGCGTCAACATTCGCCGCTTTCAAATGGAGGTGGCGCGGCTGGTGGAATATATCAACGCTTGCCAAGACCCTGAGCGCACGCTGGTATTTTTTGACGGGGCTCTGGTGGTCACCTTTGCCGAAGCCTTTGACCAGGAGAGCCAAACTGCCTACGTGCAGTCTATTCTTTCGCTATTAGAGGCCAGCGATCGCCGCCGCGTCCCCCTGGTGGGCTATGTGGATACCTCCTACGCCCGCGACCTGACCACAATGCTGCACCACGTCTATGGGCTAGAGGCCACCGAGGGCATTCACGACGCCCAACTGCTGGCGCGGCTGATGGAGTGGGGCGATCGCAGCGCTGTGTTTCAGTGCGATCGCGGCGGCGTTTTGGATCAGTACAACGACTACGGCGATCAAATCGCCTTTACCTATCTCAAAACTACCCGCGACGGTCATCCCGTGCGCCTCGAAATGCCCCGGTGGATGTGGGAAAGCGGCCACATTACTCAATACCTCAACTGGGTGAGGGGCGAGGTAATTATTGGCGGCGGCTACCCCTACAGTATTGAAACCGCCGACCAAACCGCCGTCCTTCAAGGCCAAGACAAACATATTTTTCTGCGCGTGCTGCAAGACTGGGCCGACCGCGAAGCGATCAACCTGCGGCTCTCCCGCAAAATGGTCAGCAAACAGCGCCGCCGTTAGACTCACCATAAAGTCTTGGTGAACTGCTCCAAAGCTCCGTAATTTGACCTACACACTCCATTACGGAGAGTGTTTTAGTAAAGAAGTACACCCAAAACCTATATCTGTCTCGGAGAGACCATCAGACGCAAACGCCCCCTTTCGTCTATGGCTACTGCCTACAGTGCCTACCTAAGGAGAATTTGCCCTGCATGAAAGCATTCACGATTCTAAGTTCAGCTTTAGTGCTGACCGGCCTCCTAGGGTCGGTAGCCCCTGAGGCATTTGCTGCCAAGGGCGGCAACAGCAAGGGCGGTAGCAGCGGTGGCCAAACCAGCCAACCGGCGGCTCCCCTCACCTGTGCCAGCGGCTCAGTAACCAGCAACCCTCTGGCCGGTGGGTCTTCACTCAGCTACAGCCAGTGTTTAAATCCAGTGTCGGGCAACGATGTCACCAGCGGCATCAGCGGCGAACTCACTGCCTTCCTCGACAGCACCCTAGGAGACGACTGGGTGTTCGACGGTAAATACGAAGGTGGCCGTAACTCCTCTGGCCCCAATGACTATGGCTTTAGCTGGGTACAAACCGGCAAAGGCAGCGGCACCTGGAGCTTAGCCGAGACCGTAACCAGTCCCTTTGTAATTAGTCTCAAGGCCGGTAACGCCTACACCGCTTACTACTTCGACAGCAGCACCAGCTTCAACAGCGGTACCTGGGCCACCTTTGACCAAAAAGACTTATCTCACGCATCGTTCTTCGTTGCCAAAGGCGACCTCACTCCCGAAGAACCGAACACCACCGTGCCAGAACCAGCCTCTACCGCGGCCCTAGTACTAGTGGGCCTAAGCGCCGCTGGGCTAGCCCGCAAAAAGCAGGGTTAGGTTAGCTGGTCTCAACATCTCAAAATTGCCCACAATGCTCCGGCGACTTACCCATGTCGTCGGGGCTTTTCTATGGAAAGGCACCCAACGGCTTTGCCCTATGGTTGAATCGGAGAATAGCGCGCTGGGAAATACCGTCAATGGCTGAACCGACACCACACACCCGCCAGGAAACTGACAGCATGGGAGCGATTGCTGTGCCGAGCGATCGTTACTGGGGAGCCCAGACCCAGCGGTCAATTCGCTATTTTTCCATTGGTCAAGACAAAATGCCGTTGGAGGTGGTGCATGCGATCGCAATCGCCAAAAAAGCGTCAGCGCTAGCGAATGCTGCTCTGGGCAAACTGCCCCAGGAGAAAGCTGACTTGATCGTGCAGGCCGCAGATGAGGTAATTGACGGCACCCTCGACGACCACTTTCCGCTGCACGTGTGGATGACCGGCAGCGGCACCCAGTGCAACATGAACGTCAATGAGGTAATTGCTAACCGGGCGATCGAGCAGGCGGGAGGCGAGATGGGTAGCAAAACTCCCATTCACCCCAACGACCACGTCAATATGTCTCAGTCATCCAACGATGTGTTTCCCACAGCCATGCACATCGCCGCTGCCCAGGCCCTCGTGCACACCCTGAGCCCCGCCGTCACTCGGTTGAGGGATGCCCTGGATGAAAAAGCCCAGGCCTGGGCCGACATCGTCAAAATTGGTCGCACCCACATGCAAGATGCCGTACCGCTCACCCTGGGCCAAGAGTTTTCAGGCTATGTAGGCATGCTCGACGACAATTTGAAACGCCTTGAGGGATGCCTGCCAGGGCTGTACGAGCTGGCTCTGGGGGGCACGGCGATCGGCACCGGCATTAACGCTGGACCTGGCTTTGCGGAAGCCGCCGCCGAGCACATTGCGGCTATCACTGGGCTGCCCTTCGTTAGTGCCCCTAACAAGTTCACCGTCATGGGTGCCCACGATGCCGTAGTGATGGCCAGCGGCGTGCTCAAAACCCTAGCGGTATCGCTCTACAAAATTGCCAACGACATTCGCCTGCTGAGCTGTGGGCCTAGGGCCGGATTCGCGGAGTTGCAGTTGCCAGAGAATGAGCCGGGGTCATCGATTATGCCGGGCAAAGTGAACCCCACCCAGTGCGAGGCTCTGGCCATGGTAGCGGTGCAGGTCATGGGCTATGACGCGGCGGTGGCCTTTGCCGGAGCTAGCGGCTATTTGGAGATGAATGTCTACAAGCCAATGATGATCTTTAATCTGCTGCAATCGGTGCGGCTAATGGCCGACAGCTGCCACAACTTCACTGAGTTTTTGGTCGCTGGTATGACCCCCAACCTGAAACGGATCGACCAGTACGTGCAGCAGTCGCTGATGCTAGTCACCGCCCTGAGCCCAGCCATTGGCTATGATAAGGCCTCTCAGATTGCCCACCACGCCTTTGAGCACGACCTCACCCTGAAGCAGGCCGCCCTGACCCTAGGTTATGTCTCAGAATCGGAGTTTGACCAGCTAATTATCCCCCGCCGCATGACCCATCCTTGAGCCACAGCAACCGCTACAGCATCCACACCCGTGGAATGTTAAGGACTATGTTGATTTGCTCAGGTTGCTCAGGTTCGCGGCAGCCATTCCCGTATGATCATCCTTAAAGTTTGTAAATTTTCCTAAGATTCTGGAGATTCAAACGTGTCTCTTCCGTTACTAAACTATTCCCCGTCCAGTCAAAATCAGCGCGTTGCGGCTTACGAAATCGGCGGCGATGAACAGCCCAGAATTTTCTCCACCGATGACCTGTACGATACCAGCGACATGGATGCGCTGATTAATGCGGCCTATCGGCAGATGTTCTTCCACGCCTTTAAGTGCGATCGCCAGACCTTTCTGGAGTCGCAGCTGCGCAACGGCCAAATCACCGTGCGCGACTTTATTCGTGGCCTAGCGCTGTCGCCTACCTTCTACAACAGCTTCTTCGAGAAGAACAGCAACTACAGATTTGTTGAGCATTGCGTTCAAAAAATTCTGGGTCGCGACGTATACAGCGATCGCGAAAAAATTGCTTGGTCTATCGTAGTGGCCAACAAGGGCATTAAAGGCCTAGTCGATGAGTTGCTCGACAGCGAAGAGTATCTCACCAGCTTTGGCTACAACACCGTGCCTTATCAAAAGCGCCGAGTGCTGCCTGGTCGCCCCGAAGGCGAGCGCCCCATCCACATCAAAAATCCCCGCTACGACGCTTACCACCGCAATCAGCTGGGCTTCCCTCAGATTGTGTGGCAGTCTCAGGTCAAGCGGTACGTTCCCCAAGAGAAGAAGGTTACCGCTGGCAACCCCCAAGCCTTCCTTGGCATGGCCCGCAGTATTGGAGCCAGTGGTGCAGCCCCGGCTCGCGTATCCACCGGCGACATCAACATCGCCACCGCTGTACCCTACCGCAAAGTGTCATCATAACTGGGTTTAGCAGCCCTTCGGTTAGGTTTCTAGAACACCATCGGGGATGCGAGCTACGGCTTGCATCCCTTTTTTTGTCCAAACGGGCCTGTTGATTAGGCCAGGCCAACACAGGGGCAAAAAAAAATCCCCTGGCCGTAGCCAGTGGGACTTTTCAGGGTGCATCTACCATTCACCTTTTCACCTAAGACGAGACTTCGTCCGGAAAAGTTGCTACAAAGTTTCAGCCTATTGCGGACTCTCGGCATTGCGCAGCACCTCGGCCTGTTCTCGCAGAGAAGCGGCCCAGTCTTCGGATCCGCTGGCCTCAAAAAGAGTAGCGGCCTGCTCAAAATCGGCAATCACTGACTCTCTTGCCTCTAAGGGAATATCCTCTGGCCCTTCTACTAAATCGCCTTGCTCCACATACACCTGCCCTAGCGTGGCCTGGGCCCGCCCTAGGTAGGCTGAAGACTGCTCAGGGTCAATTGCGATCGCCTCAGTGTAGGCAGCAATGGCGCCAGTGTAGTCTTCAGCCAGAGCCAGGGCCTCAGCCTCAGCATAGGTCACCTCAAATTCGGTAGAGGTGCGCACAACGAGGTCATAGTCGCCACCCTGGCCCGAAAATGACCGGGCCACTACAGTGTAGGTACCATCTTCAGGCAGCTCGATGATAATGGTTGAGTTTAGAGTGCCGCCAAAATCGTCGTTAGACGCGATTTCGGTCTCATCAGGCCCGGTTAATGACAACACCGGATCAAAGTCCTCACTGGCTAGGGTGATCGTCATCACCTGTCCGGCTGTGCCCTCGAAGGTATAGGTAGACTCTGCCGGATAAATGGTGCCCGCCTCTTCTAGTACGGTATCGGCGCGGGCAACCAGCGTTGCCGGGCCAGCCAGCAGCCCCACCAAGGCTACAGGCGCTACTACTCCCGCAGGAAACAACCGTAGAAAACCCATGCAACCTCCCTTAGGGAAACAACGAACACACAAATCTGCCATGCAGCCTAACACAAGGCCGACCTAGCCACGGAACCATTAGCAGTGTCTCAGCAGACTATGGTAATACTGAAGCCATGCTACTCAGCCTACCTATGCCCCCTCTGTATCGCGTATTAGCTTGTCTAGGGACGTTGGCCGTCCTAAGCGATTGTGCCCTAGCACTGCCGCCTCCCGAAGAAATTCCTGAAGAAATTTTGCGCACAGAGGTAATTACGGAGGCGCGATCGCCCCTTGACGGAGAGCCGCTTTCTGCAGCAGAGTACGCTGCCCTACAAGAGCAGCTGCGCGATCCCAACACCGAGCCCGTTGTTAACCCTGACATCGCTGACCTAATTCAACTTTTGCAGCTGAGACGTCTCCTCAAACCCGTCCTCCCTTTCTTACGGTAGGGGCCAAATAGGCCAAGATCCGCGAAAATTTCCCTGTGGGAATCGCTAAGTTTTGTTACTCTATTCCGCAGATAGTAAATTCACACAGATCGTTTATATCCCCTGTGGACCTTTAATAACATGCCTGCAACCGTTGACGCCGAACAGATTGACCGGATTGTCTGGAACCAGCACCATGACCCCTTTGAGATCTTGGGGCCGCACATGGTGCAGCAAGATGGTCAAACCGTTTGGGCCGTGAGGGCCTATCTGCCTCAGGCTGACAAAGCCTGGGTGGTGCTGCCAGAAGAGCACAAAGAAGTGCCTATGGAATCTAACCATAACCCCCACTTCTTTGAGTGCGTGCTGCAGGTTCAAGATCTGGCTAACTATCAGCTTAAATACGTCATCGGTGACCATACCCATGTCATCTATGATCCCTACGCCTTTAAGACCCGTGCCATCACCGATTTTGACATCCACCTCTTTAGCGAAGGCAACCACCATCGCATTTACGAAAAGCTAGGTGCACACTTCACCGAAGTCGAGGGCGTCACGGGCGTTTACTTTGCCGTGTGGGCTCCCAATGCTCGCAACGCATCGGTACTAGGCGATTTCAACTATTGGGATGGCCGCAAACACCAGATGCGCCGCCTTTCTAACGGCATTTGGGATCTATTTATTCCTGGGTTAGATGTTGGAACCCACTATAAGTACGAGATTAAAAACCACGACGGCCACATTTACGAAAAATCTGACCCCTACGGCTTTCAGCAGGAAATTCGACCCAAAACCGCCTCCATTGTCACCGATCTAGATAGTTACGCCTGGCAAGATGCTGACTGGATGGAAAAGCGTCGCCAGACCGAACCTTTGACCCAGCCAGTTTCTATCTACGAGCTGCATGTTGGCTCCTGGCTGCACGAGTCATCGGCTAGCCCCGCCCTGCGTCCCGACGGCAGTCCAGAACCGGTCGTTACGGTAGCTGAGCTCAAGCCCGGAGCTCGCTTCCTCACCTACCGAGAGCTAGCGGATCGGCTGATTCCTTATATCAAAGAGCTAGGGTTTACCCACATTGAGCTACTGCCCGTCGCTGAGCACCCTTTCGACGGTTCCTGGGGCTACCAGGTCACTGGCTATTACGCCGTCACCTCCCGCTACGGAACGCCCGAGGACTTTATGTATTTTGTCGACCAGTGCCACGCCAACGGCATCGGCGTCATTGTCGATTGGGTGCCAGGCCACTTTCCTAAGGACGGCCACGGTCTAGCATTCTTTGACGGCACCCACCTCTACGAACATGCTGACCCCCGCAAGGGCGAGCACAAAGAGTGGGGCACCCTGGTGTTCAACTACGGTCGCAACGAGGTGCGCAACTTCTTGGTGGCCAACGCCATCTTTTGGTTTGAAAAGTACCACATCGACGGAATCCGGGTGGATGCGGTAGCTTCCATGCTCTACCTCAACTACTTCCGCAAAGACGGGGAGTGGGTGGCTAACGACTACGGCGGCTGCGAGCACATCGAAGCGGCAGACTTTCTCCGTCAGGTAAACCACGTGCTGTTTACCTACTTCCCTGGAGTGCTTTCGATCGCAGAAGAATCGACCGCTTGGCCAATGGTCTCCTGGCCTACCTACGTGGGCGGACTAGGCTTTAACCTCAAGTGGAACATGGGCTGGATGCACGACATGTTGGATTACTTCAACATGGATCCATGGTTCCGCCAGTTTCACCAGAACAACGTTACCTTCAGTATTTGGTACGCCTTTACTGAAAACTTTATGCTGGCCCTGTCCCACGATGAGGTGGTGCACGGCAAGAGCAATATGCTAGGCAAAATGCCGGGGGATGAGTGGCAAAAGTTTGCCAACCTGCGCTGCCTCTACACCTACATGTTCATGCATCCGGGCAAAAAAACCCTGTTTATGAGCATGGAATTTGGCCAGTGGAGCGAGTGGAATGTCTGGGGCGACTTGGAATGGCACCTGCTTCAGCATCAGGCCCACGCTAGCCTTAAGCACTTTATGGGTAAGCTCAACGAGTTTTACCGTAGTGAACCGGCTCTGTTTACCCAAGACTTTGACCAAGCTGGCTTTGAGTGGATCGACTGTAGCGACAACCGCCACAGCGTGGTGGCCTTTATTCGCTGCGACAAGGGCAGCGATGACTTTGTGGTGGTGGTGTGCAACTTTACGCCCCAGCCCCATAGCCACTATCGGGTAGGCGTGCCTGAGCAGGGCTACTACAGAGAGCTCTTCAACAGCGATGCCCGCGACTTTGGCGGCAGCAACATGGGCAATCTCGGCGGCAAGTGGTCTGAGGATTGGTCGTTCCACAACCGACCCTATTCGCTGGATCTGACCCTGCCACCGCTAGGAGTTATTGTGCTGAAGCTGACTTCAGAAGAAACTCAGAAAGCCCTATCAGGTCAGTAACCGAGGGTTAGCTCGAAGGCGCCATGCAACCACGCATTACAGTCATCACCCTTGGCGTGGATAACTTGGAGCGATCGCTGCGTTTTTACCGAGATGGCCTAGGCCTCTCAACAGCAGGGATCGTAGGCCAGGAGTTTGAGTTTGGAGCCGTTGTCTTCATCGATCTTCAGTCGGGTCTCAGACTTGCTCTTTGGCCCCGCGAGAGTATCGCCTATGACACCGGGCTGTCGCGAGGCAAGCCCAGCTCAACGGAGTTTACCCTAGGGCACAACGTAGGCTCTAGAGCAGAAGTTGATGCCGTCATGGAACAGGTAACCGCCGCCGGTGCAGTTATCGTTAAACCTGCCCAGGAGACGTTTTGGGGTGGTTACGGAGGATATTTTCAAGACCCAGACGGCCACCTTTGGGAGGTGGTGTGGAATCCACAGTGGATCCATCAAGATTAAGCATTCCTCAGGCAATTACTTGGGGTTAACTCGCTCGACCTCTCAACAGCTATACAGACAAGAAGAAGACAAAAACCTCTTCGGATGGCAATTTCCCAGTGTTTGGGCTATTGTCTCTACGCCTAGCTGATCCTTGCTCTCTTAAAAAATTGCTGGTAGCCTGAATCAGACCGATCAGTCTTTTTTGATGTCAAAAGCTCAAGTTACCAAGGCGCATATCATCGAGCAGGCGGCAGCTCTGTTTAACCGGCAGGGCTACGCTGGGGCGTCGATGTCTGATGTGATGCGGGTAACAGGCTTACAAAAGGGAGGAATTTATAACCACTTTCGCAGCAAAGATGAACTGGCCTTAGAGGCCTTTGGCTTCGCAGTTCAGCGCATCCAGCAGCGATTTATTGGGGCTCTCAAGGGCAAGCGCCACGCTGTAGACAGGTTGATGACTATTCTCAGCGTCTACGAACGGTTTTTGGAGGATCCCCCTATTCTAGGAGGCTGCCCGCTGTTAAATACAGCTGTGGAGAGTGATGATGCTCACCCGGCACTACGAAAGCAAACTCAGATGGCGATGAATAACTGGCGATCGCTAATTGAACGCATCGTCGACAAAGGTGTTGCCCGTGGTGAACTGCAACCCACCGTAGATGCTGCCACAGTAGCTACGATCTTGATCGCCACCATTGAGGGAGGCATCATGCTCAGCAAGCTGTACGACGACCCCGCCTATTTAGAACAAGCTCTAGCCCATTTAAGAACCTATGTTCAACAGCAGCTAGCCACGCCCGGCTAATTTTTTTTGCGCACAAACAGACCGATCGGTCTTTTCTTATTCTCATTAAGGAACTGTACCCATGCTGAAGCTTTACTACGCCCGGCCATCCGTCTACGCCCGCCCGGTGTGGCTCGCTTTGATTGAAAAGCAATTGCCCTTTGAGTTGGCACCAGTTGACTTGAGCGGCAAGCAGTTTGAGCCTGAGTTTTTGGCTGTTAATCCCTTGGGCCATGTGCCGGTTTTGGAAGATGGTGATTTACGCGTTATTGAGTCGATGGCGATTTTGGATTATTTAGAAGCTCGCTATCCCGATATGGCGTTGTTGCCCAGGGATGCAACGGCTTTAGCTAGGGTTCGCATGGTGCAGATGCTGACGCTTAACGAACTGCTGCCGGGGGTCTTTAAGCTGCTGATTGACAACGAGCGCTCGGACCAAAAATCGGCTGAAATAGAATATGCTCAGCTACGGGTCAGGAATACGCTGAGTTTTCTGGAAAATTTGCTGGGTGACGGCTGCTATTTCGCGGGCGAGCAATTTACGCTGGCAGAAGTCGTTGCTGGAACTGTAGTTCACAGGGTACCGGATCTGGGAGTGGCGCTGGCCGATTATCCTCGATTGAGTCACTGGTCTAAACGGCTGCTCGCTCGACCAGCGTGGCAGCAGATTGCGCTGAGTGCGGAGGAGTGGAACACCTTCAAACGCCGTATGCGCGTCATTCCTAAAATTTGGCAGCGCCGTCGCCATCAGCGCATGACCGCACTATCGCAGCAAAGTCTAACGATGTAATCGCTCGTCTATGGGTACCGACCCCTACGTTTGGCTAGATAAATCTTTGGCAGCCCTGCACCGCGCCCACCGCTATCGAACCGTAGCGGCTGTCGATGGCATGACCGGGGCCGTGGTGCAGCGGCAGGGGCAAACTCTAATCAACTTTGCCAGCAACGACTATCTGGGACTAGCCAGCGATCCTCGGCTGGCGGAGGCGGCGATCGCCGCCATTCAGACCTACGGCACTGGCAGCACCGGCTCCCGATTGCTCAGCGGCCACCGGGAGTTGCATAGGGAGCTAGAGCAGGCGATCGCTGCTCTCAAGGGCACTGAAGATGCGATTGTCTTTAGCTCGGGCTATCTGGCCAACATGGGGGCGATCGCGGCCCTAGTCGGTAGCCCAGACCTGATCTTAGGCGACGAGTACAACCACTCCAGCCTCAAGTCAGGGGGCAAAGTTAGCGGTGCCACCGCCCTAGACTACCGCCATGGTGACGTTGCCCACCTGGAGGAATTGCTGAAGCTGTATCGCGATCGCCATCGCCGCTGTTTGATTACCACCGACAGTGTATTTAGTATGGATGGCGACCTGTGCCCGCTGGCGGCCATTCTTGACCTAGCGGAGAACTACCACGCGATGGTGCTGGTGGATGAGGCCCATGGCACAGGAGTTTTTGGCAAGTGCGGCTCGGGGGCCGTAGAGCACCTAGGATGTACCGGACGCCCCTTAGTCACAGTCGGTACTCTCAGTAAGGCTCTGGGCAGCCTAGGGGGCAATGTAGCCGGGTCTGCTGTACTCATTGACTTCCTCCGCAACCGCGCCCCCAGTTGGATTTACACTACGGGTCTATCGCCAGCGGATACAGCGGCGGCCCTAGCGGCAGTGAAAATTATTCAGCAAGAAACCTGGCGCCGCGAAATGCTCTGGCACCAGGTGAATCACTTGATTCAACAAATTGATCAAATCTTGACAGAGCCAGCAGCAGCTCCCTTTGGGCTGCGGCGATTGCCTTCGGCTTCGCCCATTATTTGCCTAGAGGGTGCGTCAGCAGAGGCAATTCTGACGGCTAACCAACACCTACAGTCAGCTGGGCTATGGGTGGCAGCAGTACGCCCGCCCACAGTGCCCACAAGCCGACTACGAATTACGGTTATGGCTACCCATAAGCCCTATCACCTGCATCAGCTGATCACTGGACTACAGACTCTGAATCAGGGTTGAGCGTTTAGCGCTTTGAACCCCAACGTCGCTGCTTCTGGCGAGCGATGGTCTTGCGCTTTTTCTTTTCAATCGGGGTTTCAAAGTGGCGATTTTTTCGCATATCCGAAAAAATGCCGGCCCGGGCAACCTTTCGCTTAAAGCGTCGTAGGGCCGATTCAATGTTTTCGTCTTCTCCCAATACAACCTGGGCCATTAGTTCTCCTAAAAATTTGCTAACGCGGGTAAAGCAGCGCTCTAGTAGCGTCAGCCTAAAACCACTGGATATCGCTGAGCGCGATACCTCACTTCGAAAGCCCGTAGGCTAAGGTATGGCCAAGAGCTTTGGCCATACCCAGTTATCTAGCGACCGCGGCTATTGTTCCAGCCACCGCCGCCACCGCCACCACCGCCGCCACGCGACTCTCTGGGGCGAGCTTTGTTGACCTTGAGGTCGCGGCCCATCCACTCAGCACCATCGAGGGCCTCGATGGCTTTGTCTTCGTCGGCTTCGCTTTCCATTTCGACGAAGGCAAAACCACGAGGACGACCGGTCTCACGATCGGTGGGCAGGCTAACCCGGCTAACAGCACCGTATTCAGCAAAGACCTCGGTGATCTGGTCTTGGGTGGCGCTGAAGGCCAAATTCCCTACATAAATCGACATGGATACATCTCCAAATAGAGAGAGAAAAAGTAGAAAGTTATCAAGGAGATGTACTCAACTAAGGACTAAGCCAAGCCGGTAATGCAACTAACAACTTGCTTGTCACACGATAGCACAGGGCTACCTTGTGACCAGTATGGGGCGATCGCAAACTAGCCTGTTAGAGTCGTCTAATCCTCCGGCATTACCCATTTAGGCGGCTGAGAGGCGCGCTCCATCATTCTGCGTCGCACGGCCTCATCGGCCATTTCAAGCATCTCATCAAGGGAGGTGTCAGAAATAAATTTTGTCGCTTCGGCAGTGTACTTCAGGTTGGGGCAGTCGTTCCCCAGCACACAGCCGTCTTTACAGTCTACTGCGCAATTAATCGCCATTATCTTGCTTGAGCCTCATAACGTCAGCGTTAGGGCAAAATTCATTTTCAAAAGCCCTTAAAAATTGTAACAACCTGCGCCCGCGCCGTTGTTGAGCCATTGTGTAGAGAACGTCCTTGGGGCTGCTCTAGACCAAGGTAGAGTTAGCAAAACGCGATATGAGGTTGTTATGGGCATGCCTCCCAACGCTCAGCTCCGCTGGCCCCTATGGCTTTTGGCAGCAACGCTACTCCTGCTCTTAGGGATTGCTTACCTGTATTGGAAAGATCCAGCCCTGCTCAGCCGGCTAGTTTTAGGAACAGGGCAGCCGATTTAGAGCCGAAGGCCAGAGACGGCAGGTTACCCAGAGAATCTTTACGTATGCGGGCGCGGCGCGGCAGCTTTGAGGGGTAGATGGGTAAGGGGTTCAATATTTCTCAAGTTCATCTACTTCCTACTCCCTTACGGCAGAGGCACGAAGTCGAAGCCGGTGCCCGAGCGGGTACCGGGTTTAACCTCGACTAGCAGGACGGTGGTGTTGCGATCGCCCGACGGCAAAAAGTTAATTGTTCCTGTTGATCCATTGGCAGAAAACCCTTGGGTGGCCAAAGCCTGACCGAGCGCAGCTCGCCCTGAGGTACCGCTGTCGGGAGCCACGTTTCCTACAGTGCGGGCTGAACTCAAGACCTGAAACGCGTCGTAGCTGAGGGCCGTGCGCCAGTTAACATCGCCGCCCCAGAGGCCAGAGGCGGTCTGGGCAAAAGGTGGGGCCGATTTGAGTGGATGCCAGGGGACGGTGACTACGGTGCCCGTCAGGCTAGCCCCGCCCTTTTCCAGGGCATCAATGCGGTAGAAAGCATCGCCAGCTAGCACCGGCAGCTGGCCATTGTTGAGCTGGGCGACGGCGATCGCCGCATCAAAGGTGGCCGAGTCGGGCAGCAGCACCACGGCATCGGCCCCACTGCCCTGCAGCTCCGTCGTTGGATTGCCCTGGGACAGATCAACCAGTTTGACCACCTGTCCCCCTTCTAGGCCTAGGGTGGTGGAGAACGCATCTTGCAGCGACTTGCTGTAGGAGCTTTGGGAGTTGTAGTAAACGATGGGTTTGCTCTTGCCCAGGGTGAGCATGTGGCGGGCCAGGGTGGTGCCCGTGAACTGATCACTGGGAATCACCCGAAACACAAAATTGCCGCCCTCTTTGGGCACTGTGGTCAGCTCTGTAGTGGTGCTGGTGGGAGAGATCATCGGCAGCTGCCCTTGTTGGTAAACGGGCGCGGCCGCCAAGGTGGTAGTGCTGGTGCCGTGGCCGATGACGCCGACAACATCGGGGTCTTGAACTAGAGCGTTGGCGATCGCGGCAGCCTGACCGGCATTGTTCTGGTCGTTAGCAATCAGCACCTTCACGGGGGTGCCGGCCTTGATCGCCTCATCTTGGGCTTGGGCTACCCCCCGCAGCAGCTCGCGGGCGGTGTTGGGGCTATCGCCAATGGGCACCACCGCAGCGATGCCCAAGGCAGGATTAGCCCCAATCCGAGCATTGTTGAGGTAGATCAATGCTTCGGGGTCGTTGCGAACAGCGTTGCGGGCCGCCTCGAAGCGTGCAGCGGCCGTGGCATAGTCACCCGAGGCGTAGGCAGCAGCCCCCGCCTGCATATCGGCATTAGAGGTATCGGTAAAGAGGATGCGATCGCCCCAGCTCAGCGCATTAGCCACATTAGCGGGCTGGCCTAGGGTGGTCGTCGGGGTAGCAGCAGTAGAGGTTGTGCCAGAGTCAGCGGCGGCGGGATCTGCGGGGGCTGCGGGGGTAGTCGGCACCGCAACCGGAGCCTGCGGCGCATCTTTGCGCACAAAGGCGTTGTATCCTGTGAAGCCCAGCGCTGCTAGAAAGATAACCGCCCCAACCCCGGCGATGAGGGGAGCAATAGACTTGCTCTTTTTCAAAGGTTGGCCGCAGATTTCGCACTTCTGGGCCGTGGTGGTGTTTTCTTCGTAGCCGCATTTGGGGCAGGTGACGTGGTTGAAGCTGTCGGTCATGGCGAATGGGTGGATGGGTTAGGGAGTGGATGGGTGGTAGGAGGAGTTCTGAATTTTAAGTTTTGAGTTGAAGTAGTCGGGTAGGTTGGGTGAAACGGCGTGGAACCCAATAATCCCTATAAGCGTTGTTACGCTGGCACTGCATCCAACCTAGGATTACAGCATGCCAAGAACTCAAAACTAAGCATTCAAAACTCAAAACTTTCTGCCTACGGTCTGTTCATTTCAGCGCGCACGTTGTCTTCGATGGTGGCAACCTGCTCGTTGGTGAGACCCAGTTCTTCTTGGAGGTCGAGCAGTTGGGCCTGCTCTTCTAGGTCAACTTCGCCGTCGTTGTCGAGGAAGGCGCGGAACATCAACCCGTATTCGGCTGCGGCTTGCTCGATGGTGTTTTGGGGCTGGTATTGGGCGGCGATCGCATTGGCATCGGCCACCGAGACCCTGTACTTTACCCGGAATTTTTCCAGCAGTTCTAGCTCCGTGGGCGAGGGATTGCCGCGCCGGTAGCAGGTCTCGACTAGCTTGGCGTATTTGACTAAGTTCTCGGAGTCAAGGGCGGGAGGCGGCGGCGCGGGAGACGGTGATGTAGTGACGGGTGATGGGGTAGTGGGTGAGGGGGTAGCGGGGGCATCCGAGGGGATGAAGAGGCGGTGGGTAGTGACGAAGTTGGAGATGGCGGCTTGGATGCGCTTGTAGTCGTCGCTGTCGGAGCCGCCCTGAATTGTTTGCTCCTGCTGTTGCAGGTAGGTCATCACCTGGGTGTAAAGGGCTTGTTTCTGGGGTTTAGTAGCGGCTTCTTCACCGATCGCTCGAATGGCATTGTCTAAGGTTTCGGCCAGGCGACGGTTTTGGTCGGTGAGCAAAAAGTCTTCCGCCTCTTCCCAGGTGGCGCCCATGACCTCAGTTTTGTCGAAGCCGGTGAGCTTGTCGCGATAGGTGAATTTGACCTCAGCAAAGCCGGTGACGCGATTGTCTTCGCGGCGCACCAGACCCAGGGCGTTGGCCAGCATCAGGTTGTAGCGGGCCTGGCGCTCGTTGCTGGTTTCGGGCATGACGTCGCCAAACTGGCGATAGTCTTGGTGAGTGTGCAGGGGGTTGTGGTCAGCTTGGCTGACGGCGCGGTAGAGCGATCGCATCCGCTCCATGCCCTCAATTAGCCGTAGGGGGAAGGCCCCGGTCTCCTGCACAAAGTAGATGTGGTAGGGGTCGTTGAGGGGGCGAATTTCTTTGTCGGTGACGGTGCTGGTTTTGCGAATCATCGGCAGCAGGGCCGAGACCGCCGGATCGGTGGGTTTGCTGCCGCCCTGGATGCCGACCAGTTTTTGGTACTTCTCTAGCTTGTCGTCCCAGCCCAGCTTCTTTTGCTCCTGGCTAAGGCGCAAAAAGGCTTCCGATTTCTCAAAGGTGGTTTTGATCTGGGCCTCCTGCATCTCGACGGTGGGGTACTGCTCCAGAAACTTGCGGGCGGTGGAAATGTCGAGCTGGCTGCGGCGGCGAAACACATCCATCGCTTGACCCAGCAGCCGCTCGTAGAGGTCTTTGGTCTTGAGGGCGTCGTAGGGGTAGAGGTCAAATAGGCGCACCCGCAGTTCTTCGAGCACCTGCTGGGAGAGGGTTTGGCAGAGGGTTTCTTCCTGGTCGGCGACGGTTTTGCGGTAGGCGGCGTCGATTTCCTTTTCGTCGTAGAGCAGAATGCCGTTGACCGTCAGGCCGCCGGTTTCGCGGGTATAGACGCGCTCCTTATCCTTCAGCTCGACCTGGACGTTGTTTAGCACCGTCTCAAAGGCAGTGAGGTCGACCAAGAGCTGGTCAATTTCTTCGCGCAGGCCGTCGAGCAGCATCACCCCCAGAGTGCGGGCTTTGACCTCGACTTTAGAAACGTAGATCTGCTCTAGGGCCTGCATAATGCCTTGAAAGTCGTCTTCGATGACTTTCTTGCGGTTGAGCATCATCATCTGCTTGGCGTGGTCGTCGATCTGCTTTAGCAGGGTTTGCAGGGCGTTTTGGGCCGATCGCTCGCGGGGTAGCCAGTATTTCTGTCGGTCTTGGTCGAACTTGCTGCGAAAGTCGGCAAACACCTCAATCAGCACTTCTAAGAATTGACGGGTGAACTTCGGCCCCCGGAAACGATCTTCCACCATCAGGTAGACCGCCGCCCGCAGCTCCTTGCGCTTTTCGGGGATCAGCCAGCTGAGGTTGTCCCACATTTTTTGAAAGTAGTCGCTCCAGCGCTTGGGATCGGTGCCGGTGTCGTTGAAGTGGGGAGAATATTTTTCCTGCTCGTTAGAGATAAACCGCTGCAGGTTTTCAAAGGGAATATTCAGGTCGTTGCGGCGCTTGCGCACCCCGGCTACCCAGTCGGCGACTTCCTTGGCGTAGGGCTTTTTGTTGTCGCCCATGCTGATGCTGTCGATCACCTGGTGGTCGTGCTCCGATTCGGCCAGAAATAGACCGGGGAGAATCTCGGTGCGAATCAGGTCGGACATCGCCGCTGGGGCAGGGGTAGGGTTGCTCCACCAGTCCACTAGCTTGGCGGCCAGGCGGGCCGAGCAGGCGTTTAGCACCCGCTCGACCGGAAACTGAATGCTGGAGAGGCCAAAGCTCATGAAGTTTTGCGGGTAGCCCAAGGCGTCAGGGCTGGCCCAGTGCTTGCGAACGTTGTCGCGCACCAGCTTTTTGTACTGACTGAAGCCGGAGCTAAAGTCGAGAAACACGTTCTGGGCCACCATTTCCAGCACATCGCCCAGGGTGGGGAAGGTGACTTTGTCGTTGCTGTTGCCCACCAGGTAGGTGAAGTTGAAGGGCACATCGAGGCCGCTCTGACTGGTGATGCGATCGCTCTGGCTGTCGCTGTACTGAGCGTCAAAGCGGGTGTCGCCGCGGCTGTAGTGGTTCAGCTCCATGAGGGCGGCGTAGGCGTTGGCGATGACGCGATCGCCCAATCCCGAAAAGGCCCCTGGCAGCACCAGGAATGCACTGGTCTGGGGTAATTCTGACACCGGCACCCAGTCGCGCAGGTTGTAGGCCAGATCCATCACCATGCCGGAGCCAGTGCCGCCGGAGAGCGAGCAGACCACAAAGATGTTGATGCCCTTGTCGAGCTGCACCTTCCAGCGATCGAGCATGAATTTCTCATGGCCGACGATGCGCCCCTTGGCCTTGGTGAAGTAGTCCTTGATCAGGGGGTAGTTGAGGCTAAAGGCAAACCGCCCCAGGGCGCGAATTTGCCCTGCTCCAGACAAAATTGAGTCGGTGCCTTTGAGCTCGCTGGGGAACCACTCGTCTAAATATTGGTAGGCCGACAGCTTGTTGAGAATGGCCTTGGCATCTTCGACCTTGGCCCACACCTGCTCGATGGGTCGCAGGGAAATATCTTGCTTCAAGACTGTTTGGGCTTCGGAAACTTTAGCGTTTTGCTCGGTGTCAATGTGCAAAAACGAGACGATTGGCAGGGCGTCGAGGGAGCCATACTGCTCCACGATCATGCGGCGAATTTTGATCAAAATCTCTTTGCCAGTGCCCCCCACGCCAATGATGACGGTAGGGGTCATGCCTGTGTATTCGCTCATAGATGGGGCACCGTGGGAGGGCTATTCCTATTAGGTTTCCCAGGTAACTTCCGTGAAATTACGGGCATTCCGCACGGGCTTATTAAAAGTTGACAATCAGCTGGGGAAACATTGTTGCGATCGCAGGTCAACCCAAGCATGGCAGTATCCGTCGGTAGGCGGGGTTGGTTAGCCAACGCAGAGGCCATCAACGCGATCGCCGTCCTAAAAAAAGGTTAAGCCTAGAGGAGTAGGCGACTTGTCTCAGCAGACAGATCGCTAGACTTTAGAAGCAACGGTGCTTCAGGCGCTATGTTTAGAGGTTTTGCCCGAATGCACTTCGCCCCTACCTGCCATACCTGTGACCTATTCCCCTGCTAAATCCTTCAAGGCCCGTCGACTGCTGCCCTGGCTAGTGGCAATCACTCTGCTGCTGGTCTTTTCGAGCAGCTTAGTGCATCTGCTCACCGAGTCATGGTGGTTTGAGTCGGTAGGTTACGCATCGGTGTTTTGGGTACGCATCAAGTGGCAGCTAGCCCTAGGAGTGGGGTCGTTTGTCGTTTACGGCGGAGTGCTGTGGGCCAACTACCAGATCGCGCGGCAGCTAACCCGCGATCGCGTCTACCGATTTTTGAGCCGCTACAGCAACCCAGTTCAGCGCCAGCAGATCGAACGCTTCACCCATTTGGGGGTGGTAGGGCTGGTTTTTTTGCTGTCGCTAGGGGTGGCGCTGCGGGCGGCTTCGGCTTGGCAGACCGTGCTGCAATTTCTTAACCCTACCGAGTTTGGCACCCCTGACCCCATCTTTCAGCGCGATATCAGCTTTTATATGTTTAAGCTGCCCCTGTGGCAGGGGCTGCAAGACAATCTGCTGGGCCTGCTGGTGTGGTCGCTGCTGCTGGCCAGCGCCGTGTATGCCCTCAAGGGTGAGGTGCGCCCCGAGCGCGGTTGGAAATACTTTCTCACGGGGGAAGCTAAAGCTCACCTGTGTCTGCTGCTAGCAGCGATCGCGGCCCTGCTGGCGGTGGGCTTTTGGCTCGACCGCTTCTCGCTGCTCTACTCTGACAGCGGCGTTATTTTCGGCGCGGGCTACACCGATGTCCATGCTCGGCTCCAGTCTTTTTGGCTGATGGGGTTTGTCACCCTGGCGGTGGCGGCGCTGTTTTTGATTGCTCTGGGGCGTAGCGGCTTTTCGCTGCCAATTTTTGGCATTGTGATCTACCTGGGCGTACTGGTGCTGGTTAACGGCATGTATCCCTGGTTTCAGCAAAACTTTGTGGTTGAGCCCAACGAGCTCACCATGGAGCGCCCCTACATCGAGCACAATATTGCCTTTACCCGCGCGGCCTACAACCTTACCAGCGTGGTGTCAGAGCCCTTCCCCGCCAACAACAGCCTCGATCGTGCGGTGCTCGACGCCAACGAGCCCACCATCGGCAACATCCGCCTGTGGGATTACGCTCCGCTGCTCAGCACCTACAAGCAGCTGCAAGAAATTCGCCTCTACTACAACTTTGAGGATGTGGATGTTGACCGCTACACCCTCAACGGCGACTACCGCCAGGTGACCATTTCGGCTCGCGAGCTGCCGGTCGAGCAATTACCCCCCGAGGCCCAAAACTGGATCAACCGCCAGCTCAAATTTACCCACGGCTTTGGGATTGTGATGAGCCCGGTCAACCAGGTGACCCCCAACGGGCTGCCTGATTTCTTTATTCGCAATGTGCCCCCCAGCAGCACCGTCGATTTGCCCCTCGACCAGCCCCGCCTTTACTACGGCGAAAGCACCCGCAATTACATCTTTACCGGGGCCAACACCGACGAGTTTGACTATCCCCAAGGCGACACCAACGCGTCTTACCGCTACACCGGGGCGGGCGGCGTGCCGCTCAATTCGTGGCTGCGGCGGCTGGCCTACGCCTTCGATCTGGGCAACGTGCGGGTGCTGATCTCCAACTATTTCAGCCCTGAAACTCGGATTCACTACCACCGGCTGATTACTGATCGGGTGCGCCACGTCGCCCCCTTTCTCACCTACGACAGCGATCCCTACCCGGCGGTGATCGACGGGCGGATCAAGTGGGTTTTGGATGGCTACACCAGCAGCGATCGCTACCCCTATTCCGAGCCCCTCAACCGCCGCACCGACATGGTCTCGCTGGTGGAGAACACCAATCCCCTGATGCGCAACGGCGTCAACTACATTCGCGATGCCGTCAAGGTCTTTATCGACGCCTACGACGGCAGCCTGGAGTTTTATGCGCGCGATCGCTACGACCCGCTGCTGGCTACCTACAGCCAGATCTTTCCCGACCTCTTCAAACCCATCGAAGAGCTGCCCGCCAACTATCGCGAGCACCTGCGCTACCCCCTGGACATTTTCACGGTGCAGGCCCAGATGTACCGGGCCTACCACATGGAAAACCCAGAGGTCTTCTACAACCGTGAAGACCTCTGGCGGTTTCCAGAACACGGGGAAGAGGACGCCGTGGAACCCATGGAGCCCTACTACGTGATTATGAAGCTGCCTCAGCTAGAGGGAGAGGAATTTATGCAAATTCTCCCCTTTACCCCGGCCAACCGCGACAACATGATCGCCTGGATGGCAGGCGGCTCCGACGGCGACAACTACGGTCGGCTGCTGCTCTACGAATTTCCGAAGCAGGAGCTAGTGTTTGGCCCCACCCAGGTTGAGGCCCGCATTAGCCAAACTCCAGAAATCTCTGAGCAGCTCACCCTCTGGAGCCAGCAGGGCTCGGGGGTAATTCGCGGCACCCTGCTGGTGATCCCCGTCGAGCAGTCGTTGCTCTACGTGCAGCCCATTTACCTACGGGCCGACCAGGGCGAACTGCCCGAGCTGCGCCGAGTGATTGTTGCCTACAACGATCGCGTGGTGATGCGAGAAACCCTCGACCAAAGCCTAGACGCCATCTTTGGCGATGCCGTTGCCCCACCGCCCGCTCCCGTCGATCCCGGCACCGAACCGGCACCACCTAGCACCGTGTCTGATCTGGTGCAGTCGGCGCTGGAATCGTACCAAAGCGGCCAGCAGGCTCTTCAGCAGGGCGATTGGCAGCGCTACGGCGAAGCCCAGCAGCAGTTAGAGCGCGCTTTACAGGAGCTAAATCAACAAAATCCGTAACATTTGGGACGACATTACCTCAGGTTTACGCCCTGTGAGCCAATGATTGTGTCAATATCAGCCACCGCGGGCATACTATAGGGAATTCTCCGGCCTGTGCGCTGAATTCATCGAATTCAATAGACCCCTATGTCTAATACGCCCCCCACTGTTCTGCAACTGGCCCGTCAGGGTGACCCAGAGGCGATCGCGGCTCTGATGAATCGCCACCTGGAGGCCCAAGGTATCACTGCCCACGTGGTGCAACACGACAGCACCCTCCAGGTGAACCTAGAGTCTGCCCAAATTCCCAACCAGGCTGATCTGGTCGCCTATGTCAAAAAGGGCATTACCGGGCTGGAGCTAGCCACCATTCAACAGCTGACCGTCAGCGGCAAACAACTAGGGGCTGACACCAGCGCCTGGAGCGAAAACCTGGTGCTGCAAGACGCTCCGGTTAGCGATCTGGACTTTGACCTAGGTCTAGCGCCCACTCCGACCAGTGATGACCTCGACCTCGGGTTCGACCTCGATAGCACCAATGGTGCCGACCTCGACCTCGATCAGCTAGGCGATTTTGACGCGTCCCTAGGCGATGACTTTGGCGGTGCCGACCTCGATTTAGGGTTTACCGATGGCTCTAGCGATCTCGATCTCGATGTCCCGGCCGACTTTGACCTGAGCTTTACCGACAATAGCGCCAGCGACTTTGGCCTCGATCTGACCGACACCAGCCTCTCCGAAGCCGGTGCCGATCTGGGGGCCACCGATGATTTTGGCCTAGAATTCACCGACACCTCTGCCGACGCAAGCGATTTCAATCTAGAGTTCACCGACACCTCTACCAATGCCAGCGATCTTGATTTCGATCTGGGTCTTGGTGAAGAGCCGAGCGATGCTGGAGCCACCGATCTAGATTTTGACCTAGAGTTCTCAGAGCCTGCCGCTGCCGAGTCTGCCACTGATTTTGATCTCGACCTGGCCTTGGCCGATGCCCCCGCCCCTGACCTGAGCTTTACCAAAGACTCAACGAGCACCGTACCCAACGACACTGAGCTGGACTTTGACCTAGGCCTTGAGGAGGCACCCGCCACCGCCCCAGATAACCTAGGCCTTGACCTAGACTTCATTGATGCTCCTAAGGGAGATGCTTCTGCAAGCGATTTTGACCTCGATTTAGGCATGGGCGACGAAGTCACTGGGGCGCCTGTCGATGAGTTGGACCTAGATCTAGGCCCAGACCCATCGCCCACCGTTGGGGCTGACACTGACCTGGATTTTGATCTAGACGGCGAAGACCCTATCACTGCTGATGCATTAGATCTGGATCTTGGCCTGAATGACGATGATTTGGACCTAGATCTAGGCTTAGACCCATCACCCGCTGCCGGGGCTAACACCGGTCTAGATTTTGATCTAGGTAGCGAAGAATCCGCTACTACTAATGCATTGGATTTGGATCTTGGCTTCAATGACGATGATTTAGACCTGGATCTAGGCCCAGACCAATCACCCACTGTCAAGGCTGACACTGACCTGGATTTTGATCTAGGCGGCGAAGAACCCATTACTGCTGATGCGTTAGATCTGGATCTTGGTCTTGATGATGCGCCCACTGGGGCGGGCAATGAGCTCGACTTTGACCCAAGCACCAGCACTAGCGACCTAGACCTAGATTTTGCCGCTGCCGATCAGGCCGCTTTAGATTTAGAAGCTCAGCAATGGGCCGCCGACAGTGGCACTGAGGAGATTGCAGACTTTGGTCTCGACTTTGAGAATGGCCCAGAACTGAGTGAGACGGTTGGGGATCAGGCTGAGGCTGCGATCGCAGCCGACGACTTCGACTTCGATCTCAACACCCCCGCGGCTCCCCCCACAGCCCCCGACGTCGATATTGATCTAGATGACCTTTGGAGCAGTAGCGACGCCAGCCCAGACACGGGCATCGCTCCCGCCGCAGGCCCAGTAGACAGTTCTGCCCCCCCTTGGGCCGATGACTTGTCTGGCATGGATGACCTAGTCGACTTTGACGAAGACCCGAGTAGCGACGCCGTCCTCTCCGACGATTTCACCAATTTAGAGGACAGCTCCAGCGACCTAGATTTTCTTGAGGCAGAACCAGATCCTCTAGCGGCCACTGAGTTCGACACCGGCTTGGATTTAGGACAGAACAGTCCCAACGATCTGGATTTTCCTGAATTAGATCCTTTAGCAGCTACCGAGTTCGACACCGGCTTGGACCTAGGGTTAGATGAAGGATTTGATTCAGAAACACCGATGGTTGAGGGCAGCACACTTGATGTCGATGCCTTTCCTGACCTCGATCTAGGCACCGACAGCACCACTTCAAACCTAGAAGCGGGTTTAGAGCCTCTACCCCCTGAACTGTTGACCCCAGAAGAGTTAGCGTTTGAGGATTTAGGCGCTGCTACCGATCTAGACCTCACAGAACCCGCTGCCTTCGCAGGCAGCGACTGGAGCGCAGACGAGCCTGATCTCACCCTCGACTCTGACACTGATCTGGGCGCCTACGACGATCTAGGTACTTACGACGATTTAGGGACCGCTGGCTTGATTGAGGGCGAACTGACCATTGACTCTGACACAGATCTAGGCACCTACGACGATCTAGGTACTTACGACGATCTCGGCACTACCGGCTTGGCCGAGGGCGAACTGCCCCTCGACTCTGATACCGATCTGGGCACTTACGACGATCTAGGCAGTTACGGCGATTTGGGCACCGCTGACTTTGCCGCCGTTGACCTTGACTTGTCAGAGGGCGAGCTGAGTGATCAAGCCATAGACACTCCTTTCTCAAGCGATTTTGATCTAGAAGCCGGTCCTAACGATCTGGTTCTAAAGCCCCTCGGCGTAGATGCCTTTGTACCCGAAGAGGGCGACTTGGGCTTCTCCGCAGCCGATGCTCCACCCTGGGCAGTAGAAGACGGCAGTTTCGACCCTAACCTTGTCCTAGATTCTCCCGCCGACTTTGGGGCTGAACCGGAGAGCGGCTTTGATCCTGGACTGACCTTCGATGCTCAAGCTGAGGATCCTCACATCACTTCAAATCCTTTTGCAGCTGAGCCCTACGAGGTGGGCTTTGAAGCCGACGCCGATATGCCCTTCTCGACCATGGAGTTGGACCAAACAGTCGAGGGCGACTTTATGCCTGACCTCGCTATGACCAACGAACTTGGCGACGTCGACGCTGCCTTTCTAGAACAGCCGGAGGATTATTCTGCTGGGGCTATACCGGCTGCTGGCCTGCTTAGCGATGATATCGCAGATGATCCAGCCTTTGAGCCCGTTGAGTTTGGCAACGACGAGTTTGAGGCACCCGGCTTCGAGTCCGCAGGGTTAAGCGATGAAGGCTTTGAGACCGATTTCGGCACCGAGGGCTTTGCCGATGAAGGCTTCGGGAACACAGGTTTTGATGATGAAGGTTTTGATGATGGAGCCTTCAGCGACAGTTCCCTAGATAGCAACGGCTTCATCCAAGACCGCAATGGGGTGGTCTTAACGAATGACGAACCCGACGCTACCGACGACTTCATTCAGGAGTTTGGTTCCGACCCCTCTACCCACGTAGCCCTCACCCCAGACCAGTTTAATGACGACGGCAGTGTCCGCCGGTCAGGCGGAAGGTCTGGCTTGCCCACGCGCCTGATTTTAGGATTGGTGGGGGCTTTAGCTCTAGGTGGCCTGCTGCTCTACGGAGTGCTCAGTCGCTTGCGGGAGCCTAGTCCAGGGGGAGCCCCCGCAATCACCGAGCCTGCTACACCTCCGGTTGACCCGGCTGCTGTGCCCGAAGATGAGCTGTTTAGGCAAGCGGTTAATGCAGCCCAAACCGCAGCCAACCAAGCCCAAACCGCCAGTACCCCAGCCCAGTGGCAAGCGGTAGCCGACGCTTGGGCCCAAGCCATTGCTCTCATGCAACGAGTTCCGGCCTCTGACCCCAACTACGCCACTGCCCAGCAGAAGGCGGTTGACTATCAGCCCAATCTTGACTACGCCCGGCAAAACGCTCAGTAGTCGCAGTAAACACCTCTGAAAAGCAAAGCTAGAGTGTTGCGGTCGCAACTCAGGGCAAATCCTGAAGTGCTGATCTAGTGCAGGTTCAAACGGTTGCAGTTGCAGCTGTTCAAATCGGCACAGCCACGGCGGTTAGACGGGCCTTTGCTGCACTCGCTTGGGCGGTGGTGAGTCAGTTAGCTAACTAGTGCTGAACTTTCAACCGACCTGATGCTGGGAAAGGTGCTAATCGGTGCCACCGGCGTGAAGTATAGTGCTTCAATTTTCCACAGCCTAGGGTCGCCGGGTAGAATGGGACGGTTGTATTCTGACCAAAGCCTTGATTGAACGCTACACCCTGCCCGAAATGGGCGATCTTTGGACCGACGACTATAAATTTAAGACCTGGCTGCGGGTCGAAATCGCGGTGTGCGAAGCCCAGGCCGAGCTGGGCTACATTCCTCGGGAAGCGGTCGAGGAAATCAAGGCTAAAGCCAAGTTTGACCCCAAGCGCATTCTTGAAATTGAGGCTGAGGTACGCCACGACGTGATCGCCTTTCTCACCAACGTCAACGAGTATGTGGGCGACGCCGGGCGCTACATTCACCTGGGCATGACCAGCTCCGATATGCTCGACACGGCCCTGTCGCTCCAGCTCGTAGACAGCCTTCAGGTGATCATGATTCATGTGGAGAGCCTGATTCAGGCGATTCGCTATCGGGCCCAAGAGCACCGCGACACGGTGATGATTGGTCGCTCCCACGGCATTCACGCTGAGCCAATTACCTTTGGTTTTAAGCTGGCTGGCTGGCTGGCCGAGATGCTGCGCCACCGGGAGCGGCTGACCCACCTACAGGATGCGATCGCCGTTGGCAAAATCTCTGGTGCAGTGGGCACCTACGCCAACATCGACCCCAAGATTGAGGCGCTGGCCTGCCAAAACCTGGGCCTGCGCCCCGACACGGCCTCCACCCAGGTCATCTCCCGCGATATCCACGCCGACTTTATGAACGCTCTGGCTCTGCTGGGAGCCTCCATCGAGCGGTTTGCAGTAGAAATTCGCAACCTGCAGCGCACCGACGTACTGGAAGTGGAGGAATTTTTCTCTAAGAAGCAGAAGGGCTCGTCGGCCATGCCCCACAAGCGCAACCCAATTCGCTCAGAACGTTTGACTGGTATGGCGCGGCTCTTGCGAGGCAATGCTATGGCGGCGTTAGAAAACGTAGCGCTGTGGCACGAGCGCGATATTTCCCACAGCTCTGTGGAGCGCGTGGCCTTTCCCGACAGCTGCATCCTGACTCACTTTATGCTGGTAGAAACCACCGAGCTGATCAAGAATCTGCTGGTCTACCCCGAGAATATGGCCCGCAACATGAATGTCTACGGCGGCGTAGTGTTTAGCCAGGGAGTGCTGCTGGCTTTAGTCGACAAGGGGCTGGTGCGGGAAGAGGCCTATGCGATCGTGCAGTCGTGCGCCCACCAGGCCTGGAACACCGACGACGGCAACTTTCGTGGGCTGATCGAGGCCGATGAGCGGGTGACGGCGCACCTATCGAAGGCAGAAATTGACCTCTGCTTTAGTCCTGAGCGTCACCTGCGCAACCTCGATCAGGTTTACCAGCGTTTGGGAATCTGAGCCGAATTGCTAGCCTATAGCTGATGGATCAGACAAACCAAGACTTTTTGGCGACAGTTATTGCGCCTCGCTCTGGCCTCTCCTAATCAGGTGAGGCCAGCCTGTTCTAGCAACCTTTTTCACCTTAGGAGAATCCGTAGCTGCATTGACAACCGGAGATAGCGCAGCAAGGTTTCTAAGCTTTTGGCCCGATAGCCCCATCGTGGCTCTTATGGCGCTGCTGGGGACATAATGTGACCGCCTGTTCTCTCGTGCTGTTTGGGTAGCCCTATACCAATCCCCAAAACAAAGCCCCTTGTATTCTGACAAGGGGCTTGAGGAAATCAACAAGACAGATTATGAAGCCGATTTGGTGCCAGACTTAACCTCATCCGACCGTCGAAAAACATCTTCTAAGGAGGCGCGCTTACCGTCGGTTTGGTTGGTGCGCAGCCTGTTGAACACATTAGCCAGCACCGCATCTAGGGAGAATCGACCACCACCATTGATTACAAAGAACAGAAAGGTGGCGGCGTAGAGGGCAGACAGCTCCAGGTAAGGAATACTGAAACCCGCTACCTTGACGTGGTGATACATCGCCACCAGCATAGTGAAAACAAGCCCCATGGCGGCAGGACGAGTAAACAGCCCCAGGGCTACCAAAGGCGCACCAATTAGCTCAGTGAAGGCCGCCATGTAGCTCAGAGTGATGGGGAAAGGCAGACCTAGATAAGCCACGTAGGCATTGGCAAAGCTCTCGATGTTGGCTAGTTTGTCAAGGCCGTTATGAACCATAACAATACCGGCAACCACTCTCAGAATTGTCCAAGAAATCTGAAAAGCGGTGTTGGTGGACTGATTGGGCTGAAGCGCAAGGCCGCCCAAGGCTAGAAGGCGTTGCTGGGCAATCATAGGAGTTTAGAAAACTTAATATCGTTGTTAATTATCCTAACGAAGTTTTAAGGGAAGTAAAGGGTCCGCTTACCTCAATTTGCTTTCTTCACTAAAAAATTCCCGTTCTAGCTCAGCGGCAGAAGTTAACCTAATAGCGTTGGCTAACCATTTCAAGGGCGATCGCACCAAAACTCAATCATTTAAGCCCCCAAACCCCTGTAGCTTGGTCAAGGGCGCTCCTTCAAACTTGGCAGTCCAACATATAACGGGGCATTGCAGCATCCGGTATTGCCAAACACCGCTGGTTAGGCGAAGCCAGCACCTGGAGCTTGAGGCTGTTTCCCTCCCGGCGCAAGTTATGGTCTTGTAACTTGTGTCGGTCTATCAGGCTGACACAGTCAAGATTTCTGCCATAACCTGAGGCAGGCCTAAAGGATCCCAAAGGCAGAGCTATATCTGTAGAGAATTCTGAGGCTAGTGTTAACTTTTTTATCTAGTTGTCGCTCCGCCTTGTGAGAGGGCGTAACGGAACTTGATAATTAATTTAGAAACGCAGATAAATCAAGGACATACCCATGGGTTTAATCAAGTCTATTTTTGGGGCGATCTTTGGGCTGCTTGGCGGCATCTTCAAAACCGTTGGCGGCCTGGTAGGTCTAGGCAAAAAGTCTGAGTTTTTCATGGAACTCGATGAATCTGAGAGCAGCGCCCAACCGGCGCCTGCTCTCACAGCCCCTGCTAAGGCTGAGTCTGTGGCCGCTCCAGCAAAGGCAGCGACTAATGCCCTAGCAAAGGTTTCAGAAAAGGCAACGACTAAAGCTCCAGCAAAGGCTTTAGCAAAAGCAGCGGCCAAAGCTCCAGCTAAAGCTGCCCCTGCTCCCGCCTTAGTAGCAATGGCACCTGCTGAGCCAGCTCCTACCGCCTTCGCCTCTACCTACCTCACCACCGTAGGTACGTCCCTACCCCGTCGTCGCCGTCCTGGTCCTAGCCTGTCTCCTTTTTTGAATATGGCTAAGCAGGTCAAGACCCGCTAAACCAACCACTCTACGCATACGTTAGGGATAATCCAGAAGTTCAGGGATGAGGGTTAAACAACTAGCCCTCATCCCTGAACTTTAATTTTTTGAGCCTTTAGCTTCTCTTTTCACCACAAACCGTAGACCGCTGTACAGGTGAAAAGCTGCATCCCAGGGCGAGGGCAGCGATCGCCCCATCTCCACTTGGTTCTCAAAAGACGGCAGCAGTTCGATCAAATCTAGGGCGCTTTCCCCAAAGCCGTTGAAATCGGTAAGCGGGGCTGAAGCGATCCGGGCTGCAAAGTAGCTTTTCATAGCTTTCCAGGCAGTAGCCGCAATCAAGGGTGACGGAAATGATTCCGCTGGGGGCAGGGGCATTGCCTCACGAAACTTGTAGGTGCGATCGCACAAGCGCAGCACGCAGCCGCGTCCGTGCAGGTGCCAGTCGATCACTTCACCATAGTCTTGGGTGGCATCTTTGCGCTTGAGCTTGCCGCGCATATCTAAATCCACTACTGATTCATAAATGGGCAGTTGCCCCACTACCCACTGAGTGATGTCGTTCCAGGTGAGCTGAATGGTGCCCTGCTGGCCTGCACTATTCAGGCAGATCACCATCAACTCTGGCTCCACTGCGCGAATCGCCTGCACTCGAAAGGTGTCCACCTCCTTGACCTGATCCACCGTAGCCCAACGGGCGGGAGTGCCCTCGGCCTGAAGCTGTTCGCAAAAATACTGAGTTTCTCCCGCTGAGCCGACCCGCAGCAGTCGCCAGTGCTTGCTGGGTAGCCGAGTTTTAGCAGTGTAAGCATCAATCTGCATAACTCGGGCTAGGCCCTGGGCTGCCGGTTCTCGGCGATCGCCCGTTACTGGCTCTAGCACTAGCATGGCCGTCGCCGCCGCTCCCGGCTGCTGCTTGGCAGCGCTCAGATCGTGCTCTCGACGCTTGGCCATCCGGTCTCGCACCCGTTGTACGCCTTCGCGCGCCTGGTTCAGCACTTTAGTGTTGGCGGTGCTTTGCAGCAGCTGGGTATAGGTAATCTGGGCCTTCTCCAACTCGGTCTTGGCTTCCCAATATTGCCCCATGGCCAGCTTAAGCCAAGGATCTTGGGGCGTTTTTTGCTGCCACTGCTTAATTAGCTGGGCTGCCTGAGTCAACTGCTGAGCCCCAAGGGCGGCAGAAACAAGGTCGTACATAATGGGCAATAGAGATTCTGCACGTGCTACGACTCTAGCATTTGCGCTCGGGCTAGACTCGGGTTTGCTGCTAGCTAAACGGCGTCCGCAGCTGCTGAGCTAGGCCATAGCAGCACCCTATCGGGCTCCAGCATGGGACAGATCAACGCTGCCGAAGTTAAGACTAAGGGCAATGTTGATATTTTCAAACATATTGATCAACCAGGCCACCGTTTCGCTGGAGGCAGTTTCGTAGTGGTTAAACAACAGCGAAAACCGTCGATCTAAGAAAGGTCTGACCTTCTGGCAAATCAGCAAAATTCTAAGCAGCAGTCCTGTGGTGTGCACTGGCCCCAGATTGTTGATTAAATCGAGGAATACGTAGTGTTGCCGACCAGCGCTGGGGTCAACCACCAAAAAGTTGAATAGGTTGCTACAAGTACGCACTTTGAGAAAGTCATCCATTGGATTGCTATCGCTGTCGGTAAAGGCAGACAGTAGGTGGTCTTGCAGCATGGCTTTGAACTGTCGCTGGCCATAGTCGGCATCGACATCGGCAATGATGTAGTCAAACAGGTCTTCTTTGAACTGCCGAAACGACATGCCATGATCGTGGTTAAGCAAAAAACGCTGAGCTCCGTCGCGATAGCTTTGACCGTGATCGCGGCGGCGGGCGAAGTGCTTGAGCGACGAGACCAGCTCTTTATCGTTTAATAACGTGGGATTGGGCACCATCCGCAACCGATCAGCAAAGTCTGTCTGCCCCTGGCGATGCAGTCGCCCCCGACGAACTCGGTAGGTGACATAGTGGCTGAGGTCAACCTCAAATTTATGCTGAGCCTCAACCTGCATGTGACGCACGTACTGCTGATGCTGAAGGTCGCTATCTTCAGTCACCAAACAGTGCTCGTAAAGATAGGGATAGCGGTTGATCAGCGAGCCCAGGGGCACGGCCTCGGCCTGCCGATTGCGGGGTAGGGCAGAGTGGCGAGCCTCAATGACACACGCCAGTCGCTTGAGGGCGAGATACTGCTCCGTGTCTCTAAAGTCTTGGGTAACCTGGCGCAGGCGGCGAATGGGCCGCGATCGCGACAGTTCTGACACCCGATCGGCAGGCACAGACTCTAGCAGCTTAATCAAGACAGGAATAGCCGGCTGCAGCTGAGGATTGGTTTGCCAGCGGTTGATGAGAATGTGGCAGCAACGGTTGAGAATGAACCGAAAATACTCTTCGATCTCTTGGCAGGCCAGCAGGCGATCGAGGGCAGCTACGACATCGCGATCGGGGTAGCCAAACCCGTCAAGAAAGAGCGCCTGAAACCGATCGAGCATGGCGTCAGGAGACTCAACGCTAACGCAGGTCAACAGGTGACTGTAGAGACACTGCTCATCAGCGGTAGTAATTCGATTGTTATAAGTCGCTTTTGTCTTCACGGCTTTACCGCCCTTGCCCCACCAACAGATGAGCTTAGTAAACTAAGCCCATACGGACTGCGATGAGAAGAATTTTGATGTTAAGCTCACTGGCTAAAGTACGAACTCTAAAGATGCACGGTTTTGATGGTAGCAACAGTCCTTAGGCTCATTAAAGACGATAGACAACCCTGTTCGCGTCAGTTTTTACACTAGGCTATCGTTTGCGTATCTCAAGATTACTGCGTGAATTTTCTAGTTTCCGCGATTATGTCGGGAGCGTTAACGAAGCTCTGGTAAAGTTCTTTACCTAACCATGAGGTAGTAGTAAACCCTGTTAGGGTTAGGATACCCATACCCCAAGGCTATTCACCGCAAAACATTAGCGCAAGCCTTGTCTGTAGACCAGCCCTGAACCGTGGGCAGCTTACTGAGCGACAGGTAAGGTCAGCTTTCTACTTCGGAAGAGGTGCCTAACAGCTAGGGTCCGAATTCCCTTACAATCAAAGCACTTTGCGACAAGATCGGGCCAAAACCTGACGTATCGCAGACATTGCTACAGATTAACCACCGTTGACTCTATGGGCTTTTCATCACTAGCTACTCTGGCTGCAGCTATACAGGCACCTCTAGATTATGTGCTGCCTGCTCACCGAGAAGATTGTGTAGCAAATATTACTACTGATAGCCGCGATATCCGGGAAAACGCTCTTTTCGTCGCTCTGACGGGCGATCGTTTTGATGGGCATAGCTTTGTTGAAGCGGCGATCGCTCAGGGTGCCATAGCTGCGGTGGTCGAGCAAGATAAGCTCATACCCCATCTGCCTTGCCTGCCGGTGGCCGATACCCTGGTGGCATACCAGGCCCTAGGGCACTGGTGGCGTACCCAACAGCAAGCCAGCATCGTAGCGATTACTGGGTCGGTGGGCAAAACCACCACCAAGGAACTGCTGGCGGCGGCCTTAGGCACCCAAGGAGCGGTGCACAAAACCCAGGCTAACTACAACAACGACATTGGGGTTCCCAAAACGCTGCTTCAACTTCGACCCGACCATGCCTTTGGGGTGATCGAAATGGGCATGCGGGGGCCGGGGGAGATTGCCCGGTTAGCCCGCATCGCTGTACCCGATGTGGCGGTCATTACCAACGTGGGTACGGCCCACATTGGCCGTCTGGGGTCGGAGCAGGCCATTGCTGACGCCAAGTGCGAGCTGCTAGCCGAGTCGCCCCAGAGCATTGCCGTGCTCAACCATGACAACGCTAGGCTCCTAACCACTGCCCGCACCGTATGGGCAGGGCGCACCATCACCTTTGGCCTGGAGGGCGGCGACGTTCAGGGTCAGCTGGTTGATCCTGGAACCCTAGAGGTACAAGGTGTACATTTACCGCTGCCGCTGCCAGGTCGCCACAATGCCCTAAACCTGTTGGCGGCGATCGCCGTTATGCAGGCTCTCAACCTCGACTGGCGGGTGCTCAGCCAAGGCATTTCAGTAGACTTGCCCAGCGGTCGGGCGCGACAAATTCTGTTGCCGGACGACATTGTGCTGCTCGATGAAACCTACAACGCGGGGGTAGAGTCAATGACGGCGGCCCTTCATTTGCTAGCCGAGACCCCTGGCCAACGCCGGATTGCCGTGCTGGGCACGATGAAAGAGCTAGGAGAGCGATCGGTCGATTTGCACCGCCAAGTTGGGCAGGTCGTGGACAATTTGGGACTGGATGCCCTGCTCACTCTGGCTGACCCTGACGAATCCTTGGCTTTGGCGGAGGGGGCAGCGAGCGTTAAGACCGTGAGCTTCGCCGATCACCAATCTCTAGCCCAGCATCTGGAAGGGATGCTGCAACCGGGCGATCGCGTCTTGCTCAAAGCCTCGCGATCGGTGGCCCTCGATCGGGTAGTTGAAACCTTGGCAAAGGTCTTTAGCGACTGACAATAGAATCTCTGAGCCTGGAACAGTCAACACCTGCGCTCTGTACTTCTCCAACGAGAGGAGAGCTGCTAGTAGTCGTACTCAGCTACTGGATTCATGGGGTCGGGAGCAAAGGCTAGCCATAGCGGAAATTGCAGCAGCGCCAAACTAATCACTGACTCAGCTTCGTCTACCACAATAAAGGGTAGACCGTTGTCAGCGGAGATGCGATCGGCTCGCTGAGCTAGAGGCTCTGGTGCATCAAACAGCATGACCCCCTGGCCAGTACCAAAATCCGCACGGGAAATGCCCAAACAGTCTTGCAGCCCCCGCCGCCATTCTCCCAAACGCTCGGGGCTATTAGAGAGCACTAGGGTGCGTAGGCGATTGCCGTAAAGAGCATGCAAAATCGACAGCGCCGACGAAGCCACCAGCACGTTTTGCAGACGGCTGCCCATGCTCTTAACCGCTCCCCGTCCGCCTTGGGCAAAGAACCAGTTAGAAACCCGCTCGGCGTGGATGGGTTCAAAGGTGCGGCGCAGCTGCCAAAGGGGGCCGTAGTAATCGGGACGCATGCGGTACTGGTCAAGCAGGCTGCGAATACGCTCCGTTTGGTCTTGAAAAGCATTCGAGGCAAAGGCTGGCTGAGCCGACGACTCGGCAGCAGCTCGGCGGGGAGACGGGCGAGGGGCGGAGCGTTCGGCACCAGACTCGAAACGAGCATCCGCTGCAGAGCCATCCCTAGCGTCTATCCTCGACGCCGGGGTAGAGCGAGCTGCTGGAGTGATATCGAGCTGGTCTGCCGCCACTGCCAAATCTTGCAGGCTACCTACCAAATAGTCTTTAAAGCCCTGCACCCGTACCGCTAAATCTTGGGATGCACCGGCAAAGGTAGTGCGCATCTCGGCCTGAATGCGCTCCTGACGACGCTCTAGCGTTTCAATTTCTTTTTGCAGATTGCGCTTGCGCTGCTCTAAGTCTGCTGTGCCCTGCTGCACCATCCGGCCAATGTCAGCCTGAATTTTTTGAAACTGGTCTTGAGTCAAGCGGTTGTAGGTTGCTTGCAGGTCAGCAATGCTGCGCTTGAGGTCAGTCTCCTGCTGGCGTAGAGCGTCAAGGCGATTGCTCCAGTCTGATTTGAGACCCGTTGAATCCGAACCCAAAGCAGAGCTAGCCTCGGGGCTCCCATAGCTACTGGTACCATCCGGTCCCAGATTCGATTGTGATAGCTCCTCTGCGGTCATAACGGTTCCCATAGACCCTGTTGTCAGCCTATCAGATGAGGGCTTGGTTCGCCCCTGGATGCCTGTTACTCTTCTTTGGCAGCCGCGCAGTGGGTTTCGAGGCAGGTACGCAATTCGCTGGGGCTAAATATGATCGGTAAAAAGTGGATGCTGTTGATCTCACGAAAGTAGAACAGCACGGGCACTGGTCCCCAAAAGATTTCCCAGTGCTGCCACTCCGCATAGGGAAAGTGACGAATCAGCGTATCGCGTCGGTAAATATCTAGCGCACTATCAGTAAACCGTAGCGTAAGCGTCACGGCCTGCACTAGCAAAAACACGCCGAAGATACCTACCAATGCTCCTAACCAGATTTTCCCAAACGCCAGCAATATTCCGAGGCTGATTACGGTCAGGGGGATGCGGTAGCTGGGAGGTAGGTTGGTATGGGTTGCTGTAGGGGTAGAGGTCACAGTTTACAAAGGTTGGGGCTATCTGAAGTATAGGAGAATCTACCTTCTAGTGCTGAAGAGGCGATCGCTGAATCAGCTGCCATTAAAAGTTATTCATCACAGCGCTGCCGGTGCCTTGGAACATGAGCCACGAGAGGAAAAAGTTGCTGATGAAAATAGCTAGCAGTGCCGTTACTACTGCAGTGGTGGTAGATTGCCCAACGCCTTTGGCACCACCAGTAGTGGTTAGGCCCCAACTAGTACCAATGATGGCAATTAGAATGCCAAAGAAAAACGCCTTGATTAGCGAGCTTACCAAATCCCAAATCGACAGAAAGTTTTGGGCTGAATCTAAAAAGACTGAAGAGGGGATGCCGTACTGACTAGTGGCAATCAACAGCCCGCCGGTCATGCCGGTGATGAATGACAGCACGTTCAGCAGAGGCAGCATCAGGGCGCAGGCAATGACCCGAGGAATCACTAGGTAGTCGATGGGGTCAGTTTTGAGAATTTGCAGGGCGTCGATTTGCTCAGTAACGCGCATGGTGCCAATTTCGGCCGCAAAAGCTGACCCCACCCGCCCAGCAATAATCACTGCTGTCAGCACCGGGCCAAGCTCTCGGGCTAGGGTGAGGGCCAGCACGCCACCCACCGCCGCTCCAGCCCCAAAGTTTAAAAATTCTCGCGTCACCTGAATGGTAAACACCATGCCTACGAAGGCTGCTGTGATGAGAGCAATCAGCAGTGACGCAGGCCCTACCGCAGCCATTTGATCTAGAGTATTGCGCCGATGTACCGGACGAGAAATCAAGTGAATGACAACCTGACCTGCTAAAAAGGTCGCGGCTAGAGCTCGTTGGGTCCATAGCTTCAGGTTTGTGCTATCTGCCACCTGTGTCAAGGCCTGACCCCCTTTTTGGAACGTAAGTAATCGGAAAGTCGAGTTTGCCGGGAGCTTAGGATTAGCCTGCTCCTAAGGAGTCCTGTATCGCTTGCGCCCGTTGCAGAGCAAGTCGATTTAGAACTAATCCTAGAGGGGTTTAAGGCCCACTCGACCATGGGTCTATGGGAACTTTACTGAGGATTTGAGGCTTTGACAACTGCCCCAGGATCGAGCAGGAGGAACCCTAGCCACAAAGTGCGGAGTGTGGCCATTGTCTGTGAGACTCCACTATCCTGAAGGTCGGAGTCTAATCCATCCCGTTTGAGTGCTGCTTATGAATGGAACACCGCCAACCGCCCCAGGATTTTGGGCAAGGTCAAGACACCGGCTACGCCCAATGTTAGTGGGTTTAGTAGCGCTAGTTGGCCTTTGGCTGTGGTGGCCCATTGCTCCAGCGGCGGCGCGGGCACCCGTGCAGACGGCCCAGGCCATTCAACCCTACCTGGATCGGGTAGCGGATGCCGTTACCGAGTTTACGCTCGAGAACGGGATGAAATTCATCGTGCTAGAGCGGCACCAGGCTCCGGTGGTGTCATTTATGATTCACGCCAACGTAGGCGCGGTGGATGAAACCGACGGCAAAACCGGTGTGGCCCACTATTTAGAGCACCTGGCATTTAAGGGTACTAGCCGCATTGGCACCAAAGACTTTGCCGCTGAGCAGCAGTTAATGACCCAGCTCGATGCAGTATTTAACGATCTGCTGGCAGCCCAAACAGCCGGTGATACGGCCAAAGCTGCTGAGCTACAGGAGGAGTTGGCGGCATTGCAGAAGCAGGCGGCCAGCTTTGTGGAGCAAAATCAGTACGGCCAGATCATTCAGCAGGCGGGAGGGGTCGGCCTCAACGCTACTACGTCTGCCGATGAGACACGTTATTTCTACAGCTTACCTGCCAACAAGCTGGAGCTGTGGATGTCGCTGGAGTCGGAGCGGTTTCTTGACCCGGTGTTTCGCGAGTTTTACGAAGAGAAGGATGTCATTCTTGAAGAGCGCCGCATGCGGGTAGATAACTCCCCGATTGGCACAATGATCGAGCGGTTTCTCGAGGAGGCGTTTGTCAGCCACCCCTACCGTCGCCCCGTGATTGGCTACCAGGATGACCTCTTTGTGGCCACCCGTGAGGATGTGCAAACCTTTTATGACACCTACTATGGTCCTGCCAACCTGACCGCTGCGGTAGTAGGCGATGTTGACCCCGCTGAGGTGAAGCGCCTAGCTGAGGTTTACTTTAGTCGCTATACTCCTCGGGCGGTACCTCCCGAGCCTGCTATTGATGAACCACCTCAGACTGAGCCCAAGGAATTTTCGCTGGCACTGCCCTCGGAGCCCTGGTATCTAGAGGGGTATCATCGGCCTAGCCTGCGCCACCCTGACCATGTGATTTACGGCATGATCGAGAGTCTGTTGATGGGCGGGCGGACGTCTAGAATCTACAAAACTGTGGTAGACGAGGCTCGTATTGCCTTGGATATTGGCAGTTTGAATGGCTTTCCGGGCGATCGCTACGACAATATCTTTTTGATCTATGGCCTTACGGCCCCCGGCCACACCCCCGAGGAGATTGGCACCCTGTTTGCCCAGGAGATTGATCGGATTAAGCAGGAGCCCGTTAGCCCTGAAGAGCTAGATCGAGTAAAAACCCAGGCTCGGGCGGGTCTGCTGCAAAGTTTGGCTTCTAATGGCGGTATGGCTTCGCTGTTAGCTGAGTACCAGGCTAAAACCGGCGATTGGCGCAATATCTTTAACAACCTCAAAGCCATTGAGGCGGTGTCAGTGGCCGATATTCAGCGGGTCGCGCAGACTCTATTTCGGCCCGAAAGCCGCACCGTAGGCAAGCTAGTGCAGGCTCCGTCTGCCGAGTAGTTTAGGAGCCGATCAATTTGAGTCAGCCACCAAAACGCATGAGTGGCCCTAGGCCGCCTTCAAGACATTCATATTTAAGACCTACGGTATTGGGACGCACAGTGATGAACGCGAACAGCTGGTTTATGGGTACCCGTCGCATCTTACGGCGGAGCATGATACCGCTGCTGGCCCTGGCTGGGCTGTTGGGGGTGCTGCTGCTGACCTGGCAGCCCTCGGCTATTGCCCAAACCCCTCGCTACTATGACGAGCTAGAGTTTCCGGCCCTGCGAGATATTGAGATTCCGGCCTATGAGCGCTATGAGTTGCCCAATGGCTTGGTGGTGTACCTGCTTGAAGACCATGAGTTGCCGCTGGTGAGCGGCAGTGCTACCTTTCGTACCGGAGCGCGGTTTGAGCCTGCGGACAAAGTCGGGCTGGCCAATCTAACCGGCGAAGCCATGCGACTGGGGGGCACTACCCGCCTAGATGCTGACGCTCTCAACCAGCAGTTGGAGCAGCGGGCCGCGTCGATCGAAACCGGCATTGACATAAGTGAAGGCAGCGCCAGCTTTAGTGCCCTCAGTGAAGACACCGCAGCGGTATTTGAACTGTTTGCCGATGTTGTGCAGCGGCCCGCCTTTGCCGACGACAAGATCGATTTGCTCAAGCGCCAGTATGGTGGCGGCATTGCTCGTCGCAACGATGACCCAGACGGTATTACTAGCCGCGAGTTTCGCAAGCTGGTGTACGGGGCCGATAGCCCCTACGCTCGCACCATTGAGTACGCAACGCTGGCAGCGATTGGCCAGGAGGATATTGAGCAGTTTTATCAGGCTTCTATTCGCCCCGAGCACACCATTTTGGGCGTTGTGGGTGACTTTGACAGCGCCCAGATGAAGCAGTGGATTGCTGATTATTTTGGCGAGTGGCAGGGTGTTGGAGAGGCGTTAGAGGATACGTTGCCGTCGGTGGAGCAGGCGAAGGCTGGCGTGTTTGTGGTGTCCCAACCCCAGCTGACTCAGAGCTATGTTGAGCTGGGTCACCTGGGTGGGCAGCTTAACTACCCCGACCATGCCGCTCTAGCGGTGATGAACGAGGTACTGAACGGCTTTAGCGGCAGGTTGTTTAACGAGGTGCGATCGCGCCAAGGCCTGGCCTACTCGGTCTACGCCTACTGGGCGCCTCGCTATGACCACCCCGGACTCTTTATTGGCGGGGGGCAAACCCGCTCTGAGGCCACAGTGCCTTTTATTCAGTCGACGCTGGCTGAGATCAACCGCATCCGCACGACGACTATTACCGATGTAGAGCTAGCGCAAGCAAAAGATGCCGTGCTCAACAGCTTTGTGTTTAACTTCCAAAGCCCTGGCCAAACCCTAGCTCGGCTGATTCGCTACGAGTACTACGGCTACCCCCAAGACTTTGTGTTTCAGTTTCAAGACCAGGTGCGCGAAGCAACGGCCGCCCAGGTACAGGCGGCTGCCCAGGCTAGGCTCAACCCAGACCAGCTGGTGATTCTAGTGGTTGGCAATCCGGCAGAAATTCAGCCGGGTCTCGACGCCTTGGCCCCAAATATTACGGTCACTCCGATCGATATCACTATTCCCCAGCCCCAGGCTTAGGGACACCAGCTCAGGAGTTATCTTCGGTACTGCCGGTGTCAGTATCGCTGGAGGACGCTTCTTCAGCGGTGGCAAACCAATCGCCGGGCAGCATGCGGGTGTCGTCCTCAGCGGCCTCGGGGTCATCCATGTTGTCGGTGGCTACGCTCTCGATACGCACGCCGTAGGGGGGCAGACCGACAACAGTGTCTCCTCCTGAGGCAGGCAAGCCCTCAGGCTGGGGCTGCGATCGCACGACTACTTCAACACTGCTGAGGTCAGCCAGCACTTCCTCGGCCCGCTGGTAGCGATCGGTAAAGTCATAGAGCACCAGCCGAGTGACGATGTCGCCAAATCTAGGATCGAGGTTAGGAGCCTCGTGCCGCCAGAGCAGTTCCCCGTTCACGTCGCGGCGCAGGGCGTAGGCTGGGATACCAGTCAGGGCTTCAATGGCAGTGATGCCCAGGGCGTAGAGGTCGCTGCCAAATTTGGGCAACCCCGCCGACTGTTCGCTGGGCATGTAGCCCTGGGTGCCCACTCCAATAGTGGAGGTAGAGGTGAGATTCACCCCCGTATCCGCTAGCTTGTTAGAAATTAGCTTGACAGCGCCAAAATCGATCAGCACCAGCTGCCCATCCGCCTCGCGACGAATGATGTTAGACGGCTTGATGTCGCGGTGAATCACCCCCTGGTCATGCACAAAGGCCACCACCGGCAGCAGCCCTAGCAGCAAGTCCAGCACATAGGCCTGAGGCATCGGCCGGCGGGAGGCTAGCTCATCCTTGAGCAGGCAACCCTCAATCATTTCTTCAACCAAGTAGAAAGAATTTTGTGCCTCAAAATAGGCTAAAAGCCGCGGAATTTGCGGATGGTGACCCAGTTTTTCGAGAGTTTCGGCTTCGCCCTGGAAAAAGCGCCTGCCCAAGCGGTGCGCCCTCGGATCATCGCTAATAATCCGCAGCTGCTTCACCACGCAAATGGGCGAACCAGGGCGCTGGGTGTCTTCGGCCACGTAGGTTTCGCCAAAGCCCCCTGACCCCAGCAGCCGCACAATGCGGTAGCGGTTGGCCAGCAGCAGGCCGATCACCTCCGCCTCCCGCAGCTTGAGCAGGTCTTGCAGGTCGTCTTGCTGACTGATGATTTCCTGCACAATTGGGGAAGTAACGTACTGCTCTAGAGTTTGACGCAGGCGCTGTTTGCGCAGCTGCTCGGTCACAATATCGGCCACGATGTAGGTGCTGCCCAGCACCATCAATCCCACGATAGGAGCGCCTGTAGGCAGCAACAAACCTGCCCCCACAAAGGCCCCGTAGCTCACCCAAAACCAGCCGCCTAGGCTGGCCGCCGTCCAGCCTAGGCGGGCAATGGGGCGATTAAACCGCCGCAGCAGCAGCACAAACCCGGCCCCGCTACCCAACACCAGCAGCCCCCGCAGCCAAGGGTTAGGAATTCCTATGCGCAGGGCTTGGCCATCGCGCAGGTTAGCAATATCGGTGGCCAAAATTTCGACCCCGGCCATGGTCTCGGGGTGCAGCAAGGTTTCTGAAAAAGGGGCTTGGTGAAAGTCTTGGAGGAACTTAGCAGTGCCGCCAATCAGCACGATCTTGTCTTCAAAATAGCGCCCGTTATCGAGGTAATTGGCCCAAGGGTCAGGGTCAAGGACATGCCAAAAGGGGATGTGGGTAAAACTGCGAGTAGGCCCATAAAAGTCCATAAAGTCGCCCTTATAGAGGGGATGACTAACCCCAGCAGCATCGAGGGTGGCCTCAGCAAATGACTGGGTGTTCTCGACCTCACTTTCGATCGTGTCACGGTCGAGATCAGCCTCTCTCGCGATCAGGTCATTTAAGTAGGCGCGCCCATGGCGGTGAATACGGCCATCGAGCTCGGTGGGGAAGTTGACGTTACCGATATAAACGGGGGTATTGAGCAGTTTAGTGAGGGGCCGAGTCGGATTGACATACTCGCCCTCGCTCATGTTGGCATCATCCACGGTAGTAGCCAGTACCACGCGATCGCCATAGCGAGCCAGCACATCAGCCAGGGCCTGGTCATCGGCGGGGCCGTAGCTGCTGTCAGAGAACATCAAAATATCCAACGCTACCGCCTTGGCTCCCGCCTCCAGCAAACGTTCGATCACGATCGCATGGGCCGTGCGCTGCCATGGACTGCCCGAAATCGGAGCGAGATAGCTGTACCGCTCAGGGTCGGCGCGGTAGTATTCGGCTTGCCCAAAGGATTCATCATCCATCGCCAAAATGACAATGTCATCGGGGGGCGCTAGGGGGCCACGAATGTCAAAAAAGACCGTTTGCAGCCGTCGTTCGAGCAGCTGCACCGGCACCGAGTCGGTAGCCACGTGGGCCGCTACAAAACTCAGCCACAACCCGGCCAGCGAAATTTTTACCCAATCTCGCTTGATCTGTCGCTGCACCCAGCCCGTAACCCGAGAGGTGGCAAGGGCAGCAGTCTTAGTTTTGGAAGACGAGGTCATGGGCGATCGCAGCGGGGGCAACCCCTAGCTTAGTCACCCAGTTGCCCCTTCGGGGGACGAGTTTATGGAATCTTAGCTACATCCCAACCGGCTATTGCTCATTTTGTAGAGAAGACTGCACTTGCACTACGAAGGTTTGCAGCAGCCCTGGTGACAGCTGTGGATGGGGGGCGGTGTCGGCAAGAATCAATGTTGCCAGCAGAGCAAACGCTATACGGTTCCACTTAAAATCGCGATAGATGGAAGTTTGCACAGGTCATACCTAGGTATAAGGCCAAAAAAAGGCCCAGAGAAAAGCTCGATTAGTCACAGGTTCACTCAGTCGAGATCCTGACCCGATGGCGATAGTTCTCAGACTTAGTTAAGAGCTGGCGCACCGACTAAAACCATCGAGTCACAGCACTGCGTAGCAGATGGGGAAGCAGCTTAGGCCCGGGTAGAAAGACAACGCCAAGCTGCTGCATCAGCCCCAGGGCATCGCCATGGCCCCAGTGTTCAACAATCTTGCCGTTCTCCACTCGGTCAATGTGCATAACCGCTAGGCTGATTTGCTTACCGGTGGGTGGTAAACCTTGAAAGGAGCCAAGATGGGTAGCTGTAAACGTGCCGCAGGTGACGACGCGATCGCCCGCCGCAACAATTTCATCAAACCTGTGGTGACCCTGGCTAAAGGCCGTATAAAACGACAGACCAAACTGGTTAAAGCCTTCTTTGTTTAGGGGCTCAGGCATTCCTGCTTGGTGAGCGACAAAGTTAGGCGCGAGCAAATCTAGGGCACGATCGATGGTGCGATCGTCGAAGGCTTTGTAGAAACGAAGCACCAAGTCCTGATTAGGCTCTGTCGCCTGCATAGATTGATTCGCCAAAGTTATTAGAGGCAACAAAACTAAACTAAACGGTTTGGTAAAATTAGTCAATGCCTCGTTAGAATGAGTGTATAGAGCGATACTCTGTTGCTTTGGTTCCTAGGGGATGCTCTGGGGTGAGCAGCGACTTGGCTCAATGCGATCGCAGGGGCCGAGTTGCTATGTCTCCCGGCGATCGGGTGCTATACATGAATCAATTGGGTTAGAGAGGTGGCAACGCGTGGTTCAAAGTCCGGCAGTGCTAAATGACAAAGCCGTGCAAATTTTGCAGGGAGCAATGCAAGAGTTTCTGCAAAATGGCTACGCTGGCACCAGCATGGACAAAGTAGCCGCCACCGCCGGAGTCTCTAAACCAACGGTCTACAACTATTTCAAAGACAAAGAGGGACTGTTTCGAGCGCTGATTCAGTATGTGGCCCAGGCCCGGTGTGAGCAGGTGATGGGCGACGGCAACCTAGAGGGCCGTCCTGAAGTGGTGATTCGGCGCTTAATTACCAACGCCATTGAGAGCGAGCTCCACGACCTCGACTATCAAAATTTTGTGCGTCTAGTGGCGGGTGAGTCGGGCCGTTTTCCACAGCTAGCCCAGGCTTTTGTGGAATATCTCACCAAACCTGCCGCCGACCAGCTCACCGACTATCTCAAGGGCTGCCCAGAACTAAATTTGCCCGACCCAGAGGCGACAGCGCGAGTGGTGCTGGGCGCGACGGTGTTTTTTATCATGACCCAGAGTGTGATGCACGGGGAGCACATTATGCCCATGGAGCCCAAGCGCTTGGTGGATAGTTTGGTAAACCTGGTGACGCGATCGCAGGCTGCCTAAGGTTTTTCAAACTATCCACCCACCGAAGCCATCGGTTGGGTGCCGCGCTATCTACTCACTCTCAGCAGGCACGGTTGTTTCCTTGTTGAAAAGGAGTATTGCCTGTATGAGCTTTGGCCCCCAGCCCCCAGTCTGTGCTCGGTTGAGTAGAATTTCATCGGTCCACGTCAGGATGGTGAGCAGTGCCCACCCTACGGGACTGCGAAGACTGCTTCTGGCAGCTCCATGGCCTCGCCGTCAGGGCCTTCGAGCACAAACCCAGCATCGCGAATCATGGCGTAGTCAGCCTGAGCGGCTTGCCCAGGTGTCGTTAAGTAATCGCCCACAAAAATTGAGTTGGCGGCATAGAGGCCTAGGGGCTGAAGCTGCCGCAGCTGCACTTCTCTGCCACCGGCAATGCGAATTTCTTGGGAGGGCAGCAGCAGTCGGTAGAGACACAAAATCCGCAGACACTGACGCGGGTTTAGCTCATGGCGACCCTCGAAAGGTGTGCCCTCAATGGGAATCAGAAAATTCAGCGGCACGCTGGTCACCTCCAACCGCCGTAGTGCCAGGGCCATGTCGATAATGTCGTCATTCGACTCGCCCAGGCCAAAGATGCCCCCAGAGCAGGTGGTCATGCCCGCCGACTGCACCGCCTGAATAGTATTCACCCGGTCATCAAAGGTGTGGGTGGTGCAGATCTCGCCGTAGTTAGCTTCGCTAGTGTTGAGATTGTGGTTCACTCGATCAACTCCCGCCGCCGCCAACTGCTGGGTTTGGGTTTCATCGAGCAGGCCGAGGCAGGCACAGATTTTCATGGGGTAGCGTTCTTTGACCTGACGCACCGCGTCGAGCACTTCACCAAAGACGCGATCGGAAGGCGATCGCCCCGAAATCACCATGCAAAACGTACCGGCCTTTAGCGTATTGGCCCGCTCAGCCGCCGCCAGGATTTTCTCCTGGGCCATAAAGGGATATTTTTCGATTTCGGCAGCAGAGATTTTCGACTGCGAGCAGTAGTGACAGTCTTCGGGGCACAAGCCGCTTTGGGCATTGAGCAAAAAGTGCAGCCTTACCCGGTTGCCCCAGTAATGTCGCCGCACTCGGTAGGCTGCCGCCAGTTGATCGAGCAGCTCTGTGTCAGGGGCGGTGAGGACGGCGTCAGCCTGCTCTCGACTCAGCACCTCACCAGCTAAAGCCTGGTCTGCCAGAGTTTGCCAATTGACACGGGAAGTCACAGTAGAAGTGGCAGTCATAGCGGTGAGGTAAGTGGTTGGGGAGAATTAAGGTTTCTATTGTCTCAGATTAGATCCCCATAGCTTTCCGGGTATGAGGGCGACCATTTCTCCCCAAACTCAGGAGGCGCAGAATCTCAGTAAGACCTGGGCAGAGATGCATCTCCGCTTGGCCCCTCGACTGGTCTTGTTTAAGCAACTGAGGGGAAATCAAGAACGTAAGACAGCGGCTAGCCTAGCTGTTTTCTAAAACCCGGACATCCACGGTGCTGGCGTTGAAATTGTAGAGATCGCCATCCAGCTCAATCGGAGTACCTACTTTGACCTTGCTGTTGCCAAACACTGGCCCGGTATCGGTAATTTGGGCATCGTCTTCGAGGGTGATGAGCATGTCCAGTGTGTAGTTCAACTCAGGGCGAGGGTCGGGCAGGGCTTTGACCGTGCCATCGGGCTGGGGCACAGTAGTACTGCGAGGCAGCAGCACCGCGTTTTTAATCTTGACCTGGCCATAGGGCTGGTTGCGAATGATGATGTTCGTAGTTTCAGAATTCTTAATGGCTGCAAATAGCCGTTTGGGGTCAGAGGAGGAGAGACCACGCACCATGACGTCTACTTCCACTGGCTTGGTGGTTGCACCGACCTGCGCCACTGACCCTGAGGTGCCCGGATATAGAAAAATACCAAACAGGACCATCAATATAATAAGCGCCGCCGCAACATCTAAAATGCTGACTTTGCCGAACAGGCGGCCTTTAGCGTCGAGTAGGGTCATGGCTAGGGTGCCCTCGCAGAGGGAAAAGGTGAGTGGTTTTAATAAAGGAGAATGTCGATCCCATTGAACCACAGGGTGGCTCGTTTGAGGCGTGAGCTTGCCCTTGCGCGATCGCACCTGTACCTAGTGCCCATAGGATAGCGAAGCCAAATTTATTACTGACCACTAGCTGTGGTCGCCAGACGCGTAGCGGGGCAAGATGGATATAGTTCTGTACCTCAGCGGTACTTGGGGCACTCCTATGCTTACTCCTCTCACGCAACTGACAAAAAATTCTTTTTTGCGCCGCGGGCTGTATGGCTTACTGGCCGCCGTCATGGCGATCACCATTGGCCTATCGACTCCCACTGCGTCCCAGGCCGGCATTTTTGACCTGATTTTTCAGGGCATTCGCTATGTGCAGCTGGGCAACCTGTCTGACCAGGATGAAGTCAACCTAGGCGGCCAAATTGACCGCCAACTCAAGGCCCAGGCGGGGGTACGGGTTTACAACCGCAACTCGGGCGTTAATGCTTATATAAATGAAATTGGTCAGCGCCTGGCGACAAATAGCGATCGCCCCAACATACCCTACACGTTTCAGGTGGTAGATGACGACGGCGTCAACGCCTTCGCCACTGCTGGCGGCTTTGTCTACATTCAAACCGGACTAATTAAGGCGGCAGCTAATGAAGCTGAGCTAGCTGGTGTAATGGCCCACGAAATTGGCCACATCACTGGACGCCACGCCATTGGCCAGATGCGACAGCAGGCGCTAGCCAGTGGTGTGGCCGGTGCCCTAGAAGTGCGTCAAGATGCCCTGGTGAACATTGGGGTACAGCTTGCCCTACAGCTACCTAATAGCCGCGAGGCTGAGTATGACGCCGATCGCCGTGGATTTAACAACCTGGGCCGGGCGGGCTATGACACTAGGGGTTTTATCACCTTTATGCAAAAGCTAGAGGGTGGGTCTTCGGCTGAGTTTTTGAGTTCCCACCCCAACCCCGGCAACCGGGTAAGCAACCTGCAAAGTATGAACAGCAGTGGCACCTATCCCAACAATGGGGTGGGCACCGATGCCAACGCCTACCGCAATCGCATTCGCGGTCTATAGCGTCTCCAATTGCTTGAGCTGCTGACGGCAGACCCTCAATCCCCAAAATCCCAGGTCTGGGTCTACCCTGACTTGCTGGGTCAGGGGCGGGGTCTGCTTTTTCATGGCGTGATAGACAGCCGCGCTATCTCCCCCCGTTAGCACGACCGCGCCCTGGGGCCAGTCAGTCTGCCAAGCTTGAATGAAATCGCGAATTCCCGCTAGCTGGGTGTGCAAAATGCCGCTAGCGATCGCCTCAGCCGTGTTGGTTGCCCAACGCTGGGGCCAAATCTCAGGATTAAACTCTAGTGCTGGCAGCCGATCGGTATGAGTATGGAGGGCTCGAAATTGCGATCGCAACCCCGGCAAGATTGCGCCCCCGATCAGACGTTGCTCGACTCCAGCGGTAAAGGTTAGAGCCGTACCGCAGTCAACTACCAGCGCCGGCCAGCCCCAGACATCCCCTGCACCCACCAGCGCTAGAGCGCGATCTACCCCAAAGGTGGCGTAGGTGTTTTGCAGCGGCACCTGTTCAGTTTTGATCGGGTAAATGTTGGGATAGTCCAACAGCCAAGTTAGGGGCGCATCGACGACGGAAGCCAGCCAAATTTCGGGATGCTCCCCCAGCCCTTGGTTCCCGTTGTCTGCGTTAGAGGGAAGAGCGGTCTCAATCCCCAACTGCTGCCAAGCCGAGAGCGCAAAATGGCCTTGATAGAGCGTATTCACCTGGGATTCTGATAGGTGAGCGGTGTGCCACGACCCTAGCCAGCGATCGCCTACCCCCGAATCGTGACCATCATCTGCAAAGGCAGCCCAATGCCAGCGGCTGTTGCCAATGATCAAAGCTAGCCAAAAAGATTGACGACCTGTACCCATAAACGCATCGATAACGGCGAGACGGGAAAATTTTAGGGAAAGAACTGCACTTTTTAGTTCTTTTGAATGCGTCAGGATTTTAGAGGGAAAGCAATCGCAGCAATACCCTTTAAAAAACTGAAGAGTGACCATCTTGGCCACTCTCCGTTAAGTCTTTTTCATGGGGTTGGCCAGACAAGCTTAAGGGCTGCCGTGGCTGAAACAAGCTGCTTAACTGAGTTAAACACCTCAAGAATGGACAAAAAATCAACAGAATGGGCAATCTCGCTAAACTACAGTTGCTTTTCACAATCCGTTGCCTGACCGGCAGTTAGGGTAGGTTAAGGTCAAGAATGACCACCTCTAGAAGGATTGTTTTGAAGCGAATTTGAGTTTGTTACTAACTAAAGCACCAGCTCGTAAAGGCTGTTAACCGAGTTAGGCTTGCGGGGTATTCAGTTGTTTTCGATATATCTAAACTATCACAGCCAAAGGGGCCTGCAAAGGCGTTTGACGTATCGTTACCCGTCGTTACAGGGGTTAGCAATGGTAACAAAGTTCTCAGCAGAAAATATCTTTTGGGATCCTTGAAAGACTAAATTTAAGCCAAATTTAGCGGATCGACATCAATAGTGAGACTCACTTGGCTGGGGCAATGGCGTTTCAGGTCTTGTAGGTTAGGTAAAGGCTCATGCAGGGGGCCTTTGACGACTAGATGCCAGCGGTAGCGACGGGCAACTCGCGGAATTGGTGCTGGGGCTGGTCCCAGCAGTTGATAAGACGACCCGGCCAGCATCTGAGTCACATGCTGAGCGAGGATTTCAGCCGTTTGTTGCACTGCGTCAGGATCGGTACTGCTGAGCCGCAGTAGCACCATCTGCCCGGCAGGCGGGTACTGCAATAACTGTCGCTGCGTCCACTCAGCGGCGATAAAGCCCTCATAAGCATGGCGGGTAACCGCTTCTACCACCGGATGGTCGGGGGTATAGGTCTGTAAAAAGACCTGCCCTGGCTGGGTGCCGCGCCCCGCCCGCCCCGCCACCTGAATTAGCATTTGCAGCGCTCGCTCGCTGGCCCAATAATCATTCATATATAGGAGTCCGTCGGCGGCAATGATGCCCACCAGGGTAACCTGGGGCAGATCGATGCCCTTAGTCAGCATTTGGGTACCCACCAGCAGATCGGCTCCACCCTCGGCAAAGCGAGTCAGCAGCGCGCGGTGAGCCCCTTTGGTACGGGTAGTGTCGCTGTCGAAGCGAATGCAGCTGAGCTCTGGAAAGGTTTCAGCCAGAGCATTAACTACCCGCTGGGTGCCGCTGCCAAAGTGTTTGAGGTAGGGTGAGCTACAGGCCGGGCAGTGTTTGGGATGGTTCTGGCTATAGTTGCAGTAGTGGCAGCGCAGAGTCATGGCGCTGTTTGCCCCTGGCTGGTGGTACGACAGCGACACATCGCAGTGGGGGCACATCATCACATAGCCACAGCTGCGGCACGACACAAAACTGCTGTGCCCCCGCCGATGAATGAACAACAATCCCTGGTTGCCCTCGGCTTTCATGGTGGCCAAAGCGGTTTGTAGCGATCGGCTGAGAATGCTGCGGTTGCCGTCTTGTAGCTCGTCGCGCATATCCACAACGTTTACAGTGGGCAGCGGCTGGGCCTGCACCCGCTCCGGCAGCGAAAGATATGTCCAGGGCAGGGATTCTTTTCGTTGAGAGTTGGCGGCGCGCATAGTCTGACTGGATGCTAAGGCAGAGCGCTCTCCAAGCCCGCCAAAGTTGGAGGCAATCGAAGTTTCAACACCTGCCAAGGTTGAAATTTGGCGGTCATCTAGCGTCTTCGTTCGGGATACGGCCATTTCCCGATCTATTGGCATCGCTGCGTCTAACATCTCCTCGCCCAACCCCTGACACTGCACCCAGGTATCGAGGGAGGGCGTAGCGGAACCGAGCACCAGGGGGCAGTTTTCCAACTCAGCTCGCCAACGGGCGACGGTGCGAGCGTGGTAGCAGGGGGGCACGTCTTGCTTGTAGCTGCTGTCGTGTTCTTCGTCGAGAATGATCAGGCCCAGGTTGGGCAGGGGCATAAAGATGGCAGAACGGGTGCCTACAATCACTAGTGGTTTAGACGGCCTGAGGCTCTGCCGCCAGGTGTCGTAGCGTTCGCCATCGGCTAGATTGCTGTGGTAGACCCACACCTGAGCGCCAAAGCGACGGCGAAAGCGATCGGTGAGCTGGGGAGTGAGGCCAATCTCGGGCACCAGCACCAGGGCCGACTGCCCAGCGGCAAGGCGAGGGGCGATCGCCTGCAAATACACCTCGGTCTTCCCCGACCCCGTTACCCCATGCAGTAAAAACTGACTCCCTTGCTGACTCTTATTAATAGGAGCGAGCACCTGAGCCTGATAGTGGGTAAGGGGCTTGGGCTGATCGGGCAGCAGCGCTGGCCCAGTTTCAGTCCGCAGCTGCTCGCGCGGCTCGATCACCAAGCAGCCCATCTGGGCCAATCGCCTCAGAGTAGGACTGGTGGTTTGGCACAGTTGCAAAGCATCGCTCAGCCACAGATCGCTACCCTGACGGCGCAGTGTAGCAATGATGTCTTGCTGACGGGCCGTCAAAGCGGAGGGTAGGGTGTCGCCGCAGACCAGGGTAACTGCCTGGCGGCGCTTGGCTTGGGGCGGCTGGGGTGGTGCCAAGTAAGACTCGGCCCAACCCAACTGGATAAGCTGTTGCAGGGTTCGATAGCTGTGGCCGCGTTTTTGTAGATAGGGCCAGGTGTAGTCTCCCGTGGGCGATCGCTGGAGATCCTCCACTAGCTCCTTCAGCCCTGGCGCTAAGGGGATCTGGGGCAGGCGATCGCGCCGCAGCCGCAGCCGTCGCTGGGATTTGGCTAGCAGCCCTGGCGGCAGCGCTGTCTTGAGCACCTGCATCAGCGGCACTTGGTAGTAGTGAGCCACCCGCTGCAACAACACCCAGTAGGGCGGGGCGAAAAACCGCTGTTCAACCACGCCCTCTACAGATCTAATCTGGTGGGCCACCAAGTTGGCTGGAGGAGTTAGGGAAAGGGAAAGGGCGATCGCGCCAATGCTTTGATGACGAAAGGGCACCGTTAATATGTCACCCACCTGTACCTCTAGCGAAGCAGGCACTACATAGGTATATTCTGCGGGCTGGCCGCCATAGTCCACCAAAACGTTGACCCACTGAGGCTGGGGTCCACTCTCACCAAGGCCCACGTGTTTTACACCACCTACGTTACCTCTGCCAGTGTAAGAGGTTGTTTGACCAGCTGACTGAAGACTGATTAACAACCTTTCCCCCAATCAACGACATCTCATTTTGGGGTGTGACCGCGCCGCTTGAGGCAACAGTACTGGCAGACGCAATCCACCATTCAAGATTGGCGATAGCGTGAATAGCCTCAGCACTCAGCGCTGTCTATCCCCAATTCAGGTTGGTATCGATTAGCCTCCCTACAGATCACAATCCTCAGCCAGACTCGAATCGGGTTTAAACACTCAAGCCCGTTAGTTTTTAACAGAATGCAATCTGTGGAAAGTTTTCAACAGATTGTGGAAAGTTTTCCACAATCTGTTGAAAACGGAGCCAAACCATATAGAAGAAAAAATATAGATCTCTAAACCCAGATCAACAGCAATCTGCCCCAACCCTGGATACCTATCTCTATCCCTAGATGGCAATCAATAACAAGGCAAAGTGTCCGAGGATAGCAAAAAATCCTGGAGGTTACCCTTAAATTTTCGGTCCATTTTTTGGATTGGCTGTTACACTACGCAAGTTGCCAAAGAAATGTTACATTGCCTGGGAATTCACAAAATAATCCGTATTGTGGACTCACAAAATAAGTCTAAAGATCCAGTTCCGGGATCAAGCGTTTTGTCAGGGGTTGCCATTGGCAAGGCAACCCGAATATACATGCCTTCAATCTGCATGCTTCGACCCGTAGGTATACAGTTTTATTTACCCCATGGCCACTACATATAACTCCGACAGAGACAGTTCTATTGCTTGGGCCGATGAATCCATGGATGGGTTCGACACCGACTTAAATCGAGTGGCAGAAAAGGTGTCTGCCGCTGATAGCCAAATCACCCCAGACCTTACGGCCTGGGACGAAGATCGGGAGGTTCTGGCAAAGTTTTCTCAGTCAGAGGCCATGTCAGAGATGGGGCTGTCGGGCTATAGCAAAACCATTACCGACGATGCCGTTGGGGCTTTCTTTAAGGAAATGGCGCGCTACCCGCTGCTAAAGCCGAGTGAAGAAATTGAGCTTGCCCGGCAGGTACGCTTCTTATCTAAGGTCGAAGCCGCCAGTGAAAAATTGCAAAAAGAGTTGGGTCGTAAACCCAACCGACAAGAACTAGTTGAGAAACTAAAGATCAGCGAAGCGGAGTTCACCCAAAAGCTCCACGAAGGTAGAACTGCCAAGCGAAGAATGATTCGCTCTAACCTGCGGTTGGTGGTGTCGATCGCCAAGCGCTATTTAAACCGAGGAGTGCCTTTTCTCGATTTAATTCAAGAAGGAGCGCTGGGATTAAACCGAGCCACCGAAAAATTTGATCCCGACAAGGGCTACAAATTTTCGACCTACGCCTACTGGTGGATTCGCCAGGGCATTACTCGCACCATCGCCAACGATGCCCGCACGATTCGCCTGCCGATCCACATTGTGGAAAAGTTGAACAAGCTGAAGAAAGCTCACCGCGATCTGCGGCGCGATTTGCAGCGCAACCCCAGCGAGCAAGAACTGGCTGATGCCCTCGATGTGACGGTTGATCAATTGAGAAGTTTGCAGCAGGTGCGGCGGCGATCGCTCTCCTTAAACCACCGCGTTGGTAAAGGCGAAGACACCGAATTGATGGAGCTGCTCGAAGACAGCAGCACCCAGACACCGGAGTCTAAAATTAGCGAAAACATGATGCGCCAAGAAATTACCAGCGTGCTGGGCGAGGTGCTGACCGAACGCGAAAAAGATATCATTACGCTGCGCTATGGGCTGGCGACTGGCGAGACTCACACGCTAGAAGAGGTGGGCGGCATCTTCAACCTCTCCCGAGAGCGGGTGCGCCAGATTCAAACCAAAGCTATGCGCAAGCTGCGGCGGCCCCAGGTGGCTGCCCGCCTCAAAGGTTGGCTCAAGTAGCTCAACGCCGTTCGGTAAGACACATCTCCAAATCTCCCGCCCCCCGAGTTTGGGAGGGCAGTGGTCAACGGTCTCTTTAGAGATCTCCTCTGCCCTTCCTAAATAAGGGGGGTTTTAGTTGGCGTGTTGCACCAAATATCTGAGGAGCGGAGCGAAGATAATATTCATCTCTCAATCAAAAATCTCGTACTTTATGGATGCCATTCACTTAAGCAATATTCGCGCCTACGGCTACACGGGGGCGCTGCCCGAAGAAAACGTGCTGGGCCAGTGGTTTCAGGCCGACCTCATACTGTATTTGGATTTGGCTGAGGCTACCCAGAGCGATCGCCTCGCCGACACCCACGACTATCGCACCGTGATCAACGGCACCCAGCAGATTATTCGCGAAGCCAAGTTTGCGCTAATTGAGCGGCTGGCGGGGGCGATCGCTACCCTAGCGCTCGACTCTGATGCGCGTCTGCAACGGGTCACGGTCAAAGTTACCAAGCTCAATCCACCTATCCCCGACTACACGGGTCAGGTGGCGGTAGAAATCACCCGCGATAGAATCCAGTAAGCGGTAATTCCTAACGTAAACCTGGTGGGCAGTGCCTACCCCACGGTGGCTCATGACTTCTACAACCAATTCACGGCAGCAGCTCAGGGCTGAGCTAGAGCGCATGCCCGACTGGCTGCGTCGCCCTATCGGCAACGCCAGCGAGATTTCGGCAGTGCAGCGCATTGTCAAAGAGCGGCAAATTCACACCATTTGCGAAGAGGGCCGCTGCCCCAACCGAGGCGAGTGCTACGCCAACCGCACCGCCACCTTTTTGCTGATGGGGTCGGTGTGCACCCGCGCCTGCTCATTTTGTCAGGTGGAAAAGGGCCACGCGCCCATGACCCTCGACCCCTACGAACCCGAAAAGGTTGCGGAATCGGTACGGCTGCTGGGCTTGCGCTACGTGGTGCTGACTTCGGTAGCGCGGGATGATTTACCCGACCACGGGGCCAGCTGGTTCGCCACCGTGATGCACACCATTCGTCAGGAGAATCCGGGGATTGAAATCGAAGTGTTGACTCCAGACTTTTGGGGTGGGCCAACCCGTGCAGTCGGGCAGGCCGATCGCGTTCAGACCGTAGTGGCTGCCAAGCCCGCCTGCTACAACCACAACCTCGAAACTGTGCGGCGACTGCAAGATCCAGTGCGGCGCGGGGCTAAGTACGATCGCTCCCTCCGTGTCCTATCGCTGGTGAAGGAATTTGACCACACCATGCCGACAAAATCGGGACTGATGGTGGGCCACGGCGAAACCGAGGCAGAACTGATTGAGGCGATGCAAGATTTGCGGCAGGTGGGGTGCGATCGCATCACCATCGGCCAATACATGCGCCCCTCTCTCGATCACCGTCCAGTCGATCGCTACTGGACTCCTGAAGAGTTCACCCGGTTAGGAAAAATTGCCCAAGGACTCGGATTCGAGCATGTGCGCTCTGGGCCGTTGGTGCGCAGCTCTTACCACGCTGGGGAAGCGCCTTGAGTCAGGTGACCTGGCGGCTGATTCCATTGCTGGATGCCTCCGGCGCGGTGCAGATGGCGATCGATGCCTGGCTGCTCGATCAGCATCAGCACCAGGGGCATCCGCCCACCCTGCGGTTCTACACCTGGAATCCGGCAGCGATTTCCCTAGGGGCAAGCCAGCGGCGGCAGATGCCTGACCATTGGCAAAGTCTTGTCTGGCAGGGACAGCCGGTGGAGCTGGTGCAGCGACCGACCGGCGGGCGTGGAGTACTACACCAAGGCGATTTGACCTATGCCCTAGTGACTTCTCACATTGCTGGAAGCCGCGACCAAGCCTACAGATTTCTCTGCCAGTTCTTAATTGCGGGCTGGGCAAAGTTGGGTGTATCCCTCACGTTTGGGCAGCCCGGTCGAGACTATGGACGTTCGCACAACTGCTTTGCCCTGGCCACCAGTGCCGATTTGGTCGATGCTCAAGGCATCAAGGTGATCGGCAGTGCCCAGCTGCGGCGCGGTTCCTGCCTACTTCAGCATGGCTCGATGGGATTGATGACCGATGCCGAGCTGTGGCAGCAGGTGTTTCAAACGCCAGCACGGCCAGCGAGTCAGGCCCAGCTGGCTGTGCGACAGGGGTTGACCGTCTCCAAAATCATTGAATCGCTCACTCAGGCGGCCGAGGATTGCTTTAATTGCCAGCTCATTGCCCAACCTCTAACCCAACAAGAGTGGGTAGAGGTCTACGCCCTGGCACAAAAAAATGGCCCGGAGTGCCAGAGCACCGAGCCATCTGCCGTATCGGTTCGAAGCTAGCTCATGGCGGCTGAGCCGCGATCGTAGCCGGAGAAATCATGGGGCATTTTGCCTTGAATGTGGCTTTCGTAGTGAGCCGCGTCTTCTACAGAGATGCCGACCTCAGCGGCTAGGCGCACCATCATGCCCTGCTCGCGGCGACGGCTGCGCTGGTGACGGCGAATAAACAGGTTGCGGGCTAGGTCAGAGATGTTAACAGGCGTGGCTTCAGATTCCACCGCAGGGGCAACGAGGCTAGCGGCAACCGCCGGCAGCTCTGCGGCTATGACCACCGGGGCGATTCGCGGAGCGATCCGTTCCGGAATCGCTGCCACCGGAGCAGCAATACCCGTGCGATGGGACACACCACGCCAGGTCAAATCGGCAGCGGGCTGAGCAGGCAGTTCGGCCAAAGCCTCAAATGCCACTGGAGCACCTCGATAGTTGCCGGTGTCGATGGTTTCGCCCACTTTGGGCGCGGGCTGAGATGGAGCGTCGTAGCTGTGACCGCGATAGGTGAGTTTCATAATGCCGCCTCCTAGAAGCGATGCGTAGTGAGGCGCGTTCCTTCGGGAGTGTCCCTACTTCCGTCTCCCATCTGGGGTGCCTGAGGGGGAATGCACCCAGTAAACGTCAGGGGGAGATGAACGATTATCTTGATATTTGTATAATACGCTACTGTTTTTTGAAAATATCAGCTTTTGACAATTCTACATGGAGAGCATATGCATCGCTTTAGCAAGCGATTCCGGAACAGATACTCGTTCCGAGTCGGTTCCCGTTTCTTGATGCCATAGGCTTTACGCTCCGCAAATCGCCCATGAAAGTTATTCATATCTACCATGACAGAAAGTTTTTGTAATTTTAGATACAGAAATCTATTCTCAGGTTGTGGGTGAAAAACCCTCGACGCAACACTAAAGGAGATCTACTTATGAATAGCAGCTATTGGCCGATTCACAATGGCAGCACCACTGGCCTGGTTGCCCAACTCGGCACCCTCTGGCAAAACCTGTTGGCTCACCTCGAAGCCACCACTGAACCCCGCGTGTGGAAAGCCAGCGATACCTCTGATCAAACTCTGTGGAATGCCTACGACCCCATTACCCAGATGGCGATCGACCACGCTTCTGCCGACGAGCTCCGCACCTGGCTCGAAGAGTTGCACTATCGCAACTAGGGATCTGGGGTTTATGGTGCAAGGTGCAAGATATAAGGTTCACGGTGGCTCGTCATACCTAAACCCTAAACCTGGAACCTTCCTCCCCCTACAACTGCACATTTATTTAATGGGCAAACATTAGGTCACTCACTATAGTCATAGCAACATTGCGCTTCCCCTGAGGGAATGGGCAATTGGGCCACTTGGCCAGCCGTTTCGCTGCAAAGGCTTGCTATGACATCGGTATTGATTCAGGGTGGTCGCATTGTCACAGCGGTAGACGACTACCAGGGTGACATCCTCATTCAAGATGGCCGCATTGAGGCCATTGGCCGCCAGCTCTCGGTAGAGAATGCTGAATGTCACAATGCCGCCGGTTTGCTAGTCCTACCCGGCGGCATTGACGCCCATGTGCACATGGAAACCCCCATGGGCAACGATGTCTACACCTGCGACACATTTGAAACGGGTACTCGCTCAGCAGCCTTTGGCGGCACCACCACCATCATTGACTTTGCTCAGCAGTTCCACAACGACAGCCCCAAGGCAGCCTTAGATAGACGTCTGGCGGCGGCTGAACCCCAGTGCTGCGTTGACTACGCCTTTCACGTTATTCTCACCGACATTAACCCCGGCTCTTTAGCCGAGCTACCCGATCTGATCAACCAGGATGGGGTGTCTAGCTTCAAGCTCTACATGGCCTACCCCAGCGTGCTGATGGTTGACGACGCCGATATCTTTAGAACCATGCGCCGCACGGGCGATCACGGCGGCATGGTCAACCTCCACGCTGAGAATGGCGTGGTCATTCAAGCGCTGATTGAAGAGGCGCTAGAGCAGGGCAACACTTCGCCTAAATACCATCAGCTCACCCGCCCCAGCCTAATGGAAGGGGAAGCCGCCCACCGGGTGATTCGCATTGCGGAGCTGGCGGAGGTGCCGGTATACATTGTGCACCTATCGGCAAAGGAAGCCTTGGAGGCAGTAGTGGAGGCGCGCGATCGCGGCATTCATGCCTTTGCCGAAACCTGCCCTCACTACCTCTTTCTCGATGAGTCGGAGTACGACGCTCCCGGCTTTGAGGCGGCAAAATACGTGATGACTCCACCCTTAAGGAATCACGACTGCCAACATGCCCTGTGGCGGGGGCTCCAATTCGATGACCTTCAGCTGGTGGCCACCGACCACTGCCCTTTCTGCATGAACGAGAACCCCCTCGGGATTCTCAAGTCAAAGCAGGTCGGTCGGGATAATTTCAACCGCATCCCCAACGGTGCCCCTGGGGTAGAACTGCGCCTGACACTACTCTACGACGGTGGAGTCAGAGCCGGACGCATCAACCTCAACCGCTTTGTGCAGCTCACCGCTACCGCCCCGGCCAAAATGTTTGGCCTATTTCCCCAGAAGGGCACGATCGCTGTCGGTAGCGATGCCGACCTGGTGCTGTTTGACCCCAACGAAACTCACACCCTCAGCGCCAGCACTCATCATTCCCTGGTGGATTATTCGCTGTTTGAGGGGCGAGAAGTCACGGGCAAGGTCAAAAAAGTCTTTCTGCGGGGCCAGTGCATTGTCGATGGCGACGAATGGCTGGGGCGATCGGGCATGGGCCAATATCTTCCCCGCAGCGCCTCAGGAAGAGTGCTTTAAGGGGTGCAAGGTCCAGGGTATAAGGTCGTAGGGGCAGCCCTAGACCCTAAACCTTATACCCCTCCCCACAAGTCAGCCCTCTATTCACCCCAAAACTATAAATTCGGCCACTCTTCCTGGGCTTCGTCTTTGGTGTTGGTGCGTCGCTCAGGGGTCTGGCGCTCAAAGGTCATGTGAATGTTGCGGCTCTGCTCGCCATCGGCCGCCACCGCCATAATCGGGTAGTCAACAGTGCCGTCCTGGAAGGAGATCTGGAAGCGGAAGGTGCCATCTTCGTTGAGCTGAATGGGGTTGCCCGCCACGGTTACGGTAGCATCGGGTTCTGTCGCACCGTAAACAATCAACTCGGCATCGGCCACCAGCCAAAACTCGCGGGGCCGAATGGGTGGCGCCGAGGCCGAAAAGCCTGCTCCAGACATGGTCAGACCAGCAACCCCTGACATGGTGAGACTGCCAATGCCCGACATTGTCAGGCCAGGAAATTCAGCCATTGCCCCAGGGAAACCCGAGAGGGTAAAGCCCGATACCCCGGACATGGTCGGACCAGGCCCAATTGCCGCCGCGCCTAGACCCGCCCCGGACGGAAAGATGAAAGAGCTAATGGAGGGTGCCATAGACCCAGCCACGTGCTGCATCGAGCCAAACAAAGAGCCATCCACGCGCAGAGCTTCACCGCCCTGGGCCAAGGAATAGAGCTGGGCATGCAGCGCACCGGCATCGGCCCTCTCAACGCGAGGATCAACCAGCGTCATGATGGTCTTGCCGCGCAGATTTTCGTCCCAGATAACGGTGAGGAAATGTTCTTCTGTCCAGTCGGAGGGGTAAACGGGCGGTACGCGAATGGTGTTAGAGCGAGCCAGCACCAGCCAGCGGCCATCGCCCGTCAGGTAGCCAATCTCGACTTGGTAGTCGCGATCGCTCACCGGAATCTGCATGTACCACTCGCGGGCCAGTTCGTCGCAGCCCACCTGTTGCAGACTGTGGGGAGCCTGGCTATCTAAATTGATGCCGGTGACGTCGTACAACCGCAGGGCCAGATGTTCGCCCCCCTGACGGCGCAGCTCTTCTTTGCGAGAACTGGGTGTATCCCAGTAGGCGTAGGCCCATTGCGGATCACGGGGCATTAGCACAATGCGGCTTTCGCCATAGCCGTCGGGCAAGGGCGGCAGACCGTCATCAATAGTAGACAGATCTATATCGCCTTCAGCCGGTCGACCGATCACATTATATTTGCTGGCCTCAACGGCAGACTGATCTTCAGTGCTGGCCAAAGATGCTGCGGCCCCAGCAGCCAAGCCTGCGAGCCCCAGCGTCACAGGGACAGCAGCAGGCACGGCCGGTTCAGGCTCTGTGGGGGTTACTGCCGGTTCGGGGGCAGCGGGCACTTCATCCATAGCGACAATTTCAGGTTCAGGTACGGGTGGCTCGACCGGAGCAGGTTCGGGAAGATCGACAACCGGCGCGGGTGCTTCTGACGCAGCGGCCCCAGCAGCCAAACCTGCAAGCCCCAGCGTCACGGGGATAGCAGCGGGCATAGCCGGTTCAGGCTCTGGGGGGGCTACTACCGGTTCGGGGGCAGCGGGCACTTCATCTACAGCGACAATTTCAGGTTCAGGTACGGGTGGCTCGACCGGAGCGGAGTCGGGAAGATCGACAACCGGCACGGGCTCTTCTGGCACAGCAGCGGCTATGGGCTCATCTATTACGACAGGCGGCACTACAACCGGCTCAACCGGGGGAGCAGCAACGGCAGGATCGATTGGGGTGGGCAGGGGATGTTCGGCAGTAGGAGGAGCATCCGCAGGGGTGCCAGGGCCTGGTGTTAACCCGCGTCTGCTGCGACCGATCGCCCAGGCTAACCCACCCAAAGCTGCTAAAGGCAGCAGCAGCCACCACCAGGGAAATCCAGCGTTATTGTCGGCTACCGGGGCCGGATCGGCCGGAGCCTCGGTAGCAGCGGGGTCTGTCTCACCAGGGGCAGGAGCCGCCGCTGGGGTTTCTTCGGCAGCGGGGGAGCCTGGGGCGGTTACCCCTGCCGCTACCTCTCCCACCTCAGCAACCTGAGCCGCAGCTAGGGCCGATTGCCCGGTGGAGGAGGTGGCGTAGCCCAAAAAGGCGGCTACTGCGGGGCTAGGTTCACCTTTATAGACAAAGTAGCGGGGTTGCGAATAGGGATAGCGGGGGTCATCGGGCAGGGTCTGGTGCATGGGCACGATTTTGACCGCCGGCTGATCGGTGACATGGGGGGCGATCGCATAGCTAATGCCGTCATCGTTCAACGCCTGAATCACCGCTGCCGTGTCATCTTCAGCCACAGTGTCGGTAGTAGGGCCAGCCTCAAACGAAGCGCCACCAAAGACGTCGTACTGGCTGAGCGAACGTCGCGTATCGCTGTCTTCGGGGCGATCGACAAAGCGAATTGGACCAGGCTCTCCACCGACTTCAGCCCAGTCGGTAATGTCGCCGCGAAACATGCCGGCAAACTGCTCAAAGGTTAGGTTGCCGTTGAAGGGGTTGTCGGCACCAATAATAATGGCAATTTTGGCTCGATCTAGAGCGACCGTATTTAGGTCTTGCGCCTGCTCTTCCTCCGTCAGGGGACGCCCGATCGCTGCTAGGTCAGTGTCGCCATCGATTAGCGCCGCGATCGCCCCATCGCTGTTGGTCACCTCCACGCCCACTTCACTACCGTCGTAGGCCGCTTCAAACTCCTTCTTGAGGGCATCGGCAGCAAAGCCCAAATTAGGGGAACTCTGAATCGAGAGGGTAGTGCCTGAGGGCACAGTTTCAGGCAGCGAAAAGGCCGGGCTCTGAGCTACCTGGGCCAGGGCAAAATTCCTCAGCTCTGGGTGAGCGGCTGGGCTCAGGGCAAACAGTGCGGCAACGAGAAGCTTGACTGAATACTGCATCGTTTGACGGGGGAGGCAAAGAACGGGAGGCTAGGCAAATATACCAAGTCCATAGGTACAACGGACGTATGCTATCTCGCAAAACCCGTTGACTACCCCAGATTTGGTGCGTACCCGAGAATTACGCTCAACTATTGCAGCATTCGCTAGGGGAGTCAATGGTCAAAGGCTAGGGGCAGTTGAAGGCAAATATCGGCTCTAAATCCCTGAATATTGAGAAAAATGCGCCATCTCATCAGACTGAAAATGGGGACGAAGCAGCAACGTCACACTCTCCCCGATAGCGGGGGCAGGTCAAGCCTCACTCACGACCTCATCTCTAGCGATCGCCCCCAAACCAACCCTACGAAATTTTTTCTACAGCCTCGCCCGTGCCATCTACATCTTCCAATAAAGAAGTTCATGGCGAACGCTGAGTCAGGCAAGTCGGCCTCTGCACAGGCCTCTACATCGAACTTCTGACCCCAGCACCAGAGTGCTCTGGCACGGTCACCGACCTAACCCACTCTCAGCCAGCGGGTTATCATGGGAAAACCATTGACATTTCTTAACAAATTTCAGCACGATTATTTAGCAAGACTGATTTATTCATGACGGCTTCTTCCCCCACTTCTAGCGGCATCAAAGGTTTTGTGGAGCAGCGCCTTCTGCTTGGCCAGCCCCTAACCTCAGAACTGGCCGCCATTTTGCTGGTGTACTTCGTACAGGGCATCTTGGGCCTAGCGCGGCTAGCGGTGAGCTTTTTTCTCAAAGATGACCTGGGCCTCACCCCTGCCGAGGTAGCTGCCCTCAGCGGTATCGCCACCCTGCCTTGGACGATCAAGCCCGTGTTTGGCCTGCTGTCGGATGGACTGCCGATTTTTGGCTATCGACGGCGGCCCTACCTCATCCTTTCTGGGCTGTTGGGTGCGGGAGCGTGGCTAGCGTTAGCCACGGTGGTGCAGACGGGATGGGCTGCGATCGCAGCCATCACCCTCAGCTCCCTCTCCGTTGCCGTCAGCGACGTAATCGTCGATTCTCTCGTAGTAGAGCGGGCCCGAGGCGAATCCCTCGGCAACGCCGGCACGCTGCAATCCCTTGCCTGGGGCACCTCGGCGGTAGGGGGGGTTCTCACCGCTTACCTGGGCGGCGCGCTGCTTCAGCACATCAGCACCCGTGCCGTCTTTGGCATTACCGCCACCTTTCCGCTGATCGTGTCCCTGGTGGCGGTGCTCATCATTGAGGATCCGGTAGATTCTCCCAGCTGGGCGGTGGTGGGCAACCAGGTCAAACAGCTCTGGCAGGCCGTTCGCCAGCGGGCGATCTGGATGCCCGCACTCTTCTTATTTCTGTGGCAGGCCACCCCCACCGCTGATGCCGCCTTCTTTTTCTTCACAACTAACGATTTAGGCTTTCAGCCCGAGTTTTTGGGCCGGGTGCGGTTGGTTACTAGTTTGGCTGCCCTCCTCGGCATCTGGGTTTTTCAGCGGTTTCTACGCACAGTGCCCTTTCGCACCATTTTTGCCTGGTCTACGGTGCTCTCTAGCCTGCTCGGCATGAGCATGCTGCTGCTGGTCACCCACGCCAATCGCAACCTGGGCATTGGCGATGAGTGGTTTAGCCTCGGCGACAGCCTGGTGCTCACCGTCATGGGCGAAATTGCCTTCATGCCGGTGTTAGTGCTTTCGGCGCGGCTCTGCCCCCCCGGCGTAGAGGCCACTCTGTTTGCGCTACTGATGTCGGTGGTCAATCTAGCCGGGCTGCTTTCCCACGAGCTAGGAGCGGTGCTGACCCACTGGCTTAGCGTCACCGAGACCAACTTCGACAACCTGTGGGAACTGGTGCTGATCACCAATCTCACCACGCTGCTGCCCCTGCCCCTGCTGTTTTTGCTGCCCAACACCTCTTCTCAGGGAGTGAGCGATCGCAGCGAAGAACATGCCGAAAGTCTCCCCCCGGCAGATACGCCCATGGGTTCAACAGGTTTATTCTCAACCCATGTAACTGAGCACCCAGTCACCGTGGGCGATTCCGGGCCGGAACGCTTCGCGAAGCGAGAGTGACCGATCGAGGTTTCGCATCGCTTCGCGGATGCACCCCACGGTTTTCGCTCTATCTCCCTTACCTCCTTATCTTCCCCATCTCCCTTACTCCTCAACTACCCCACTATGACTGCGACCCAACCCCGTCCCACCGCCGCCACCTTCTCCCTCGCAGACTGGGGCGGTGGCTACCGCTCCCAACCCCATGAATACAGCTACTGGATTGACGATATTGAGGGCACCATCCCTGCCGATCTAGAGGGCACTCTGTTTCGCAACGGCCCTGGCCTGCTCGAGGTCAACGGCCACCGCGTCAAGCACCCCTTCGATGGCGACGGCATGATCAGCAGCATTGCCATGCAGAATGGACGGGCCTACTTTCGCAACCGCTTTGTACGTACAGAAGGCTACGTAGCCGAGCAGCAGGCCCAGAAACCGCTTTACAGAGGCGTCTTTGGCACCCAAAAGCCCGGCGGCCCCTTGGCCAACGCCTTTGACCTGAAGCTCAAAAACATCGCCAACACCAACATTGTCTACTGGGCCGGCAAGCTGCTGGCCCTATGGGAAGCCGCCGAACCCCATCGGTTAGATCCCTCCACCCTCGACACCCTAGGGTTGGACTACCTAAACGGCCTGATTGCCCCCGGTGGTTCCTTCACGGCCCATCCTAAGGTTGACCCTGGCCACCACGGCGACCAGCGGCTGGTAGGCTTCTCGGTTAAAACTGGCCTCTCCAGCACCATCACCCTCTACGAACTCGACGCCCAGGGCAATGCCCTCAGCCAGCACAGCCACAGCATTCCTGGCTTCGCTTTCATCCACGATTTTGCCATCACCCCCAACTACGCCATCTTCTTCCAAAACCCTGTGAGCTTTGGGCCAGTGCCCTTCTTGCTGGGGTTCAAAGGGGCGGCAGAGTGCATTAGCTTCAACCCCAAGCAGCCCACCAAAATTCTGCTAGTGCCGCGCAATGGCGACCCCATGCAGGTGATTGAGACTGACCCCTGCTTTGTGTTTCACCATGCCAATGCCTTTGAACAAGACGGCCAGGTGATTATCGACTCCGTTTGCTACGAAAATTTCCCGTCCCTAGACGGCAGCGACTACCTTGAGGTTGACTTTGACCATGTTCCGGCAGGGCAGCTCTGGCGCTTTACGGTGGATGTAGCGGCAGGTACCACCCAGGTCGATACGCTGGTTTCTCGCTGTGTGGAATTTCCCACCCTGCACCCCGACGTTCTTGGTCGACCCTACCAACATCTATTTATAGGGACAGCTCATGGGTCTGAGGGCAACGCACCGCTGCAAGCCCTGCTCAAGCTCGACACCCACACGGGTGAAACTCAGCTGTGGAGCGCTGCCCCACGCGGGTTTATGGGTGAGCCGCTGTTTGTGCCCCGTCCGCAGGGCCAAGGGGATGACGACGGCTGGGTGCTGGTGCTGATGTATAACGCCGATCGCGGCTGCTCTGACTTGGTGATTTTGGATGGGCGCGACATTACCGCTGACCCTGTGGCCCGGCTCAAGCTACCCCACCATGTGCCCTACGGCCTGCACGGCAACTTTGTGCCTCAATACTTTGGCCCAGACCACAGCTTAGAGGAAGCTCAAGGTTAGAATTAATCTAACTAGAACTGTACGAGTTGCTGCCGATGGCCTCTGCTTCACCTGCTAAAGCCGCACAAGAGCCATTTATTGCGGTGATACGGGAGCTGGCACGGGCCTACCAGGCGTTTTCGGCCTACTCTGACGCCCATGTGCGGCAGTTTGATCTGACCCCTGCCCAGTTTGATGTCATTGCCACTCTGGGTAATACCCAGGGCATGACCATGGGCGACATTGGCGAAAAAACGCTGATTACTAAGGGCACTCTGACCGGGGTAGTCGCTCGCCTAGTGCAGAAGCAGCTAGTGCAGCGATCGACTCCCGCCGATAACCGTCGCAGCGTCATTGTGCAGCTGACGCCTGAGGGAAATCAGGTCTTTGAGGACGTGTTTCCAGCCCATATTGCTCACCTTAAAGAGCGCTTTGACCATCTAGATGCGGCCAATCTAGAGCAGTTGCGGGTGCTACTAGGGCAACTGCGGCAGGCGTTTTAGCGGTGGGAACCGTCATGCGCTCTTGACTACCTTGGCCAAAGAAGAGAACCGTCTATTGAAAGGCGCAGTCCGATCCTTGCCTTAGGAGTGAGGGGGGCAACAGCGAAGTTTAGGAAGATTAGTGATCTCCCCAATCCTGGTTTTCTGCCATGACTCGCCCCGGAAGGCATATTTCTTACTGGATTGATTCGACATTGCCTTCTACCTACCCGGCTCTGAGTCAGGATGTGACGGTAGATGTGGCTATAGTGGGTGCTGGGCTAGCGGGGGTGATGACCGCTAAGCTGCTCAAGCAAGCCGGAAAGACCGTGGCATTGATTGAGGCCGATCGCATCGGGCAAGGCACCTCCGGCCACACCACCGCCAAAGTATCTGCCCTGCAACAGCTGATCTATGCAGATCTAATCGACCAGCACGGCATCGAGAAAGCACGGCTCTACGCAGAGTCGAACCAGGCCGCGATCGCCCGCCTAGCCGAGTTAATCGCCGCCGAAAACATTGACTGCGACTTTGAACGCAAAGCCAACTACACCTTCGCCACCGATCAGGCTGGGCTCGAACAAATCAAAGATGAATTAGAAGCGGCCCAGAGCGTGGGTCTCCCCGCTACCTTTGTCGAGAGCGTAGACCTGCCACTGTCGGTCACCGGAGCGATCATGCTGCCCGATCAGGCGCAGTTTCACCCACGCAAGTTTATGCTGGCGATCGCAGCCACTCTGCCCGGCAACGGCAGCCACGTCTTTGAGCAAACCCGAGTAGACACCGTTAAAGATGACGGCCCAGGCCGCGTAATCACCCAAAATGGGCCGACGGTCATCGCTCAAGACGTGGTAATTGCCACCAACCTGTCCATTCTGGATGTTGGGCTTTTCTTTGCCAAGAGCTATCCCCAACGGTCCTATCTAGTTGGGGGGCACATCGACGCCAACCGTGCTCCCCAGGGCATGTACATTGGTGTCGGCGAAGGCTATCGCTCCATTCGCACTACCCCTACCGACGACGGTGGGCTGCTGCTGCTTGTCGGCGGTGAGGGCAACAAAGTTGGTCAAGACGACGCCACCGACGAACGCTATCAGCGTTTAGAAGCCTATCTGCACAACCACTTTGGGGTCGAACCCGCCTACCGCTGGTCGAGCCAAGACTATAAATCCTTCGACAAGCTGCCCTACATCGGCAAGCTCACCTTGGCCCACCAGCATACCTACGTCGCCACCGGATTCAGCCTCTGGGGCATGACCAAGTCAGTGATCGCAGGCATGGTGCTAGCGGACAACATTTTGGGCCATAGACACCCCTGGGCCGATCTCTACGACGCCACCCGCCCAACGCCCTTGGTCACCAAGACCTCAGTTCAGCAAAATTTGGATGTCGGGTCGCACTGGATGGGCGATCGCTTCAAAGGCCTGTTTGATTCCACCGATAGCGTCAACCCTGGAGAAGGCAAACTGGTCACCCACAAAGGGGCCAAAGTCGCCGCCTACCGCGACGACAACGGTCAGCTGCACACCGTTTCTGCTGTCTGCCCCCACCTGGGCTGCATTGTCGCTTGGAACCAGGCCGAGAAAAGCTGGGATTGCCCCTGCCACGGCTCTCGCTTTAACTACGACGGCAAGATTCTCCATAGTCCCACCGTCAAACCGCTAGCGCAGAAAGTTTGTAACTAATCGGCGCGTTGCCCCTGCATCCCTGCTGCGACGACACCCCACCACTCCCAGGCCCATGCGACAATAGCGGCGTCTTTTAGCCCAACTTTTCCCATGAGTGGCGACACTATCTTTGGCAAAATCATCCGCAAAGAGATTCCGGCCAATATTGTCTATGAGGATGATCTCTGCCTAGCCTTTACTGACATCACGCCCCAAGCTCCTACCCACATTTTAGTCATCCCCAAAAAGCCCATCCCCAAGTTGTCGGATGCAACCTCTGAGGATAAAGAACTGTTGGGACATTTATTGCTAACCATTAAGCAGGTGGCCGACCAAGCAGGTTTGACTGAGAACGGCTATCGGGTGGTGATCAACACCGGCGACGACGGCGGACAAACTGTTTTCCATTTGCACTTGCACCTGCTTGGCGGACGTAGCTTAGATTGGCCACCGGGCTAGGCCATTTACTTTTGTGCAACGAAATAAACTTTCTTTTCTCAGCGTTTTCTGTAGAAAAGAGAAACTTTACACTGCATAGAAGTGAGTCACTATGCCAGGTCTAGTGTGGGGCTTTAGCTTCCCACAGATATTTTTTACTTCTGGGCTTGAATCTCTAGTGGCGCATTTATCATCCATTTTTCGTTGTTATTCACTGGACTCTTACTATGACTACTTCTCTTCGCGCCCGCGATAATGCGGGAGCTTGGGAGCAGTTTTGCCAGTGGATTACCAGCACCGAGAATCGCCTGTATGTGGGCTGGTTCGGCGTGTTGATGATCCCTACACTGCTCACCGCCACCATCTGCTTTGTGATCGCCTTTATCGCCGCTCCTGCGGTCGATATTGACGGCATCCGTGAGCCCGTTGCAGGTTCTCTGATGTACGGCAACAACATCATCTCTGGTGCCGTTGTGCCCTCGTCAAACGCTATCGGCCTGCACTTCTACCCCATCTGGGAAGCCGCTTCCCTCGATGAGTGGCTGTACAACGGTGGCCCTTACCAGTTGGTAATTTTCCACTTCCTAATCGGCATTTTTGCCTACATGGGTCGCCAGTGGGAACTGAGCTACCGCTTGGGCATGCGCCCATGGATCTGCGTCGCTTACTCTGCCCCGCTGTCCGCCGCTGTGGCTGTGTTCTTGATCTACCCCTTGGGTCAAGGCTCCTTCTCCGACGGCATGCCTCTGGGTATCTCTGGTACCTTCAACTTCATGCTGGTGTTCCAGGCTGAGCACAACATCCTGAT